>NZ_JBEXFQ010000031.1:0-94230 GCF_040606855.1 Nocardia sp. NPDC005366
GGGCGTCGTCGGGGGTCTACCGCCAGGGCGCGAGCAGTTCCTCGGTCGTGGTGACGGTCGCCAGCAGTCACAGCGTGGTGTCGATGATCGCGGTGCCGTATTCGCGTGGCACCCCCGCGACGGCGTCGCGCGGCAGCACCACCTCCACGATCACCGGCTCACGCCGAGGTGCTCGCCGCGTCAACCGGTGGCACATCATAGAACTGAGTGGCCCATTTGCGCAGCGACATATAGGGTTTCGCGTCCTTGGGCGAGAGCGGGGGCCGTTCGACGTACTTCTGGTGGCGCCAGATGCTGAGGTCTTCCCATACGGTGACCAGGAACTGCTTCTCGACGCGGGCCTGGACTTCCGGGGGCGGGACGTCGGAATCGTCGCCCGGATTCCTCGGCCACCAGATCGAATAGAACAGATCCAAGCACTCGTCGTCGACAGGGGTCGTGGCGAAGATGAGCCGATGTTTCGATGAACCCTCGAAGGCGCTGATGGAACCGCCGAGGCCGAACATCTGGGCGTGGATCTTGAGCGCCATCCGCTCCGGATCGTCGCTGCGCGCGTCGGGCCAGCCGGTGAGGAACGACCAGGTGTGGTCGACGGCGCTGTAGTCCAGCATCTGCGGCGTGACGGTTGCGCCGTGCACATACTCGAAATGCAGGCTGTCCGGGCCGTTTTCGAGGACGACCTGGGGATGCACCGGTTCCTTCTCGGTCTTACGGGAGAACTCGGGGTAGGGACGATAGAAGTTCGCCGGGTCGGTGCCGAGGTCAGGGAACAGCCGCAGGATATCGGGCATCTCCCATTGCGGCTCCTTGCCGTCGGGCTGATGCCACATGAACACGCAGCCGTTCTGCTCGTTGACCGGGTAGACCCGCAGCCGCAGGCCGCGGTTGGTCCGATCCTGGCCGGGGATCTTGCGATTGGTGCCGTCCGGCCCCCACCGCCACCCATGGAAGGGGCATTCGACGCAATCACCGACCACCTTGCCGCCGTAGCCGATATGCGCGCCGAGGTGGCGGCAGTGGCCGGTCAGGATATGCAATTCGCCGGATTCGTCACGGTAGGCGACCAGATCCTCGCCGAAGTATCGCAGCGGCCGGACCTCACCGAGCGGGAACTCGGCCGACCAGCCGACCATGAACCAACCGGTGACCTTCCAGGTGAAGGGAACCTTCACGTGACACCTCCCGCATTTCGATAACGTTACTGTTAGTATTACAGTAACGTACGTATACCGGCTTGGCGACCCCGTATCGGCCGTTTCGCCTACGGGAACCGGCGGGTCACCGGTCCGCCCGCAGCAGTAGCACGCCGCTCGGCGTCAGACCGCCGCCGCTGGCGACGGCGACGCGAGCGTCCGGGATCTGGCGAGCGCCTGCCTGACCGCGTAATTGCGCGACCGCCTCGTGGATGAGGCCCATGCCGTGGGTACGGCCGTGCGAGAGTTGCCCGCCGTGGGTATTGAGGGGCAGCACGCCGTCACGCGCGATATTCCTGCCGCCACGCAGGAAATCCTTGGCCTCGCCGATTCCGCAGAATCCCAGCGCCTCTATCCAGGACAGGCAGTTGAAGGTGAATCCGTCGTAGAGTTCGGCCACATCCACGTCATCGGGACGCAGTGCCGTGCGCGACCACAGATGGGCGGCCTGGCCCAGTACCTGCGGCTCATGGGTCGATGTGCTCTGATCCCATTCGAGGCGTTCGATGATCTGGGTTCCCACCGCCTCCACGAAAACCGGCGGCTGGGCCAGATCGGCCACGGTTTCCCGCGCGGAGACCACTACCGCGACCGCGCCGTCGCACGGTACGTCGCAGTCGTACAGACCGAAGGGGGTGGTGATGGGACGCGCGGACAGGTAGTCGTCCATGGTGAGCGGATCGCGGTAGATCGCCGTCGGATCCAGGGCGGCGTTGGCGCGTTGGTTGAGGGCGATCCAGCCCAGCGTCTCCCGGTCGGTGCCGTAGCGGTGGAAATGACGCTGCGCGGTCTGCGCGAGCAGGTGGGCCGCCGAAATCGCGCCGTAGGGGGCAAGCCAGCTGTCGGCGATGCCGGGGGGCGGCGAAAGAGATCCCGCGCGAACCAATTCCGCGTAGGTGGATTCCCAGATGGTGCGGAAACACAGCACGTGCCTGGCCAGACCGCCCGCGACCGCCAGCATCGCCGCGATCACCGAACCGCCGGGCCCGAAGGTCTCCCCACCGCCGTTGTACCAGGTCGGCCGGAGACCGAGAGCGGACTCCACCGCGGTGACACCGCCCTCGGTGAACGGGCCGAGGTTACCCGAACCCGGATAGGTCGCCAGGCCGTCGATATCCTCCAGTCGGAGTCCGGCGTCCTCGACAGCGGCGCGGCAACCTCGCACCGTCAGCGACAGCGGATCGGCCATGAGCCTACGGCCGATGGGCGACATGCCGATTCCGGTGATGGCGACCTTGTCCTCGAACTTCTCCCGCGTCGCCATCGGCCGGACATGATCGCGCATGGACGCGGGATCGATGGGGTCATCGGGCAATGGCGCCAACGGCCCGGACACGGCGGCCGGACGGAACAGCGGCAGCCACACCGCACCGACGTGCTGGAAGACCACCTCCATCCGGAGGCCGAGTTCGAGCTGTTCCGGTTCGCATTCCACCGTGTTGGTGGTCAGCCGGACCCGCGAATCCTCCTCGAGGGCGACCTGTGCGACGACATACGGCGCGGGCAGGCCGGGCAGCGTGAAGCGGTGGTTGACGGTGAAACCGATCAGGGTGGCGTACCCGGACACCGCGCGTACCCCCATGCGGTCGCCGCGACAGTGCCGACAGACCGGCTGCGGTGGATGGATCAGCGCCGCACACGACTGGCATTGCTGAATCCGCAGTCGGCCATCGGCACCGGAAGTCCAAAAGAACTCGGTCTCCGGTGTGATCGACGGCAGCGGACGTTCCGATGTCCCGGACACGTGTTCTCCTCGGGTACCGATCTCAGCGTGGCGTGGCGGAATCGCGCTGCTGGGATACCTCGGCCTTCATCCCCTCCAGCGCGATCAGCACAGGCAGTCCGCTCTCGGAGATCGCGTGGGCGTGCCCGAGCTGATGGATATCGAAGACGGATTGCACCGCGGTGGTGAAGCCTTGGATATCGAGGGTCTGATTGACCGCGCGCTTGGCCATCCGCAGCGCGAAGGGATGCTTGGCAGCGATCTGCGTGGCCAACTCCCTTGTCGCCGAATCGAGTTCATCGCGCGGGACCACCTTGTTGACCATGCCGACGCGATGCGCCTCCTCCGCGAGGATGGCGCGGCCGGTGAACAGGATCTCCTTGGCCAGCCGGTGGCCGAGTTCCCAGGTGTGGCCGTGGTATTCGACTCCACCGATACCCATGGCGAGTACCGGATCGGAGAATTTGGCGTTATCGGCCGCGACGATCAGATCGCACGGCCACGCCAGCAGCAGACCGCCCGCGATACAGACACCCTGCACCGCGGCGATCGACGGTTTCGGGATATTGCGCCACTTCAGCGAATAGCCCACGTATCGGCGAGCCTCGACATCGTAGATATCCGAGACCAGCCATTTCGACTTGTTGTTCCAGGTCTTCGGATCGATGTCGTGACCCGAGGAGAAATGCTTTCCGTTGGCGCGCAGCACGATCACTCTGACCTCGGGATCGTCGCCCGCTCTCGTCCACACCACGTCGAGTTCGTCGAGCAGTTCCATATTCAACGCGTTCGCCACCTCGGGACGATCCAGGGTGATCGTCGCGATGCCGTCGGCGACGTCGTACAGGACGAGATCCGCACTCATAACTGACCTTTCGTTCTGGTGGGCCGGCCTCAGCGGTCGGCGCCCACCTTGGAATCCATTCCGAGCAACTGCAACATATTGCCGCCCATGATCTTGCGGACGTCGTCCTCGGGGATTCCGTCGAAGTAGTCGAGCAGGCTCAGCGGATCCCGCAGTCCTTCCGGATGCGGCCAATCCGATCCGAAGATCACATGGTCGGCGCCCATCAACTCCACGATCTCGCGGTAATCGTCCTCCCAGAACGGATTCATGTACACGCACCGCTTGAACGCGACGACCGGATCCTCCAGGAACAGATGCGGCAGTTTCTTGTAGGCGAGCTTCAGATTCCGGAACAACGTCGGCAGCCAATCCGCGCCGTTCTCGATCGACAGGATCCGCAATTCCGGCACCCGCGAGAGCGCTCCGTGACAGACCAGCGCGGTCATGGCGTCCTCGATGGCGCGGCTACCCATGGCCGCGGTGCGGAATGCCGTGGGGATGAAGGGCTGGTACTCGGTCGCGGGCTCCCAGATGTTGAGCACATCCGAGTATCCGCTGTCGGAAGCGTGCATCGACACCGGAATACCCGCCTCGACGCAGCGACGCCAGAACGGGTCGAACTCCTCGAATCCGAACGAGCGGGTGCCCTGGTAGCCGGGCACCGGCGCGGGACGCACCAGCACCGTCTTCGCGCCGCGCTCGAGGCACCACTCCAACTCCTCCAGTGCCCGATCCACCACCGGCAGCGTGATCACCGGAACCGCGAAGATCCGGCCCTCGTAATCGAAGGACCACTGCTCGAACATCCACTCGTTCAACGCGTGGATCACCTCGTGGGTGAGCGCGGGATCGTCCTTGAGACGCTCCTCGACCAGACTGGCCAGCGTCGGGAACATCAACGCGTAGTCGATACCCAACTCGTCCATCTTCGCCAGCCGCGCCGCGGGTTCGCGAAACGCCGGAATCGACTTCATCGGCTCGCCCATGATCTCCCTGGCGGATTTGCCGTCCGGGTTGCCGTAGCGGAAATAGTCTTCCTGCGCACCGGGTTTCGCGACCACCGAGAAGGTCGGATTGGGAATGAACTCGCTGATCAGATTGCGCACGACGATTTTCGTGCGCCCATCGAGATCGACGTAGCGGATCGTATTCTTGACGCGGTCCGGCAGGAATTTCGTCAGCGCGTCCCGCGTCTCGTACATGTGGTTATCCGAGTCGAAAACCGGAAAACCGACCTGGCGTGAAGGCATGGTAAGGCTCCTTTTCAGCTCACCTTCGCCTTCGGCTTGGCCGGAAGCGAATAGTTGGCGCGCCCGAGTCCGAGCACGTGCTGGGCGATCATGTTGCGGAAGACTTCGAGCGTGCCGCCGTAGATGCCGCACAGCGGCGCCCAGCGGTAGATGTATTCGGCCCCACCGTTATCGGCGGCGCCCTCGGTATCGATCGGAAGCGCCGAAGCGGGACCGAGAATATCCATGAGATCCGGGGAGATGTCACGCATCGCCTGGGCGATGGCGACCCGCCCGAACATATGCGGCGCGGACAGGGCCGCCTCCACCCTGGCGATGCTGCGGCCGAGCCGATACGCCACCGACGTGTCGTCGAGCAGTCGGCGGCCGTCCGGACCCTCGCGCGCCGCGATCGCCGTGACCCGGTCGACCGCGGTCGCCATCATCACACCCTGGTGTGTCATGACCGAGACGTCCTGCAGACCGTCGGCCGACTCGCCCACCACTCCGTGTTCTTCGTTGAGGGGGGCCATCAGCACGGCCCAGCCGCCGTTCACATCGCCGAGCCGGTATTTGTCGTCGACCCTGACATCGCTGTAATAGACGATATTGGTGCGGTCGCCGTCCACGGTGCGGATGCCCTGGATCTCGATGCCGGGACTGTCGAGCGGAACCAGGAACATGGTGAGGCTCTTGTGTTTCGGTGCCTCGGGATCGGTATTGGTGATCAGGAAGACGTACTGGCAGTTGTGCGCGCCGGTAGTGAACATCTTCGAGCCGTTGATCACCCACTGGTCACCGTCGCGTACCGCGCGGGTCTTGCACATCGCGACATCGGATCCGCCCTCGGGCTCGGTATATCCCAGGCACAGCCGGATCTCACCGCGCTCGAGGCCGGGCAGTACCTCCTGCCGCAATTCGGGGGATCCGTGCTGCCGGACGGATTTCGACACGATGATGGTGGTACCCCAGGTGACCCACGGCACGTGCGACCGCCGCTTCTCCAAATCCCACAGCCGCCGCCGCAGGCGGTTCAGTCCGCCGTCGGCTTCCGAGCTCAGTTCGGCGGTGAGCCAGCCCGCCGCGCCCATCGCCAGGTGCACACCCTCGTCGAAATTATCGCCGGTCTCGCGATCTCGGCGGCGCACGTCGTCGGTGACGTGGGTGTCGAGGAATTCGCGCACCCCCGCCAGAAACTTCTCGTCGTCCTCGCGGAGTTCGACTCGTGAAAAATCCATGATTCCTCCGTCCTAGGCCTGTGCGGCCGCGAAGCGTTCGGCGACCTGTGCCGCGCTGGCTCCCACATCGCCCGCGGCGAGCGGCCATCCCCTGGCGCGCAGCAGATAGGCCGACGCGGCCGATTCCGTGGAAACCCCGAGGCCGCCCTGGACCTGGACCGCCATGGTGGCGGCCTTGGGGGCCTCGTCGGCGATGTAGACGAAGGCCGCCGCCGCAAGTCCCGGCTGGAAATCGGGTTCGAATTCGAGGAACCACGACGCGCGACGGGTCAGCGCACGGGCGGCGTTGACGACGACCGCGATATTGGCCAGCGGATGCGAGATCCCCTGCAAGGTCGAGATCGGGACGCCCATGGTGTAGCGGGTGGTCGCGAATTCCGCTGCCACGCGCATGGTTTCCTCGACGAGCCCGACCAGCGCCGCGGCGGTGAGCACCCGCCATTCGTCGAGCGCCCGGTCGTACTGCGCGCGCGCCTCGGCACCGGCGGCGAGAACGGTTCGCCGGTCGGCGGCGCCCGGATCGACCCACGCCATCGGCAGGCGGCCGATATTGTCCACCTTCGCCGGGCGGGTATCGAAACTCAGTCGCACGATCTCGTCGCCGTCGCGCACGATGACGTGATCGGCGATCGATCCCGACGGAATCAGCCGGAGTCCGGCCGCCGCGTCGACGCGCGGATCGAGAACGACCAACTGCCTGCCCTCGACCACGTCGGCGGTCTCGGAATCACCCGCGGACAACGCCCCGAGCCGGGCCAGCAGTCGCGCCGCGCAGACGTGATCGATCCACGGCACCGGTGCGATCGCGCGTCCGAGTTCCTCGGCGACCAAGGTCAGATCGACGATCGTCGCGCCGTCCCCGCCGACCGACTCGGGCAGCGCCATCGTGGTCGCGCCGGTCCCGCACAGTTGCTCCCACAGATTCTTGTCGAAACCCGCGGGTTCGGCCGCACGGACGACCTCGAGCGAGCACCGCGTCTTGAAGAATTTCACATACGCGGCTTGCAGTTCCGTCTGATCCTCGGACAGGCTGTAATCCTGCCTGCGCAATTCGTAGCGGTCCATATTCGTACTCCTTGTTCCGGCGCGTGTCAGTCGCCGACAGATCGGTCGCCGAAGAAGAATTCCTGCGCGTTGTTGTAGAGGTAGTTGTCGAGGACGTTGTCGGGCAGGTCGAGCGCCACCGCCTCCGGCACCAGCCTGCGCATGGCGAGCACCGGCCAATCGGAACCGAAGATCACCTTGTTCTCGCCGCGCGTGCGCATGAAATGAATCAGGCTCTCCGGCAGCCGTTTCGGCGACCAGGCCGAAGTCATCAGCCGGAGGTTCTCGTATTTCATCAGCAGGCGGATCGCGGTGTCCCACCACGGATCGGCGCCGTGGATCATGCACAGCCGCAACTCCGGGAACCGATAGCAGACCCGATCCAGATAGATCGGATTCTGCACCTCACCCGGAATCGGCGGGCCGGGGATGCCGGTGTTCATGCACAGGGGCAGACCGATTTCGGCGCATTTGTAGTACAGCGGATAGTAGACCGCGTCGGTCGGCGGATACTGTCCGTCGCCCCAGAAACTCGGTCCCGTCGTCGTGTAGGCCACCGGCAGGGTGTTCACCAGGGAGGTGAGTTCACGCAGCGACGCCACCGGATGGAGCAGGTCGACCCCGTTGAGCGCCAACGAGAATCGCTCCGGCCGCGCCTCGACGAATTTGAGCGTCGTGGTGGACGGTTTGACCATCGAGTACATCAGGATCGCCTTCTCGACGCCCTGTTCGTCCATCTCGTCGAGCAATTCGGTGAGATCGACCTGCGCGTACATGGAAGTCGAGCCCTTGAAATAGTCGTCCCTGACCTTCAGCATCCAGTTGGGCTGCTCACGTTCACCGAAGTGAACATTGACCAGGCAGTCGTTTACTTTCCGCATCGTCAGGCTCCGATTCCTTCCGTGACACCTTCGACGGCCCGCTGTTTGGCCCATCGGTAATCCGGCTTGCCATTTCCGAGGCGTCGAATTTCGGTGACGAAGATGATTTCCTTGGGCACTTTGAACCCGGCCAATCGCGTTCGGCAGGACTGTCGCAGGGCCGCTCCGGTGATGGGCTCGCCCCCTGCGGAGCAGACCAGCGCGACGACCTCCTGCCCCCATTTCGGACTCGGCCTGCCGACGACCAGCGCATCGCTGACTTCCGGATGCGCCCGCAGCACCTCTTCGACCTCTTCGACGAAAACCTTCTCGCCACCGGTGTTGACCACCAGCGCATCCCGCCCGAGCAGGCGTAGTGTGCCGTCGGCGTCGACCGTCGCACGGTCTCCAGGGATGGCCATGCGCACCCCATCGATGACGGGGAACGTCTTCTCGGTGGCCTCGCGGTCGTCCAGATATCCCAGCGGCACCCGGCCGGTGCGGGCCGCCCATCCGACCTCGGTCTCCCCCGGTCTCAGGAAGCGCGTTCGGTCCTTGGACACGGCGGTGCCGCCGGGCATCGGGGCGAAGGTGTCGACCTCGGCGCCGCGCGTGCTGCGGCCGAAGCCCATTCCCCCGGTCTCCGACGATCCGTACCCTTCGACGATGTAGGCGTGCGGGATATGCTCGAGTAGTTCGCGCCGGTAGGCGGGGTTGGTCGCCGCGCCGCCTGTTCCGATGCCGAGCAGCGAGGACAGGTCGTAGGTGCGCTCGCGCAACGCGCGCACCAGCGGTGCGGCGTAGGCGTCGCCGACGATGGTCATCAGCGCGGCTCGTTCGCGCTCCGCTGTCTCCAGCGCGGTGTGCGCGTCGAATTTCTTCCTGTCGTCGTAGAGCACGATCGTTTGCCCGGCCAGCAGACCGGCGAACGAGGTCCAGATGCCTGCCGCGTGCGAGAGCGGAGACACCGCGAACCACACGAATCCCGTCATCCGCGCGAGGCTGTGCAGGGGTGCGGCGGATTCGTGGTCGGCGCCGTTCATCGACGACACGTACATATCGCTCTGCCGCCACAGCACACCCTTGGGACGTCCGGTCGTCCCGCCGGTGCACAGCATCACCAGATCATCGGGAGAGGTCGCGATGACCGGGTCGGGCGCGCCGAGTTCCACCGCCTGCTCGAACGGGATGGCGCCGGCGAGTTCCGTTGTGTCACTGCCGTCGTCGACCGACACCAGCAATTCCACGCTGTCCGGGGCGGCCTCGGCCACGACCGAAGCGAAGGAGCTGTGATAGACGATGGCGCGCGGTTCGACGTAGGCGAGTAGATCCCTGATCTCGCGCGCCGTGTAGTGATGGTTGATATTCACCGGGACGACGCGGGCCTTCACGCAACCGAGCATCACGTCGAGATATTGGTCGTTGCGCATGAGCAGTGCGACGCGGTCCTGGCCGCACTCCCAGCGCTGGAGCCGCTCGCGCGGGGTCCGCTCGCCGAATCCGCGCTCGGCCAGGAAGTTCGCGAAACGGCGGGTGCGCAGTGCCGACTCGCCGAATGTGCGTCGACGAGTACCGCAGATGGTCATCGTGCGGTCCGGCACGGCCGCCGCTATCTCATCGAAGACGGCTCCGATCGTCCATTCGGTCAACAGAGCCCTCCGATTTGCGAGCCGCGCGCGGTCGGCGGCGAATGTCGCGATCCGACGTCGGATCCGGACGCGCCGGGAAAGGTCGCGACTGGTCGTGCACACATGGAATCTCGTCCTCGCCGTACTATCGCGGCGAGGAGGCGACGGGCACCCCGAGGAATTCCAAGGCGTTGTCGCGCATGATCTTTCGCACGTCCGTCGCGTCGAATCCGGCCAGTTCCTCGGTGAAGGACACCGGATTCTCCAGCCCCTCGCCGTGCGGCCAGTCCGAGCCGAACAGAATGCGCTCGGCGCCGATCCTCTCCGCCAGCGCGGGTAGATCGTCCTCGTAGTACGGCGCGACCCACACGTGCTCGCGCAAGGTCTCGACGGGATCGTTCGGGAAAGCCCGCGGCGACTGGTTGGCCAGCTTCTTCATCCGCTTGGACAGCCGGTGCACCCAGTCCGAACCGTTCTCGATACTGGCGACCCGCAGCGTCGGATGGCGATCGAACACGCCGTGGATGACCATCGAGGCCATGGTGTCGTGGATGGCCCTGTCGTCGACGAGGATCTTGTCCAGCGCGTCGCCGGGGCCGAACGGCTCGAAGACATCCTTACCGCCCCACATGGCGGCGACCTTGAGATATCCGCTGTCGCCCAAGTGGAAGGCGACCGGAATCCCCGCCTCGGCCAGTCTGGCCCACACCGGGTCGTGCGACCGGTCCCCCAGCGAGCGCGGCTTGGCGGAACCGGGTACGGGGGCGGGGCGGATGTGCACCAGGCGCGCACCGCGCGCCAGCACGAACTCGACCTCCTCGACCGCCGCGACCGGGTCGGCCAGTGAGATCATCGGCGCCGAGAGGACACGGTGATCGGGCCGGTCGAAGCCCCAGTCCTCGTCCAGCCAGCGGTTGAAAGCGTGCAACGAGGCCATCGTGGCCGGAATATCCTCTCGCAGCGCCTCTTCCACGCCGCAGCCGAAGGTCGGGAACATGAGGATCGTCTCGATCCCCTGTTTGTCGACCACCGCGACGCGCGCATCCCTGTCGCGGTATTCCGGGCGCAGCTCGAGTTTCTCGACCTTCATCAGTGTCGCGGGATCGACCCCTTCGGGAACCTGACCGCGAAAGATCAGATCCAGGCAGCCGGGCACGATGATCGGATCGAAGGTCGGATTCGGGATGAAGCGATTGACCCGATTGCCGATGATCGTCGTGTGGTACTTGCCGTCCCGCACGATCTGCACGCCGCGACGCCGGAAGTCCTTGTCCAGATACCGGGTGAACGCATCGAGCGGCTCGTAGTAGTGGTTGTCGACGTCGATCGCCGAGTAGCTGAGCGCGGTCATCAGCATCCTTTCATTTCGCTGGATGGTCGTTTCGACATGTCCGTGTGAGGGCTGGCGGATCGGCGTCGGCGCCCGGCGCGACCCTGGGCGATCGGTCGTGACGATCCGTCTCGGGTGGCAACCTCCTGATACCGATCGGCCTGCCGCAAACCGAATAGATATGTCTACTGTATACGTATCGGTAGGGCTCCGCGCAAGGGTTGGCGCGCAACCATTCCGATACCAGCGCCGACTACAAACGGTATCATCTACTGTATATATGACAGTATGGCGCACGCGACCGCACTGCCCAGGAAGAAGCGGGTACCGCAGTGAATAACGACAATGCTCCGACCGATACCGGCGCGACGGTCCGCACGCATCGCGACGGACCGGTCCTACGTCTCACGATCGACCGCCCGGGGCGACGTAACGCACTCTCCCACACCATGATCGACGAACTCGTCGCCGCGCTGAGCGACGCCGCGACCGACGACGGTGTGCGCGTCATCCATATCAGGGGCGCAGGCGACGACTTCTGCTCGGGCGTCGACTGGGTGAGCACCAACACCAACACCAACGGCGAACGCCCGCGCACCGGAGACCTGGTCCGACGCATCCCGCATACCGCGCACCGCGTCATCGAACTCGTCCACACCATCCACCTGCCGGTGGTCTGCACCGTCCGGGGCTGGGCCGCGGGTATGGGATGCAATCTGGCGATCGCCGCGGATTTCACCCTCGCCGATTCCGACGCCGTGTTCTGGGAGCCCTTCCTGCCGCGCGGATTCAGTCCCGACACCGGCGCGACCTGGCTGCTGCCGCGACTGATCGGGCTGACTCGCGCCAAGCGGATGCTCCTGCTCGGCGAGAAGGTCGGCGCCGCGGACGCCGCCGACTGGGGCCTGATCCATCGCGCCACCGAACCCGCCGAACTCGACCGGCGCACCGACGAACTGCTCGCCCGGCTGGCAGCGGCGCCGACCGTCGCCTTCGGACTGACCAAACAGGCCATCCATCGCAATCAGCACACCGGGCTGACCGATGCGATGGACAACGAACTGTATGGCCTCGAACTCGCCTGTCGCACGAAGGATTTCAAAGAGGGCTTGGCGGCCTTCCAGCAACGCCGCCCCGCGCAATTCCAGGGCAGGTGACCTGCGGGGCCGACCGACCGCCGACACATCGCGAACGGGGTGCCGGATATCTGCTCCGACGCCCCGTTCGCTGCTCGATCAGGGGATGATGGCGGTGCGGCACACCGGTTGCGCCGCGGCCTGCCTGCTGTAGATCCCCCGCCGCAGCGACAGCAGCAGGGCGTCGCGTGTTTCCTCCGGTCGGATCAACTCGTCGAAACCCATATGCTCGGCGGAGTGGTAGGAGGCCTGTAGCTCCATCTGCTGTAGTTCCGCGGCGAGGTCGTCCTGGGCGTGGGAGGCGTTGCTCAGTGCCGCGGCGCTCATCGCACCCATCGTCGCGCCCGGATAGGCGAAGGTCGCCGCTTGCCCGTCGAATCCGATCAGCGACATCACCATCGAGCCGAAGCCGTATGCTTTGCGCAGGGTCACATGCAGTTTCAGCGTCGTCGCCGCTGTCTGGGCCACGAACATCTTCGCGCCGCTGCGCAATACGCCCTCCTGTTCGGACTCGCTGCCGGGCAGCATGCCGGGATTGTCGGCGAGGAAGATGATCGGCAGATGGAAGGAATCGGCCACCTGGATGAAGTGGGCGGCCTTGTCAGCGGCATCGGCGTCGATCGACCCCGCGAGTACCTGTGGCTGATTGGCGACGACCGCGACCGGGTGACCGCCGAGGTGGGCCAGCGCGCAGATGATGGCCGTGCCGAATTCGGGCTGTACCTCGAACCAGTCGGTGCCGTCGAAGACCACATCGAGCACGCCGCGCATATCGTAGGTGTGCCGGTTGTCCCGGGAGACGATGTCGAGCAACTCCGGTGTGGCCCGCGGGCCGGTCGAGTCATCGGGAAGGTACACCGGCGGATAGGACCACGCGCTCGGCGGGAAGTAGGACAGGTAGCGACGGATCTCGTCGAGAACGTCCTCGTCGGTCTCGGCGACATTGTGGATCACCCCGCTCGGTAGCGCCACATCCGGGCCACCCAGATCCTCCTTCGAGATATCCTCTCCCGTAGAGATTTTCACGACCGGCGGGCCCGCGGTGAAGATGGCGCCCTGCCGGCTCATGATCGAGAAATCCGAGACGGGAGCGATCAGCGCGCCGTGTCCGGCCGACGGTCCGAGTACCCCGGTGACCATCGGAATCTTTCCCGAGCATTGCGCCTGGGCCAGCAGATCGGTGGGGGTGCGCCCGTAGTGGGCTCCTGTCGGGCGGAAACCCGCGCCCTCCAACAGCATCACCAACGGCACCTTGTTCCGCACCGCGAGTTCGGCCAGGCGGTACCGCTTGGAATTGCTGCCCGGCGCGATCGTGCCTGCCAGCGTGGTGAAATCCTCCGCCCCCACCATCACCGGCGAACCATTGATCAGCCCGGAGCCGGTGACGACCGCGTCGGCCGCGACCTCGCCGCCCACCAAGGTGCCGAACTCCTGGAACGTACCGGGATCGAGCAGTCGCTCGACGCGCGCCCTCGCGTCCAGTTTGCCCTTCCCCCGGTGTTTGGCGACCCGTTCCGGACCGCCCATCTCCAATACGCGAGCACGGCGGCGCCCGAGATCCTCCAGCGTTTCGTCCCAGGTCTTGGCATTGGTCATCGGTAGGTCCCTGTTCCCTGTGATCGTTCGGCCGGTGACGGCGCGTCGGTGGTCTGTGCCGCGGCCCCCACCGCGTCGTCGCGATCGCTCACCTGTGGCGGCAGGTCAGCGAATCCGCCCGTCAGGTCACGGAATACCGGATCGGGAGGTGTTTGAGTCCGCCCGCGAACGTCGTCGCGGTGAGTTCGGGTTCACCGTCGAGTTCGATCGAGGTCAGCCTCGGCAGCAATTCGGCGAAGAATTTGCCGATCTCCATGCGGGCCAATGCCGCGCCGAGACAGAAATGGACGCCGAACCCGAAAGCGACATGTTTGTTCGGCTCGCGCTCGATATCGAAGCGGAACGGGTCGTCGAAGGCGTCCTCGTCACGATTGGCGGAGACATAGGAGAGCAGCAGCGAATCGCCCGCCGCGATCGGAACACCGCCGACCGTTGTGTCCTCGGCGGCGGTACGCATGAAAGCCTTGACCGGTGTCACCCAGCGGATGATCTCCTCGGTCGCCTGCGGCATCAGATCGAGGTTGTCGCGCAACCTGCCGAGTTGGTCGGGATTCTCGATCAGCGCACGCAGCCCCCCGGAGATACTGCTGCTGGTGGTGTCGTGTCCGGCCGTGGCGATGATCGCGTAGTAGGACATGGTGTCGATATCCGACAGCGGTTCACCGTCGATTGTGGCGTTGGCGATCGTGGAGGCGAGATCGTCGGTCGGGTTCTCCCGGCGCGCGACGGTCAAGGTCTGGAAGTAGGCGAACATCTCGAGCAGCGCGTTCATGGTCTCGTCGGACTGCGTCGAACGCTTCAGCTCGTCGTCGTCGCTGCCGAACATCTCCTGGGTGAGCTTCAACATGAGCGGGAAGTCGGATTCGGGAACCCCGAGCAACGACATGATCACGTACAGCGGATAGTTCACCGCGACCTCCCGCACGAAATCGCATTCACCACCCGTATCGCGCATCTTGTCGACGTAGCGCTTCACGAGATCATCGATCCGGACGCCCATGGCGCGCATCGCTTTCGGACTGAACCAGTCCGCGGCAATCGAACGCATGATCCGATGCCGCGGATCATCCATGTGGATCAACGTGCGAACACCCATGGCCGCTTGAATCTCGTCCGATTCGGCGGTCATGAGCACCGGACGCGGCCAGTTGGTGAATGTGCGGTTCGCCCGTTCGATCGCCATGACATCGGCGTGTTTGGTGATCGCCCAGAACGGCTTGTACCCCGGCACGTCCACCCGCGAAACCGGCGCCTCGGCGCGCAGCGTCGTCAACGCGGTGTGCAACCTCGTCTCATCCGCGTACGCGGTCGGATCCGCCAGTACGTTCGCGGCATCGTCGACGATCGGCATGCTCATCAGCGACCTTCCGTTCCTCGGGTTTTCCTGCGGTTCCGCGCACCGCGCAGGCGGCGTCCCGGATCGTTGTCTCGACCACAAGCGTGATTTATAGTGACCCTTACTGTCAAGCATTCTGTAATGGATGCCAGTTAGCGTATCGGAGCGGTGGTACCCATGGTTTCCCCACAACGCAGAGTCATCGTGGTCGGCGCGGGATCGGGGATCGGGGCGGCCACCGCCACCCACTTCCATCAGCGCGGCGACCACGTGCTCGCGATCGATGTCCGCCCCAATGACACCCCCGCAGCGCGGCACGAATTGTGCGATCTGCGCGACGCCTCGGCCATCACGGCTCTACTCGGTCGGATCGGACCGGACTGGGATGCGCTGGCCTACGTCGCAGGCCTGCCCGGCACCGCGCCCGCCGCCGACGTACTGAAGGTGAACTACCTCGGCATGCGACTGTTCACCACAGGCATGCTGCCACTGCTGCGCCAGGGCGCGGCGATCGTCACCGTGGCCTCGGTCGCCGCTCTGGGCTGGCAGCAGCGTCTCGGCGATCTCGAGGGTTTGCTCGACGCGGCCGACGCCGAATCCGTCGAGCGGTGGCAGGCGACCCAGGATCCGAACTATCCGGTGTACAGCACCTCGAAGCAGGCCGCGATCATCTACGCGAAGCGGCTCGCACCCGCCGCGTGGCGGAAATACGGGGTCAGGGTGAACACCGTGAGCCCTGGACCGACCGAGACGCCGATTCTCGCCGATTTCGAGGATTCCATGGGCAAGGAAGTTCTCGACACCGTGAAGGCCACGATCGGCAGACATGCCACCGTCGCCGACATCGTGCCGGTGATCGCGTTCCTCGGCTCGCCGGAATCGCGGTGGATCAACGGGCAGGACATCCACGTCGACGGCGGTTTCGTCGCACCACTGTCGGTCGGCGCGCCCGTCGCGCTGTAGTCGTCCGACGCCGATTCCGCGGGCGCGTCCGGGGCGCCGGACGGCGCGGACTCCTCCGGTAATGCCAACCGCCACAACACGTGCCGGACCTCGACTGCGCATCGGCGGAGACACTGATCTTGCATACTGTATATATTACAGTATGCTGTAACTCCCGAGAGCCGTGCGGCGTGACGAAGCCAGAGGTGAGCTGTGGACAGCCCTGTTGAAGACAAATCAGTGACGGTGCGCGACATCATCGATCCCCGTGACCCCTACCCCTTCTTCGCCGCGAGACGGCGCGAGGGCGGCGTCTTCCACGGAACCGTCATGGACTACGCCAAAACCCCGGAGTCGCTGCGCCCTTCGGATTCCTACGCCGCGGTGTCATGGACGGCGGTGAACAGCGCGCTGCGCAACAGCAAGGTGTTCAGCACCAAGCTCTACGATTCCACGATCGGCATATTCATGGGGCCGACCATCCTGGCCATGGAGGGCAGCACCCACCGGGCACACCGAAACCTGGTGTCCGCGGCATTCAAACCGCAGAACCTGACGGTCTGGGAACCGGAGGTAGTGCGGCCGATCTGCGAAGCGCTCATCGATGAATTCGTGGAGGAGGGCCGCGCCGATCTGATCCGGGACTTCACCTTCGAATTCCCCACCCGGGTCATCGCCACGTTGCTCGGCCTGCCCGAAGAGGATCTCCCCTTCTTCCGCGAGGCGGCCGTATCGATCATCAGTTACGCGGGCAATGTGCCGCGCGCGCTGAAAGCGTCGAAGGATCTGAAGGAATACTTCCTCGGCCATATCGAACAACGCAGGTCGAATCCGACCGGCGACATCATCAGCGATCTGGTGACCGCCGAGATCGATGGCGAGAAGCTGACCGATAGGGCCATCTACTCGTTCCTGCGATTACTGCTGCCCGCAGGATTGGAAACGACGTACCGGTCCTCGGGGAATCTGCTCTATCTGCTGCTCACTCATCCCGCGCAGCTCTCCGCGGTCCAGCAGGATCACGATCTGCTCCCCCAGGCCATCGAAGAGGGTCTGCGGTTCGAAACGCCGCTGACATTGGTGCAGCGATATGTGACCGAAGATACCGAATTGGAGGGCGTCGCCGTTCCCGAAGGCGCGGTACTCGATTTATGCCTGGGCTCGGCCAACCGCGACGAGAACCGCTGGGAGCGCTCGGAGGAATTCGATATCTTCCGCAGCCATATCCCCCACATCAGTTTCACCGCGGGCGCGCACACCTGCCTCGGCCTGCACCTCGCCCGGCTCGAGACCCGTGTCGCCCTCGAATGCCTGTTACAGCGGCTCACGAATTTCACGCTGTTGCCCGAGGGCGATCCGCATATCTTCGGACAACCGTTCCGTTCGCCGACCTCGCTGCCGGTGACCTTCGATGTCGTCTGAGCCGCGCCGCCCGATTCGGCGATCCGGGTGCGATCGGCCCGGCCGCGCACAGCGTAGCGCGACGAAAGGATGACATCATGACCGACGAACGAGCAGTTCTCATCGAGGATGTCGGCAGTGTGCGCACACTGACACTCAATCGCCCGCATCGCAAGAACGCGATCACCATGGCGATGTGGTCGGCGCTGCGGGACACCCTGCACGACGCCACCTACGGCGGTGGGGTCCGCGCCCTTGTGCTGACCGGCGCGGGCGACGCGTTCTGTTCCGGCGCGGATATCTCCGACGCCTCGGGCATGGCGGAATTCCCCGATCCGAGCAGGCAGATGCGCGCCATCAACGAGGTGGTGCAGCGCCTGCACGACCTGCAGGTGCCCACCATCGCCAAGGTGCGCGGCGTGGCGGCGGGCGCGGGATGGAATCTCGCGCTCGGATGCGATCTCGTGGTCG
Source organism: Nocardia sp. NPDC005366 (assembly GCF_040606855.1). Lineage (NCBI taxonomy): Bacteria > Bacillati > Actinomycetota > Actinomycetes > Mycobacteriales > Nocardiaceae > Nocardia > Nocardia sp. NPDC005366. The sequence continues at coordinate 17,975 of NZ_JBEXFQ010000031.1, forward strand.
CCACGCCCCAGGCGCGGTTCTGCCAGATCTTCAGCCGCCGCGCGCTGTCACTGGACTGCGGAGGTTCCTGGCTACTGCCCAAACTGGTCGGACTCCAGCAGGCCAAGCGCCTCGCCCTGCTCGCCGACATGATCGGCGCCGAGGAAGCGCATTCGCTCGGTCTGGTCACCTGGATTCGGTCCGAGGCGGATATCGACGAATTCGTCGACGACCTCGCCGGCCGTTTGGCGGCGGGACCGCCGACGGCGCTGGCCCAGACCAAGGCCCTGCTCAACGACGGCACCGATCACACCATGCGCGAGGCGCTCGCCAACGAGGCACGCGCGCAGACGATAAACCTGTCCGGCCGCGACGTCCTGGAAGCCTTCGCCGCCTTTTCCGAGAAACGCGATCCGGTGTTCACCGGCACCTGGGGGCCGACCGGGTAGGTTGTCGCCTGAATTCCGAATCGCCGGTTCCCGAAAACAATTCGATAATGCCCGCAAACTGTGATCCAGGTAACTCGGATGCCACCCCGGATGAATCGCCGGTCACACTGGGTAATCGATGACGTCACACCCCCCTCGAAACGGTACGACAGTAACTGCCGTGGTATGATTTACTGTGCTACTTTCAGTCCCGTTACCGAACACTCGAAACACGTTTCGCGGACCGAACTTTGGCACCGCCCTTATCGGCTTGGACCTGAAGTGACGTGTTCGTGTTCAGGTAAATAGACCTTTCACGGAAGTGGGATCGGGAATGACGAAACGAACCGCCGCCGCCAAGCGGCCGAGACGCGAGCGCGGCTCTCTCAATCCGGAGGACATCATCGAGGGCGCGTTCGAACTCGCCGAACAGGTGTCGATCGACGGTCTGAGCATGCCGCTGTTGGGTAAGCATCTCGATGTGGGAGTCACGAGTATCTACTGGTACTTCCGTAAGAAGGACGATCTGCTCAACGCGATGACCGATCGCGCGCTGAGCCAGTACGTCTTCGCCACACCGTTCGTGGAGGCTCGCGACTGGCGCGAGTCCTTGATCATGCACGCGCGCACTATGCGCAGCGTTTTCCTGGGGAACCCCATCCTGTGCGATTTGATCCTGATCAGGTCGGCGCTGAGTCCGCACGCCGCCCAGTTGGGTGCGCGCCAGACCGAGCACGCGGTAGCCAGTCTCGTCGAGGCCGGTTTATCCGTGGACGAGGCTTTCGATACCTACTCGGCGATCAGCCTGCATATCCGCGGATCGGTGGTGTTGCAGCGTCTCTACGACAAGAACAAGGAGCAGGACGCGCAGGCCGGTGCGTATTACGACGATATTCTGGTCGAGCCCGAGACGACTCCGCTACTCGCCGAGGCGATGGCCAAGGGGCGCAAATCGGGTGCGCCGGATGACCGGAACTTCGAATACGGCCTGGAATGCATTCTCGACCACGCCAGTTCACTGATCGAGTCCCATAAGCCCGCCAAGACCGCCACCCCACGCCGTACCAGCAAATCGGCGGCGGCAGCAGGCTAGGGTGAGCCCCGATGCCGTCACTCACGAGTGGTTCAGGATCGGATACGACGACCGAGAAGGGCCCGACGCGATTCGCGTCGGGCCCTTCCGCGATCTGTCACCGGCAAGCGGCTACCGATCCGGTTCCGGCACGTGAAAATGTTCGTCCCGCAGCTTGAACGCTTCCTTGGTGCCGTGTTCGGCGCGAGTCTTCACGAAATTGAATTCCCCCGGCGCGAATTGCAGATTGGTGCCGAAGGCGTGGAACAGATAACTCGCCACTTCCTCGCCCTGGTAGACCTGGCTCTGTTCGACCAGCCGGAAAGCCTCCTTCGCGATAACGACGCCGTCGGCGGGCATCTTCGCGGCCTTCTCGGCCCAGTAGCGCGCCCGCGCGGTCACCGCGGCCGGATCACAGGTCTCGGTGAAGACGCCGAGATGTTCGACGGCCCCCGCCTCGATGATGTCGCCGGTCAGCAACATCCGGCGCGCCAGCACCGGACCGAGCCGGTGGAAGAACATGTGCAGACTGCCCAGCGCCGGGCCGAGGAACCGCGTGGCGGGCATGCCGATCTTCGCATCGCGGGCGATCACCGAGATATCGGTCATCAGCGCCATTTCGAAGCCGCCGCCGAGCGCGTAACCGCCGATCTCCCCGACGGTGACCTTCGGAAAGCCCATGAAATTGTGGTAGAAGCCGAAGGATTTGCGGTCGACGGTGAGTCTGCGTCGCTGACTCGGCCTGCTCTTGGCCGGTTTGCCGCCATTGCCCGAACCGCGCTCGCCGTACCAGCCGTAGGCATTGTTCATATCCGCGCCGGTGCTGAAAACACCCTCGGCCCCGCGCAACACGACGACGGTGATGTCATCGTCCTCGGCGATCTCGTCCAGATATCGCGCCACACCGTCTCGCATGGCCGCATCGTAGGAATTGCGCTGCGCTGGATTGTTCAGCGTGACGGTGGCGATCCTGTTGTCCTGGTCCACCTCGTAGAGAACGCGGCCATCGGCGGCGCTGGAACTGGTCATCGGTAAGTCTCTTCCTTCTCGTGGACGGGGACGTGTGCGCGCGTCATGTACGCGCCGTCCGCTTTCCGTAGCGCGAGGTGGACAGCCGCGCGAGTGGAACGGCCACGGTCTGCACCACCGCCCGGCACAGCACCTCGTCGTCGCGCGTGAGCCTGGCCGTCGATTCGATCCCCGTCTCCTGTACCGACCTGGTGATATCGAAGCTCAATTCGACCAGGATCGGCGTCGGGCGGCGATAGATGATATTCATCGACCGCGTCTTACCGGCGAGGCCGGCCGCACAGCTCTGCTGCTGGATGACGGCATCGAAGAAGACGCCGAGGAAACCACCGTGCACCAGTCCGGGCGGACCTTCGTACACCAGCGGAAAAGTGATGCGCCCGTTCGCCGTCTCGGCGTCGAGATGGTCGAAAGTGTATTCCGGGAAGCACGGGTTGAACGCGCCGATATCGAAGGCGTGGTCGAGGTAGACGCGCTGCGTTTCGCTCGCCGCGTCACCGACCCGCGGTGTCGGATCCGGTGGGGCCGCCGCGGCGAGTTCTCTTTCCCATTCGCCGATACGCGCGAGCATGGTGTCCACCGCGGGGTGGGGATGTTCCTGTGCCAACAACAAGCCGCTGAGTCTTCGGATGGCCGCGGCCGCGGCGACGGTCTGGGCCAGCGGCCGCTCGCCGAAGCGCACATCGGGATCGGGCGCCGCCGCGCCGTCCGGGTCGGAGTGCCCGTTCTCGGCCATCGGACCTCTTTCGTCGTCGGTACTTTCCGCCACCTTGGCAGCGGCTGACGGTATTGTCTACTGTACATATAACAGTATGGGCCGTCATCGCTCGGCCCAGGAGGAGACGACGATGCCGTTCGACACCATCGGATACGAGGTCGACGGGCATACGGCCACCATCACGCTGAACCGCCCCGATGCTCTCAACGCGCTCAGCCCGCATATGATCACCGAGTTGCGCGCCGCCTACGACGAGGCCGAGAACGACGACAAGGTCTGGCTCATCATCGTCACCGGCTCCGGTCGCGCCTTCTGCACCGGCGCCGACGTCAAGGCGATTCCCGGCGACGGCAAGGTACTCAACGACAAGCCGTACCTGTCCACCTACGAACAGTGGGAGGCCCCCCAGGAGGGCACGCCGCCGTTCCGCAGTATGACCAAACCGATTCTGGCCGCGATCAACGGAATATGTTGCGGCGCCGGACTCGATTGGGTCACCACCGGCGATATCGTCATCGCCTCGGACAAGGCCACCTTCTTCGATCCGCATGTCAGCATCGGGCTGGTCGCCGGGCGGGAAGTGGTGCGCCTGGCCAGGGTACTGCCGCGCTCGGTCGCGCTGCGCATGGCGCTGATGGGTAAGCACGAGCGGATGAGCGCCGAGCGCGCGTACGAACTGGGCATGATCACCGAGGTCGTCGCGCACGAGCGACTGCTCGACCGCGCGCACGAAATCGGCGACATCCTCAATTCCAATGCGCCGCTGGCGGTCCGGGGCACGCGTTTGGCGATCCTCAAGGGGCTCGACGTGCCGCTGCACGAAGCCGAGATGCTCGCCGAATCATTCCGCGAACGCGTCACCCGCACCGAGGACGCGCTCGAGGGACCGAAAGCCTTCGTAGAGAAGCGGACTCCGGATTGGCAGTGTCGATGAGTCCCGAGCCGACCGAGCCTAAGAGCACCGAGCCGATGAGCACCGAGCCGATGAGTACCGAATTCGAGACCATTCTGGTGGAGATCGATAGGGCGGACCGGGTCGCCACCCTCACCTTGAACCGGCCGGAGCGGCTCAACGCCTTCGATCGCACCATGTGCGAGGAGATCCGCGACGCCTGGCATCTGCTCAAACTCGACGACTCGGTCAATGCCGTCGTCCTGCGGGCAGCGGGTGATCGCGCCTTCAGCTCCGGTCTGGATATCAAGACGGCCTACGGGCAGCCGTCGAGCGTGTGGCATCACGACGATCCGGGCGAGGCGCTCAGCCCGAAATGGCAGAAGATGTGGAAGCCGGTGGTGTGCGCCGTCCAGGGGATGTGCACCGCGGGCGCGTTCTATTTCGTGAACGAGGCCGATGTGGTGATCTGCTCACGGGAGGCCACCTTCTTCGACTCCCACGTCTCGGCAGGGCTGGTCTGCGCCTTGGAACCGATCGGGCTCATGCGCCGCGTCGGACTCGGCGAGACCCTGCGCATCGCGCTGATGGGCAATGACGAACGGGTCTGCGCCGAAACCGCTCTCCGCATCGGGCTTGTCTCGGAAGTCGTTTCACGCGAACAACTCTGGGCTCGCGCACACGAGATCGCCGCGACCATCGCCGCCAAACCGCCCGCCGCGACACAAGGCACCGTCAAAGCGATCTGGGAATCGTTGGACAAGCCCTACCGTGCCGCACTCGACCACGGACTCATCTACACCCGCCTGGGCAATCCGATCGCGAAAGCCGAACTGGCGGCCGCGGCGAACGACGCGAGTCGCCAGAATATCCCGCTCGAACCGAGGATCCGTTGATGACAGGCGACGACAGCCACCCGTTGAGCCTCCGCATCGCCGACGTGCTCGCACTGTCCCCGAATTCTCCCGCGCTCGAATACGACGGCCGGTGGAATTCGTGGCGAGAAATCGGCGATCTGGCGCACCGTATCGGCGCGTATGCGACGGGTCCGGGTCAGGTCGGCATTCTGCTGCGCAATCGGCCAGAACATGTCGCCGCACTCCTGGGCGTACTGATCGGAGGCGGCACCGTGGTGGTGATCAACCCCTCGCGCGGTGACGATCGCACCCGTGCCGATATCGCCGCGCTGCGATTGCCGTTGGTCATCGGCGGGCCCGATGACTCGGCGGCCCTTGTCCCTCCCGGCACGGCGACGGTGACGATCACGGATCTGCGCGCCGAACCGCGATCGACGTCGCCGATCAGCGATATCGATTCCGGCACAGCGGAATCCGGCGTCGCCGTGCGCATGCTCACCAGTGGAACCACCGGACCGCCCAAACGCGTAGACATCACCTACGACATGCTGGCGCGCAGTGTGATGGGGCCGGTTCCGGAGAAGTGGACGTCCCCGGGCGAACCGCGCCGCGGCGTCGCGATCGTCAACGCGCCACTGGTCCATATCGGTGGCGTCTTCCGGGTTCTGCAATGCGTCACCGAGGCGCGGCCGTTCGTCTTCCTGCCCCGATTCGAACTCGACCGCTGGGCCGAGGCAGTGCGGACGCATCGGCCGGGCGCGGTGTCGCTGGTCCCTGCCGCATTGCGCATGGTGCTGCATTCGGATCTGGGTAAAGAGGATCTGGACGGCGTCCGGGTCGTCACCTCGGGCACCGCGCCGCTGTCGGCTGCCGACGCCGACGCCTTCTTCGAGAAATTCGGGATTCCGGTCCTGACCTCCTATGCCGCGACCGAATTCGGTGGCGGCGTCGCGGGCTGGACGCTGCCGGACCATCAGCGCTACTGGAATACCAAGCGGGGCAGTGTCGGCCGCGCCAGCGGGGGCGCTCAGCTGCGGGTGGTCGGCGAGGACGGCGCCATATCCGAGGCAGGCGAGCCGGGCCTCCTCGAGGTCAAACCCGGCCAGCTCGGCCCTGCGGCGGACTGGATACGCACCACCGATCTCGCGCGCATCGATGCCGACGGATTCCTGTGGATCCTCGGACGCGCCGATCAGGCGATCATCCGCGGTGGCTTCAAGATCATGCCCGACGACGTGCGCGGAGCCCTGGAAAGCCATCCGGCGGTGTTGGGCGCGGCGGTGGTCGCCAGGCCCGACCAGCGTCTCGGCGAAACGCCGGTGGCACTGGTCGAACTGCGCGATGACCAGTCCGCCGACAGCGGCGAACTCGTCGAATACCTACGAACCCGACTGGCGCGCTACGAGATTCCCACCGAGATCGCGATCGTCGATGCCATTCCGCGCACGCCGTCGGGCAAAGCGGATCTGACCGCGGTCCGGCGTCATTTCACCGAAACCGCTACGTCCGTTCGAGGCGATCTTAACGGTTCCCCCTGCCGTGTACCGCACTACTTCGCCCGTGTGTTCGATCCTAACGAAAGATAATGCCATGCAACACAAGCGACACATCCACCTTTTCCTCCCCGGCGTCAACGACGGGGTATCCAAGGCGAATTCCTGATGACCATCGACTCCCCCACCGTCGGCCGAATCCTGCGCGCACAGGCGCGGAGCCGTCCGGATCGCGCGCTGCTGATCTGCGATGACGAGCGCCTCGATTACGTTACGGCCCAGCGCCGTTCGGCACGGCTCGCCCGCGGACTGATCGCACTCGGCGCGGGCAAGGGCACACATATCGGGTTGCTGTATCCCAATGGCGTCGATTTCGTCGTCGGAGCGCTCGCCGCGGCGCGGATCGGCGCGGTGGTCGTCCCGTTCTCGACCTTCGCCACCGCGCGGGAGATGCACCAGCAGTTGGTCGACGCCGATATCCGAATCTTGTTGGCGACCTCGGCGTATCGCTCCCACGACTACGTGCGACGGCTGAGCGATGTACTCACCGAGTCGCGATTCGGGGCGGGTGGACGTCTGCTCTGTAGCGCGGTCCCCCAGTTGCGTCATGTCGCGATCAGCTACGGCGGCGATATCCGCCGCCGTGTCCGCGATATCGGCGGGCTGGACCGGCTCGCGGAATCGGTGGACGACGAACTGCTCGAGGCCATGGAGAACGATGTCGACGGCTCCGATCCGCTGGCCGTCATCTACACCTCCGGTTCCACCAGCACCCCCAAGGGGGTGGTGCACACCCACGGCGCACTGCTCGAACACCAGACGAACCTGAACGGCATCCGCGGCCTGACCGAGGCCGACATCCTGTTCTGCAATTCGCCGTTCTTCTGGATCGGCGGATTCGGCTTCGGACTGCTCGCCACCTTGGTCGCCGGATCGACGCTCGTATGCTCGAATGCCACCGACGCCGGGGCGACCCTCGACCTGCTCGAAGCCGAGAAACCCACCGTGACGAATGGTTTCGCGGCCGGTGTCGCCCACCTGGCCCGCCATCCCAGTTTCGCCGCCCGCGATCTGTCCAGCATGCGCCGTGGCAATCTCTACGCGATCATGCCCGAGCAGGTGCGGCCGAGCGATCCGGAATTGCGTCACAATATGCTCGGCATGACCGAGGCGGGCAGCGTCCTGCTGATCAGCGACGACGACGGCGATCAACCCGAATCCCGGCGCGGATCGTTCGGCAGACCCGCGCCGGGATTCGACATCCGCGTCGTCGATCCCGACACCGGGGCCGAGGTGGCGGCGGGAGAGGTCGGCATCCTGTGCATTCGCGGGCCCTACGTCATGCAGGGCTACTACAAACGCAGCCGCGAGGAATGTTTCGACCCCGACGGGTGGTTCCACACCGGCGATCTGGTGCGGGTCGATGACGAGGGTTTCGTCTATTACCTCGGCCGACACGGTTCGATGATCAAGACCGCGGGAGCAAATGTGTCCCCCGTCGAGGTCGAGAAGGCCATCACCAAGATCACCGACTCCGTCGCGCACGTGATCGGACTTCCCGATCCGGACCGGGGGCAGGTGGTCGCGGCCGTGGTCGTGTCGCCCCACGGGGACGCACTCGACGAAACCGAGCTGCGCGAACGGCTCGGGACCGAACTCTCGGCGTACAAGATCCCCAAGCGGTTCATCTCGGTTCAGGCCGCGGACATCCCCCTGCTCTCCAGTGGCAAGGTCGATTCCCATCGACTCGGAAAGTTGTTCGATGCCTGAGGAAATCGCGACGACCGTCGATGAGCTGGTGCGACTGCGCGCCGTCCGCAATGGGGCGCAACCGGCGGTGATCGATCCGGAAGCTCGCCTGACCTACACCGAACTCGACAGCGCCACAAGGTATTCGGCCGCGGCCTTCGTGGAAGCCGGGATCGCCAAGGGCACCAGGGTCGGTCTGATCCTGCCCAACGGCGCCGAATGGGTGCGGATCGCGGTCGCGCTCACCCGCGTCGGCGCTGTCCTGGTTCCGCTGAGTACCCTGTTGCGGACACCGGAATTGGTCGCGCAGTTGAAAGTGGCCGCAGTGGAATTCTTGATAGCGGCCGAGGAATTCCGCGGGCATCGCTATCTCGACGGACTGCGCCGCGCCTTGGATGTGCCCTTCGGCGACGACGCTGCGATCCACCATCCGAAACTTCCCGCGCTGCGCCGGGCCTGGACCGTCGAACAGGCAACCGGACTGCCGCTCACCCCGGAGTCCGTCGAGGTCGCGGAGAGTTCGGCGGCTACCGTCACCGCCGCCGACCCACTGACGATCATGTTCACCTCGGGAAGTCGTGGCCTACCCAAGGGCGTGATCCACTCCCACGGAAACGCGATCGGCGCGGTGCGGTCCGGACTGCGCAGCCGGTGCATCGACGGCGATACCCGGCTGTATCTGCCGATGCCGTTCTTCTGGGTGGGCGGGTTCGGCGGCGGCGTGCTTTCGGCGCTGCTCGCGGGCGCGACCCTGGTCACCGAGGAGATCCCGCGTCCGGAGACGACATTGCGCCTACTGGAACGCGAACGGGTCACCCTGTTCCGCGGCTGGCCCGATCAGGCCGAAGCGCTCGCGCGCCAGGCGGATACGATCGGCGCAGATCTGTCCGCGCTGCGGCCGGGCAGCCTGGAGGCACTGCTGCCCACCGATCGGCGGTCACGCCCCGGCGCGCGCGCCAATCTGTTCGGCATGACGGAGTCGTTCGGACCGTACTGCGGATATCCCGCCGATACCGATATGCCCGAATCCGCCTTCGGCAGTTGCGGTCGGCCCTTCGACGGCATGGAGGTGCGTATCGCCGATCCGTCGGACGGCACACCGCTGGGTATCGGCTCCGTGGGGGAGATCCTGCTGCGTGGACCGCATATGCTGCGCCGTATATGCGGACGGACCCGCGAGGAGCTGCTGACCGTCGACGGTTTCTACCGCACCGGGGATCTCGGCCGACTCGACGCGGCCGGATTCCTGTTCTACCACGGCCGCTCCGACGATATGTTCAAGGTCAGCGGCGCGACCGTGTACCCGAGCGAGGTGGAGAAGGCGCTGCGCGCCGTCGCCGGGGTCGCGAACGCCTTCGTCACCGATATCGATCGAGGACGCGGCGATCAGGTGGCGGCCGCGGTGGTCTGCGACGGTTCGGCCACCGCCGCCGGAATTCGCGCGGCGGCGCGAGAACTGCTGAGTGCGTTCAAGATTCCGACGGTCTGGCTACTGCTGGATTCCGACGACCCCATCCCGCGCGGATCCACCGGCAAGGTCGATCTCGCCGGCCTGCGTGACCTGTTGTCCCGCAGAGGTTATGCGGCCCAGGTCACGACCGGGACCACGGATGTGTGATCGGCAACACCCCGGCGAACGATAAGGAACGCGACGCGAACGGATCGCTGGTCTGGGAACTTCCGGTCGCACCCCACGTCGTCAATACCTCGGGTGGATTACAGAGCGGACTGATCGCGACCCTCGCCGACATCGCGGCGGGCACCCTCGCGCTGGAGAACCGGCCACCGCACACGGGCGTGGTCACCTCGGATCTGAGCGTGCGCTATTTCCGCCCCATCGCCGGCGGCACGGCACGCGCCGTGAGCAAGGTCGTGCACGCGGGGCGGCGGTCGGTCGTCGTCCAGGTCGAAGTGATGGGGATGCCGGACAACCAATTGGCGGCGCTGGCAACGGTGAATTTCGCGACCGTCGACTTCGCGACGGACGCATCGGCTTCCAGCAGACGATAGAGCGAATCCGGCACCAGCTCTTTCAGTTCCGTCTCCGATGGCGCGGCCGCTCCGCGCCGCGGTTCCACCCCGGCGAAGGGCACCTGCCCCAGCCTGCGATCGGGTACGCCGACGACGCAGGCATCCCTGACCGCGAGATGGGTCAGCAGGACGGCGCACACGGTTTCGGGCAGAATCTTGAATCCCATTGGGGTGTCGGCATCCCCCTCGCCGCCCGATGGTGTCGTCTGAGTCGCCATAGTGTTCAGGATTCGTTCGTGGGCCGGTAGCAGAGGGCGAGTCGTCCAATCCCGCGTACTCGATGATGCCCGAGGTACTCGGCGTCCTTCCGTGCCGCATGACGATCGCGACGACGAGGGCGACCACACCCAGCGCGGACACCGTCCAGAACGTTTGCCCAGCAAAGGCGTCGCGGCGGCCCCGATGATGCCGGTGACGATGAGGGCCGAGTTGACAGCGGATGCCTGTCCGGACCATCGGTCCTCGCGCTGGCGCGCCACCGCGAGGTCTACCGAGTCGAATTCCAGTACGGCATTCTGTCCGGCATTCCGGCGAACTCGCGTCGACGATTTCCCCTCTGCTCCGCGAATCAGCTGTCCGCGACGGCCTGTTCGCGAGCCCACCGATAATCCGCCTTACCCGCGGGGCTGCGGCTGATGGCGGCCCGGAACACGACCGCCTTCGGGAGTTTGTATCGCGCAATCGATTCGGCGGCATGTCCCACCAATTCGTCGAAATCGGCGCTGCGCCCCTCGACGAGTTCAACGACCGCGACGACCTCCTGCCCCCACCGCTCACTCGGACGCCCGACGACGAGCACATCGGCGACGGCCGGATGCGAAGAGATCGCCATTTCGACCTCCTCCGCGAAGATCTTCTCGCCGCCGGAATTGATCGTGACGGCATCGCGGCCGAGCAATTCGATCGTTCCGTTCTCGAGATGTCGCGCACGGTCGCCAGGCAGCACATACCGCACACCGTCGATCACCGGGAAGGTCGCCGCGGTCTTGACGGCGTCTCCCTTGTAGCCGAGCGGGGTGAAGCGGCGTTTGGCCAACCAACCGAGCCCCTCGTGACCGGCGTCGAGTACCGCACCGAGATCCTCGGCGATCACCGAGGTATCGGCGCCCGCCGTGAATGTGCCGGTCGAGACGAATCCCGCCCCCGAGACGTGATGCAGTTGCGTCCCGGTCTCCGAGGAGCCGACACCGTCGAGGACGACCAGTCCCGGTACCGCCTCGATCCACTGTTGTTTGACCGGCGGGCTGAGCACGGCGCCGCCGTTGGCGATCGCCGCCAGTGAAGAAACGTCCGCGCCGGTAGCCGCGACCGCGGCCAGTAGCGGCCGGGCCATCGCGTCGCCGACCACGATCGCGATCGCCACCTTCTCGCGTTCGATGGTGCGAACGATCTCCGCGCCGTCGACGCGATCCACCACCGACGACAACACCACAGTCTGCCCCGTCGTCATTGCCGTCAGCACCGCCCACTGCGCCGCTCCGTGGATCAGTGGCGGCAACAGCATGAGTTTCACGCCGGGATTCGCCGCGGCCCGAGCCCGGATCTCGTCATAGGAACCCACCGTGGTGCCACTGCTGACATCCCCGCCGCCGCAGGCCGCCATGTAGATATCGTGCTGACGCCACAGCACACCTTTCGGCATTCCGGTCGTGCCGCCGGTATAGAGAACGTAGAGGTCGTCGGGCGAGGGTTCGACGGGCAGCGGGCCGGGTTCGGTTTCCGCGATCACCGTTTCGTAATCGACAGCGCCATCGAGCAATTCGTTACCGGAATCATCCGCGATCTGAATGAGGACACGCAGACCCGGCAGTTCGGCGCGAATCTCGGCGACCCTCGGGGCGAACGTCGCGTGATAGACGAGCGCGGTGGCCCCGGAATCCGCGAGCAGATGCTGGAGTTCGCTTTTCACGTACCGGTAATTGACGTTGAAGGGCGCGACACGCGCCCGAAAAGCACCCAGCAGGCTTTCGACGAATTCATTGCCGTTGTAGGCGTAGATGCCGAGCAGATCCTGGCCGACCTCGTGGCTGTCGAGCGCCGAGCGTTCGGTGTGGCAGCCCAACCCGCGCGAATGCAGGTACGCCGACAGCCGCTTGGACCGCTCGGCGATCTGGGCATAGGTGTGGCGGTGATCGCCCTGGATGACGAGATCTCGATCAGGAAGGGCCGCCGCGGCGGCGTCGGCCGCCCCGACGAGCGTGAACTGGGACGGATCGGACCCGGTCGCGGATGGGGACAACGTGACTCCTCGATCTTCTCCCCGCGCCTCGGCGCGGGCTGTACGGGTTGATGGGCGGGTTCCGATGCGCGCGAGAACCGTTCAGGCGTCGGCGGGGAGGCCGGGTAACCGGCCAGTGACCCTGCGCCGGTTACGCATACGCGCGGCCCGCAGCGCGACATCGATGAAGCCCTTGGTTCGGTCGCCGAAGGGCGGCGCCGCGATTCCGGTGATCGCGAACGGCAGGTCGGTGCCAGCGACGGTGCGCATATGACTGAAGGTGTCGAATCCCGTCTTACCGTGATACGCGCCCATTCCGCTGTGGCCGACACCGCCGAAGGGCGCGTTCTCCGAGAACATGTGGATGGCGAATTCGTTGCGCGCGACACCCCCGCTGCGGGTGCTCTCGACGAAGGTGCGGAAATCCGCCCGGTCCGGGCCGTACCAGTAGGCGACAAGGGGTGCGGGCCGCTGGTTCACGTAGTCGATGACATCGGCGAGTGCCGTGTACGGGCGGACGAGCAGCACCGGCCCGAAGATTTCCTCGGAGGCGATCCGCATTTCGTCGGTGATATCGCGAACGAGAGTGGGAGCGATCTTGCGCGCCGCGGGGTCGGGCAGGACTTCCCCCGGCGGGGCGATCGATTCGATCCGCGCGCCACGAGCGCGGGCATCCTCGACGAGGGCGAGTACCCGCTCGTAATTGGCCGTGTCGACCGAGGCGGTGTAATCCTCGTTGTCGAGGATCGCCGGGAACATATCGCGGAATCGCGCGCGCAACGCGTCGACGAAACCGTCGATACGGTTCTCGGGAACGAAAACGTAGTCGGGACACACACAGACCTGACCGCCGTTGACCATGCGGGCGCGCGCGATGCGGCCCGCCGCGTGCTCGATATCGGCGTCCGGGGCCACGACCACCGGATTCTTCCCGCCGAGTTCGAGGGTGACCGGCACCAGATTCTCGGCGGCGGCGCGCTGGACCAACCGGCCGACCCCGGTCGATCCGGTGAAGAAGAGATGGTCGAGCGGCAGCCGGGTGAACGCCGCACCGACCTCGGCGCCGCCGGTCACGACCGCGAACTCGGTCGGGTCGAAATAGGTGGCGGCCAGCGATCGCGTCAACTCCGCGGTATGCGCGGTGATCTCCGACATCTTGATCATGACCCGGTTACCGGCCGCGAACGCGGATGCCGCGGGCACGACCACGAGTTGGAGCGGGAAATTCCACGGACCGATGATCCCGACGACGCCGAGCGGTGACGGCCGGACTTCCGTGCGGACGCCGTACAGCCGAGACATGCGGCTCGCCCGCACGGGGCGCATCCACTTGGCGGTATGCGAGCGGGTGTGCTCGAACGCTGTGAGCATCCCCATGATCTCGGCGAACAGTGTGCCCGTTCGCGAGCGCGTCCCGAAATCACGGGACATCGCCTCGACGTATTCGTCGACATTGTCCAGGACCATGGCCAGCAGGCGGTCGATCCGATCCCGTCGCAGGGCCGCCGACGGCGGGCCCTCCCGCAGGAATGCCCGGCGTTGCCGTTCCAGGATCGTGGTCAATTCGGCCGGATCGGTGGATTCACCGGTTTCGAGGTCGTCGATGGGCTGGTCGGTGGCTCTGGTGTCCATACGTGATGTCTTTCCGGGGAAACTCAGGTGAGATCGAACGGACCTTCTGCGATGACGGTGGCGAGCTGACCGAGGTCGACCCCGAGGTCGGCGGTCGCGGCGATACACGCCGCCACATCTTTGCGAAGGAACGGGGCCGCGTACTGTTCGAATGTCGCGAAACCGCCGCTGCGGCGAATCGCGTCCGCCGCGAAACTGTTTCCGCTCGCCGCCGCCAGCGCGTGCAGGAGTTGGCTGTCCTCGATACCCAAGCGCCGTCCCACCTCGGCGGCGACGGCGACCAATTGCGCGTTCGCGGCGAACAGGGCGTTGTTCACCAATTTCACGCCCAGCGCGCTGCCGAGCGCGCCGGTCGCGATGATGGTGTCGGCGTAGGACGTCAGTACCGGGCGCACCGATTCGACGGATTCGGCGGGGCCGCCGAGCAATACCGTCAACTCCCCCGCCGCGATGTCCTCGGCCGAACCGCTCACCGGTCCGTCCAGCAGAATCGGGCCGTTCGGATGCGCCGCGGCCAGGTCCTGCACGGTCGAGACCACACCGGTCGTATGCGATACCACCACCGCGTCCGGGCGCGCGGTCGCCAGCACCCCTTCCGGCCCGTCCAGCACCTCGAGCAACTGTTGATCGGAGAACAGGCAGGCGATCACCACGTCGCCTGCGGCGGCGGCCTGTGCCGCCGAATCGACCACAACCGCGCCCGCGGCCCGCAGCCGCTCACGCACCGGTTCCTTGCGCGCGTAGACCACCGTCCGAAAACCTGCCCGCACCAGCCTGACCACCATCGGCTCACCCATCTGGCCTGCCCCCACAAACCCGACGACCTGCGACATTCGCGCACTCCCTCACTCGCGATGAGTCCGCGTCCGCCACCACGCGAAACGAGGGCCTGCCACGAACAGATAACCATCCAGTAATGGCAACTGTAACAGCGGACACTTGATAGGGACAGCGATATGCGGCAGTTTCCCGTCGATATGCCGGGTGGTACTAATTAGCATGGAGAACGGTCTCGGAACCAGCTTGTCCCGAGGTACCGGCGATATTCGACGCTCGACAGCACGAGGAGCACATGTGACCGGCCGACTCACGGACAAGGTGGCATTCATTACCGGGGCGGCGCGCGGGCAGGGCCGCGCCCACGCGGTCCGCATGGCGACCGATGGCGCCGACATCATCGCCGTCGATATCGCCGGCCCACTCCCCGAGGCGGTTCCCTACGATTCGGCGACCCCCGATGACCTCGCCGAAACCGTGCGACTGGTCGAGGCGACCGGCCGACGCATTCTCGCCTCCACCGTCGACACCCGGGATCTGGACGGACTGCGCAAGGTCGTGGACGAGGGGGTCGCCACCCTCGGACGGCTCGATATCATCGTGGCCAACGCGGGGATCTGTATTCCGCAGGCGTGGGACGCGATCACGCCGGAGTCGTTCCGCGATGTCATGGATGTCAATGTCACCGGCACCTGGAATACCGTCATCGCCGGGGCGCAGCACATCATCGATGGCGGTCGCGGCGGTTCCATCATCCTGATCAGCTCCGCGGCGGGGGTGAAGATGCAGCCGTTCATGGTGCACTACACGGCCAGCAAGCACGCGGTCACCGGAATGGCGCGTGGCCTCGCCGCCGAACTCGGCAAGCACAATATCCGCGTCAACAGTGTGCACCCGGGTGCGGTGAATACGCCAATGGGCAGTGGTGACATGAGGGCCGCACTGGAGCGCGCGCTGGAAACCAATCCGCTACTGGGGAATATGACGACACCGTTCCTGCCCGCCTGGATAGCGGAGTCGGAGGACATCGCCGATACCGTCAGCTGGCTCGCCAGCGACGAATCGCGTTTCATCACGGCCTCGAAGATCTCGGTCGACCTGGGTTCCACCCAGTACTGATTTCCGGCTATCCCGACGCGGCCGGCTCCAGGAAAGCGCAGGAAGAAATGACAGCCACCGACGCGCCTTTACTCCTGCTGCACGGCGTCATGATGTCGGAGACGGTGTGGGACGAGGTGATTCCGGCACTGGGCGACCGCCGCGAGGTGATCGCCATGACCGCCATGGGGCACCGGGGCGGGCCGCCCGCGACGCGCCATCCCACCCGGGTCGAGGATCTCATCGACGACGTGGAACGACGCCTGGATGATCTCGCGGTGCCGCGAGCGCATATCGCCGGTAATTCCCTCGGCGGCTGGATGTCGATCGAATTGGCGCGGCGCGGGCGGGCTGTCACCGTGTGCGCGATCTCGCCCGCCGGGTTCTGGGACACGGGGGCGGCGAGCAACCACGACGCGACAGCCCGGCTGCGACGCGAGGTCGCCCTCGCCCGCGTCGGTCGTCATCTCGCCGCACCCGCGATGCGCGTGCCGCTGCTGCGCCGCACGCTGTTACGCAATATCGCCGACCACGGCGACCGGATCACCGCCGCGCAGGCCACGAAGATCGTCGGCGACCTCACCGCCTGCGCCGTGTCCACCGACCTGCTGTCGACGCGGGCACAGATCGCGCCGCTGCGAGCCCTCCCCTGCCCGATCACCGTGGCGTGGGCCGAGCACGACCGGATCTTTCCTCCGTCCGTCAACGGCGTGATCGCGCGACTGCGACTCCCCGACGCCCGCTTCGTCGTTCTCAGCGGCGTCGGACACGTACCGATGATCGACGACCCGGCGCTGGTCGCCGCGACGATCCTCGAATCCATCGAGCGGGCCGACTCCTAGCCGCAATCGTTTCGCGCGAGGCGTAGTCCGCGCGCACCAGGGAATTGTGCGGCCGGACCGGATGACCGGTCGGCAGGTGGAGCGGACGTCTCCCGGCTACCGTGTGGCGACGGGAAACCAGCCGGTAGCCGAAGGGAATTCGGCGGAAGCAAGAATATTCCGGCTGAAACTTGTAGCGGGGCAGGTCCTAGTGGTCTTCTTGATGCGCGACCGGTGCGAAAGCTTCCATCCATCAGGAGTTTTCAGCGCACCGGGCGCACCCATGTACCACCACTGCGAGCAAAGGCGCTTTTCGCATGGACCACACTGCTTCGGGAGACGACCCGTCCTCCCGGTGCGACTACTACCGGCGTATCTGTGATCTCCCCGCCGTTCTCGACCCGTCTCATCCGGACAGGATCGTCATGCGGACCACCACTGTGTGGGGCTTGATCATGCCCGTGGCACTCGGGCAAGCGGTACAAGCCGATATGCGGAAGCGGCAGATCGACCTCGGGCCGATTCTGTCGCATCCGCGCTCACAGCACTGGTCATTTCTGATCAGGCCGGATCTACCCGAGGACGACAAGCTGTTCGCCGAGATGTTCCGATCGAACGTGTCCGTCGTGCGCAACGGCGGAACGATCGCATTACCCGGTCCCACGGACCGGTGTGCCGAATTCCGGGTGTGGGTGGAACCGCCGCGGTCGGCGTTCCGGCCGTCCGGGCTTGCGGTGATGGACGCGGTACGCGCGTGCGCGCCGCGGCGGGAACGCCGGACAGCGGTGTCCGCGTAATCGCACGGCCACCACGATCGCCGTGCCGGAGGCGGATTCCTGAGCCGTAGCCGTCGGCCGGGGCATACCCGGCCGACGAGCCCCGAGCTCGCGACAATCCCGCCCCAGCCGTCGAATTCGTGCGGTGGGGACGCCCGAGTCAGGGAAGGTATACCCGACTCGCCAGCCAGCGCCCGTCTACCAGTTCCATGGTCATGTTCACCCGGCTGCGATCGACCTTCGGATCGGTCGACGCCGTATTGGTCACCGTCTGGTCGATGAACAGCAGCACTTCCACCTTCGTCGGCGTCACGGATTTCACCGCGGCATCGAGCACTGTGCCCTTGCCGGTCGCCTTGTTCTCCAGCAGCAGCTGGCGCAGCTGTCCACTCGAGCGGGTGTACATATCCTTGAACTCGCCGGTGGATCCGTCGAGTACCGCGGTGATATCGCGATCGAGATTGCTGGAATCAACGCTTGTCAACGTCACCGCGAAGGTGCGCGCCGCGTCCAGACCCGCGGCGGCGGCATCGTCCTCATCGCCTGCCTGCTTCACGTTCCATCCGAAGATCGCCGCGAGCACCACGGCGACCACGGCAACCAGAATGAGTAGCGGAAGGCGGATCTTGCGCCAGAGCAGAACCGCGAACATCTTTCGGATCGCCCATGTGGACGGCATCACGACGTCGGGCTGGGCAGGGGTGTCCTCGGCTTTCTCCACGTCCGCTACCGGGGCGGTCGAATCCTTCGCCATCGATACCGACTGTTCCTCGTCGCCGGGGTGCGCGTCGGTGGTGGCCCTATCGATCTCGGTGGTCTCGTTCATCGCGTGATTCCTTGTGTCGCAACTAGCGGGGATTCGGGCGTCGCCGGTCAGCGAGGCGGGGAGGGAGCACCCCGGCCGGATTCGACCGGAGGTAGCGGCAGTGGGATGCTGAGCGGGCCGATGGGTGCGGGCGTCGCCGTCCGATCGGAGGGCCGGCCCGGCGGCGGGGCGCCCGGAATCGGCTCCCCTGGCGGGCGTGGTGCGTTGCGCGCGCCGCGCACCAGGAGCGCGGGATCGTCACTGCGACAGTAGGTATACAGATACGGTTCGGAATAGTCGCCGAGCGACGGCGGTCTGCGCGGATGGTCGTACTTGCACGACGGTCTCGGATAGAGATTGACCAGCCCCCAGAAACCTCCGTCGTGCATGACCGAAATCAGCGCCTCCAGGGTCGATCCGTCACGTTGGGTCGGGAAAAAGAACTCCTGGAAAGCCGGAACACGCGAATTCGTCAGCTGCGCGACGGTGGACAGGTTCGTCAGCATCCCGACGACCGCAGCGGAATTGTCCGACAGCACCGCGTCCACCGCGGCGAGGGTGCCCGGCGCCGCGCCGAGCAGATCGACGTATCCTCCGGTCTTCGCCTCGACACCGCGCGTGAATCGAGCGGCGTCACCGGAGAATTCGGTCAGTGTCGGCGCCCCTCGACCGACCGTGGCGAGCACCGTCTTGCTGTCGCGCAGCAGTGCGACCGTCTGCGGGAGGATCGAATCCAGTGTGGCGATCAGGAATACGCCGCCATCGAGGATGTCGGTCAACTTGTCCGGCCCCTCCGGCCCCGCCCCGAGTTCATCGACGACCGCCGCCAACTGCGCCGGATCGACCTGTGCCAGGGTGGAATCCATCTTGCCGAGCATCTGCCACAGCTGCACCGGCGTCGAGGTCCTCTCCGCCGAAATCTCCGTCCCGTCGCTGAGGTAAGGCCCGGTCAGCCGGGTGGGACGGAAGTCGAGGTACTGCTCCCCCGCCGTCGACAGACTGATCACGTCGACTGTGCCGTCATCGGGCACGCGCACCTCGGCCGCGATACTCGCGACCGCGACCACACCCCGCGGCTCGAAGTCGACCGATCTGACCACTCCGATGGGCACTCCACGCAGCGTCACATCCTGGCCCGCCAGCAGACCCCCGGATTGCGCGAGATGAACGCGCACCGTGATCGTGGTCGCGGTCGGATCGAGGCCGAGCGCTCCGAACACCAGATACGTCGCGCCGACCGCCATCGTGATGCCGAGCGCCACGACCGACAGCACCGACCGATGTGGGCGCCCGACCCGGATCGCGGCGACCAGCATCCGCGCGGGTGTATCCGCGACCGCCGCCGCGATCGCGGCGACTCGCGCGCCGCTCCCGGTCATCGGCCCGGTCCGAGTACGCGGTCGCGCAGTGTGAGCAGGGTGTAGGTGAGGGTGCCGACCAGCCCCGCCCAATCCTGGGCGCCGGGTACGTGCGCGCCGGGATCGGCCGGGTGGAACGGATCGGGCAGCGCGCCCACCGCGAAATCCGCCAGATCGACATTGCCGTGCGCCGAGGTTCCGCTGCTCAGCTTCAGTATGGTCGGGAGCAGCGCGTTCATCGCGTACAGGCTGGCGTCCGGATTCAGCGCGGCGTTGTTCAGCCCGGCGGCGAGCTGATCGAGATTCGCGATCAGACCGCCGGTTTCGCCGCCCCGGATCACCGGGAACTTCGCCAACTGCGCGCTGATGTCGTCCACCGTGCGCACCAGGGCCAGCGCTTGCGCGGCACTGGCGTCGATGGTGGTGGCCGCGGGGCCTGCGGCATCGAGGAATTCGTCGATGACGCCCTGTTGGGCCGCCAATTCGCGCACCAGCCTGTCGGTTTCGGAAAGTGTGAGGCGAATATCGTCGCTACGGGCGGCCAGCGACCGAACCAGCAGGGTGGACTGGTCGAGCAGCGCGCCGAGATGATCACCGCGATCACCGACCGAGCGCCCCAATCCGTTGACCACGGTCGTCAGATTGCGAATGGCGCCACCGTTGACCAACAGTGCGGCGGTCGTCAGCAATTCCTCGACGGTCGCGGCGGCCGAGGTGGACTGCACCGGGATGGCATCGCCGTCGCGCATCGCCGCCGTCGTCGGCGATGCGTCCGCGGGCGCGCTGAGCGCGACGTAGACATCACCGAGCGGGGTGGCGGTGCGCAGTTGCGCGCGGGTGCCGACCGGCAGGGTGACCTCCTGCTCGATACGCAATGTCACCATGGCCGTGTAATCGGAGACCGTCATCTCCGACACCTCCCCGACATCGGCGCCCGCGAGGCGAACCTTGGCCTTCGTCGGAAGATTCAGCGCGTTGGCGAAACTCGCGTGGATGCGGTAGCCGGACCCGCCCGCCCCCGGCGCGGACAGCGGGAGGTCGCCCAGCCCGACCGCGCATCCGGAGGTGGTCACGAGGAGGGCCGTAGCGAAGGCGGCGGTCCCGAGCAGGGGATATCTCTGTCTCATCGTGGCAGCCTCGTCATGGCCTCCAGCAGGTCGGTGATTCCGAAATCCGGGCCGAAGTCCTGCAATGTTCCTGTGCTACAACCCAATTGGCGCAAACCGAGGATATTGCACACTTCCTTGACGATCTGACCGTCGAAGAAGACCCGATCGAGCAGCGCGTGAATCCGGGCGCCACCGGTCTGCTGATCTACCGCGTTGAATCCGTTGGCGAGCAGTAGCGGTGTCAGATCCAGGAATTCGGCCAGCTCGCCGCGATAGTCCGCGAGGGCGCGCATCACCGTATTCGTGTCGGCGACAGTGGAACGCATGGCCTCACGGTTCGCGGTCAGCAACTCGTCGGCCTGGCGCATGATCGTGGTGATCTGCGCCCCGGTCGCACCCGTGCCGATATCGAGTTGGGCGAGCATATCGCCCAATTGGCCGGAGGCGGCGCCGAAATCGCGGATGACCTGGTCGTTGTCCGCGGCTGCCGCCACCAACGCCGACAATTCGTTCACGACCCGCGTCACCGAATCACGAGTCTGCGCCCCCGCGTCGTCGCCGAGGCGCAACGCCCGCGCCAACTCGTCCATGGTGGCGCGCAACTCGCCGCCATTACCGCCGGTCGCCGACGCGGCGACCGCGAGCAGTCGTGCGATCGGGCCATCACCGTTCTGTCTGCCCTGCAATCCGCCGGACATCCGGTCGGCCATCGCGATCAGCCGGTCGACACCGACCGGGGTGCGGGTGCGGTCCAATGCCAACTGCGCGCCGTCGCGCAATGCCTCCCCGCCCCGGTACACGGGCGTGAACTCCACGTGCCGGTCGGTGAGCACCGAGGTCGACAGCGTGACCGCGGTGGCATCCGCGGGGATCTTCACCTCGCCATCGATGCGCATCGTCACCTCGACATGGGTTCCCTTCGGAGAAATCTCGGTCACCTCACCGACCGGCATCCCGAGTACCGCGACGGCGTTGCCGACATACAGCCCCGCGGCGTTGTCGAATCGCGCCACGACCGTGATGCCGCCGGAGCCCGACGCGAACGGGCCGCCCGCGCAGCCGACCACCGCGCAGACCGCGACCGCGATGGCGGCACGCAGAACCTTCATCACTGTTCTCATCGGCAATCTCCGAAATACTCCGGCAGGCTCAGCTGGTCGGCGCGGCCGCTCAGTGCGCACATCCACGAGTCGACGAGCACACCGGCCGGTGCGTCGAAGTCGATGGAATTTCCATTACCCGAGGCGTTGGTGAGGTTGCGGACCGAGACGGGCAGGATCTCCATGATGTTGCGCAGCAGGTCGTCGTGGCGGGCCAGACTCCCGAACAGGCCGCGCAGTCCATCCAGCAACTCGTCCACCTTCGGCCGGTCGTCGACGACGATGCTCCGGATCTGTTCGACCAAGCGCGTGGTCGCCGACATCAGCAATTCGATCGCGCCGCGGCGAGCGGTGATGTCGCGCAGTAGATCTCGCCCCACCGTCACGATCGCGGAAACATCGGACCGCTGGCTGGTCACGACCGAGGTCAGCTCACGCACTCCGGCCAGCAGTGACCCGAGTTCGTCGCGACGGCTGCCGAGAATACCGGCGAGCGCGCGGATATTGGCGAGAACACCGGGTAGCACGGCGGGCACCCCGTCGAGCTGGGTGGCCAGCGCGTCGAGAGATGTCCCGATCCGCGCGGCATCGATCTGCTCGAACGTGGTGGTGGCGTTCTCCAGCGCTTGTTGCAGATCGTAGGGAACCGCCGTGTGTGACAGCGGGATTCGACGATCGCCGACCTCGCCGCCGCCCGCGGGCCGCAATTCGAGGTAGCGGGCGCCCAGCAGCGTGGTCAGTTTGATCGCGGCCGTGGTCTCGGCGCCCAGACTCACCTCCCCATCGATCCGGAAGGTGACGACGACGCGGTCGCCCGCCAATTCCTGCTCGGTGACCGCTCCGACCGACACACCGGCTACGGTGACGCCGTCACCGACGCGCAGACCCGCCGCCTGCGTGAATTCGGCTTCGTAGCTACGCTCACCGACACCGAGGGAGTTGAATCCGAGCGTGACGGCCAGGACCGCTATCAGCGCGGTCAGCGCGACCACGCCGAGGATTCGTGAGTTCCGTGCTTCGAGTGGCCGCCCGATCACGAAGATCCAGCGCCCGATACGAGGTGGCAGTGTCATCGGTTCTCACCTGCACATCGGTGATTGCGTGACGGTTCCCGACGGTGCTGCCATCCTGACGATGGCCGGGATGATCTCCGACAGGGCCGGGATCGCCGTGAAGTTGAGATTGCACAGGTAGACATTCATATTCGAGCCCTCCTGGCTCACCCGCGCGATGCCCTTCAGCAACGCGGGCAGGTTGAATCCGAGATAGGCGAACTGGTCCTTGTTCTCCTCGAAATGCCGGGTGAATCCCGGTTCGCGGTTGAGCATCTGCTCGAGGGCCGGGCGATCCTCGGCCACGACCGCCGCCATCCGATCCGCCACCTGCGACACCTCGGTCAATGTCGTCAGGAATTCATCGCGATGACGGGCGAGACCGTCGACGATCGTGCGCGTCTGGCTGATCAGTGTGCCGAGATCGCCGCGCCGCGCCGCCAGACTCCGCACCACCTGGGTCAGATTCGTGATGACCGATCCGAGTATCCGGTCCGGACCCGCCAGCGACTGCGCGAGCGTCGACATCTGCTCGATCAGCAACGTCAGTGCACCCGCGTCGCCTTGCAGAGCTGTCACCAAGGCCGCGGTCAGATTGTCGACCTGCTTCGGATCGAGTCCGCCGAACAGTGGCTCGAAGCCGTTGAGCAGCGCGGAAAGGTCGAAGGACGGCTCGGTGCGCTCCACCGGAATCTCCGCGCCCCCTGGCAATTCGGCTGGCTGACCGGAATCACCGCGCGACAGGCCGAGATAACGCTGGCCGATGACGTTCTGGTAGGTGATGGCGGCCTCGGTGTCACCGTAGAGCTTCTGCCTGTCCTGCACCCGGAAGCGGACGCGAGCGCGTGTTCCGTCGAGTTCGACCGCGTCGACGCGGCCGACTCGGACACCGGCCATCCGGACATCGTCGCCGACGCGCAGCCCGGTCACATCGGTGAAGATCGCCGAGTACGACCTGGTGGAACCGTCGATACCGCGATGCAGCGTCACGAAGGTCATCCAGATGAGTCCGAAGGCGACGACCAGGAAAAGGCTGACCCCGATCGCCGAGCGGCGAAAGTTCGTCATCGAACACCTCCGGCATCGGGCGTTGCGCTGGTCAGCGGGCGGGCCAGGAACGTCTCCGCGGCATTGGCATCGCCGCCGAGGACTCGGCCGATGATTTCCCGCATTTCCGGGCTCAGTGGGGGCAGGGGGATCGATCGCGGGTCCATCACCGCGGGCAACGGCGCGACGGTCGCCTCGGTGGGCGCGGTCCGGCAGCTCGGGCCTTCCAGATCGCCGTACCTCGGGCAGTCCGCTCGCGTGTACTGGGTATCGGGGGTCACCCTGATCTGGAATTTCCCGGTTCCGCTCTGCGTGTCCTCGTTCCAGAATTCGGCGAACCACACGTCCGACAGTCGTTTGATCCGGCCGACGATGGGACCGAAAGTCGAACTGCCCGCCGCGAATACATCCAACACGGGGGTGAGCTGTTCGGTCGCGGTGACGACCTCGTCGACGTGGTCGTCCAGGCCGGTCCCGGCCCTTGACAACGTGGCGGTGCCCGCCGCGAGCAGATCGAGGAGTTCACCGTCGCGCTCCACTACCGTGCGCATCGGGAGGACGGCGTGATGCAGGACATCGAGCAGATCCGGTGCGGCCGTGGCCAAACCCCGCACCGAGTCGGTCAGCGCGGACATGGCCGAGGGCTGACCGGGCGGCGCGATCTGCGCGCCGAGTTCCCCGGTGATGCGATCGAGCTGGACGCCCGCCTGCACGATATCCGCGCCGCGCCGGTCCGTGGCCTTGGACACCGCGGCGAGAACGCCGACGGTGTCACTCGTCCCGATTCTGGCCGTGGCGGCGACGATATCGCGCAGTTCGGTCAGCGCGGTCTGTAGCTGCACGGTGGACAGACTTTCGTCCTGCTCGATCTCCGCCCCGGCTCGCAACGCCGGTCCCGGTCCGTTCTCGACCAACTGCACCGAGGACACCGCGAAGATATTGCTCGGCACCACCCGTGCCGTGACCGAGTTCGGAATACTCGCCAGCGAGCCCGGATCCAATCGCAGGCGAACGCGACTCGTGCCGCCGTCGATCGACGGCGCGACATCGGCGACCGTCCCCACCAGCACGCCGCGAAACTTCACATCCGAGTTCGGCGGCAGTCCGTCGCCCACCTGGTCGAGCAGGGCGACGACCTCGGCCTTCGAATCGAAGGTGCCCGCCGATTTCATGAGCACCAGACCCAGACCCACCGCGATGACCACGGCGATGACCACCCCGCGCAGCAACAGCGCGCCGGCGGAGGGGCCGCGTCCGTCCTTGTCGAACAGCACCGACATCGGCTCAACCTCCCAGCCGCGCACTGGCTCCGATACCCCACAGGGCCACGGTCAGTAGCAGATTGACGATGATCATCACCGAAATCGCCGCGCGCATCGCACGCCCGGCCGCGATGCCGACGCCCTGCGGACCGCCTGCGGCATAGAACCCGTAGTAGCACTGGATCGTGGTCGTCAACACGACGAAGACGACGGCTTTGAGCAGCGAGTAGGCGATGTCGGGCCCGTTCAGCACGAGTTGGAAGTAGTGGTGATAGGTGCCGACGGAAAGGCCGCCCGATGCCGCGACCACGAATTCGACAGCCAGATAATTGACCGCGAGGCAGACCAGATACAGCGGGATGATGGCGACCACCGACGCCAGCAGCTTGGTGCTGACCAGATACGGAATGGACCGAATGGCCATCGACTCCATCGCATCGATTTCCTCGGCGATACCCATCGCGCCGAGTTGCGCGGTGAAACGGCATCCCGCCTGTGCGGCGAAGGCCAGCGACGCCATGATCGGCGCCAATTCACGCGTCGATGCGGTGGAGGCGACCAAACCGATCGCGGGTTCCATACCGAGCAGGTGCAGCGCGTTGTAACCCTCGAGTCCGACGATCGCGCCACCGGCCGCGCCGAGCACGATGATGACGCCCGCCGTCCCGCCGCCGACGACGATCGAGCCATTTCCCCACACGACATCCGACAGGGTGCGCATGAATTCGGTGCGATAGTGTCGAAGCATCACCGGAATCGAGGCGGCGGCACGCACGAAGAATGTGATCATATGCCCCAACCGCATGAATGCGGTACCGAGGAATCGCGAATACCTGATCACCGCTCGGGTGCCGGTCGGGTAATACGTCGCCGCCATTACAGACCCTGCCTGGGGAACAGCATCATGAACAACTGGGTGAACAGCACGTTGACGATCATCAGCAGCAGGATCGAGGAGACGACGGTGGAATTCACGGAATTCGCGACACCGGCCGGGCCGCCTTTGGTGGTCAAACCTTTGTGACAGGCGACCACCGCGACGATGGCGCCGTAGACGACGGCCTTGATCATGGTCAGCACCATGTCGCCGACCGTGGCGAAGGACGCGAAGGTCACCACGAAACTTCCGGGCGCGCCACCCTGGGCGAAGACGTTGAACACATAGCCCGCGACGAATCCGACGAAACACACGACCCCGGTGAGGGATACGCCGATGACGATGGCCGCCGCGAAACGGGGTACAACCAGGCGCCGGATCACCGACAATCCCATGATCTCCATCGCGTCGAGCTCTTCGCGGATCTTGCGGGATCCGAGATCGGCACAGATGGCCGAACCGACGGCCGAGGCCATCAGCAGTGCCGCGACCATCGGCGCACCCTGCCTGATCACCGCGAGACCGCTGGCCGCCCCGGCGAGCGAGGTAGCGCCGACCTGACCGGCGAGCAATCCGAATTGAATGGACAGCGTGACGCCGATCGGCAATGCGACGAATATCGTCGGAAGTACCGCCGCCGACGCCATGAACGCGGCCTGCTGGATACATTCGCGAAAAGGCAGCCGGCCCGTCACGATATCGATCAGCAGAAACCGCACCGTGCGCATGCCGAGCAGGAACTGGCCGCCGACCGTTTCCAGCGCTACCGCCGGATGCCGCTCGAGATAGCCTCGAAACCAGGTGAGGACTTCCCTGGTCGCCGACATGGCGGCCGGCGTCGAGCCTTGTTCTTCATCGCCTTCGGCTACCGCGGCGCGGAAACGGTTCATCATGGTTCTGAACGTCTCCATTCGAGTGAGTTCGCGCGCCGCAAATGCGCTTCCCAGAGTGTGCGTGGGCCGACGACGTCAAGTCAATAGAAATCCGTTGATTATCGCGATGCGATTCGCATACCTATTTTCGGGACGACAAATTTCCCGTCGCGGTGTCGACGAGTATTTCACGTCAGGTGCGACGAATATTCGCCGCACACCAATCAACAGTATTGATTCTGCATTTGAAGCCGCCCACTCGGTCGAGCGGATATCACCCCGATCACTGCCCGAGGGGGCATGGCCGCAGTACAGCGCGTCGATGGATCGCGACGGAGGCGACTGCGAACTCCCGTGCGACGATGCGGGTGCGCACCTCGCGCCACCGTGGTCTGACACCGTGGTCTGACACCGTAGGACCTACCTTCCATTCACTCGCTTCACACAGTGAGGGACTCGGCGGCGACGCCGACGCGCGAACTTCGGGCCGGGTGACCGATCCGAACGTCGCGTACCGCCATCGCCGCCTCCGGCAACTATACAGTAGGTATTACAGTTACTCACACAAGATTGTCGCGACGCCGGCCCGTCTGCGACGCCATCCCCGCGAACAGCAGGTCGAGAAGACCAGCGGCACTGCGATATCCCGCCGACGGAGGACCGGCGAGAACTCGATACAACAGGGTGCCGACAACCGCGTCGGCCGCCGCGGCGAGATCGGCGTCGGCGCGCAATTGCCCCTGTTCCACCCCCACCGCGAGTCGCCCGATCAGGTGGTCGCGGGTCGGTCCGGTGAGCTGCCCGAAGAGCCGCTCGGCGTCCGAAGCGCTGTCGGCGGCCGCCGCGGCGAGGCCGCGAACCATCGCGACGGAGGCGGGGTCGTCGATCCGCTGGAATTGTTCGTCCAGCCAGGTACGCAGATCGGCTTCGACATCGCCTGTGTCGGGCGGTACGCCCCCGCTGGTGTCGAGGTAGCCTGCCAGAACGGCCTCGGCGACCACCGCCGCCTTCGAGGACCACCGGCGATACACCGTCTGTTTGCCGACCCCGGCCCCTGCCGCGATCGCCTCCATCGTCAATTGCTCGTAGCCACCGGATCTCAGCAGGTCACGGGCAGATTCCAGAATCGCCTGGTGCGCGCGAGCGCTCCGCGGCCGACCGCGCTGGACACCTTTCATGTACCGGAACACTAGGCGACAGCATATTTGCTTTACGATACGAGTCGTCTCGAAATGTCGGATAGGAGTTCCCGTGGACAAGGACGTAGCGGTTGTCATCGGCACTGGCGGAATGGGTCAGGCCATCGCCCGCCGGATAGGTAGCGGTCGCTCGGTACTGCTCGCCGATTTCGACGAGGCCGCACTCACGGCCGTCGCCGATCGGCTGCGCGGTGAGGGACATCAGATCAGCACCCGCGTGGTCGATGTGTCCGACCAGGATTCGGTGCGATCGCTCGCCGACGCCGCGGCCGCGCTCGGGCGGGTCACCCACGTCGCCCACACCGCCGGGCTGTCGCCGATGCAGGCAACAGCCGAGATGATCCTGCGGGTGGATCTCGCCGGCGTCGCCTACGTACTCGACGAATTCGCCCGCGTCATCGCCCCGGGCGGCGCCGGGGTCGTCATCGCCAGTATGGCCGGGCACATGTCGGGTGACTACCTCGCCGAACACAATCGGTCCCTGGCCACCACCCCCGCGGCGGAATTGCTCGACCTGCCCTTCCTGTCCTCCGATGAACTGGCCTATCCCGCCGTGGCTTACGCGCTCGCCAAGCGCGCCAACATGCTACGGGTCCAGGCCGCCGCGGGCGCATGGGGCGCACGCGGCGCACGCGTCAACTCGATCAGTCCGGGGATCATCTCGACCCCGATGGGGCAGCAGGAACTCGACGGCGAGTCCGGGGAGAGTATGCGCGCGATGGTTCGGATGTCGGCAAGCCAACGCCTCGGCACCCCCGACGATATCGCCGCCGCGACGGCGTTCCTGCTCGATCCCCAGGCCGGATTCATCACCGGCACAGACCTGCTCGTCGACGGTGGCGTGGTGGCGGCGGCCCGGGCACTGGCATAGGTGGATCGGCGCGCGGTCCGCGCCCAGCCGAGCCGGGCGCGGACCGTATCGCTATCGCGGGCGAGAGCGCTGGCGGCGGTCTGGCCGCAGCACTGGCGCTGCTGGCCGCCGAACGCGGCGAGATCCGGCTCGCCTTCCAGGCGCTGGCTTGCCCCATGATCGATGACGGGACCGCGGCTCGCACCGATATCGACGGCGCGACCCTGCTTGTGGAGCCCGGCCGATAATCGCTTCGGCTTGCGGTCCTACCTCGGCGCGGCGGCCACCGGCGACGTGCCGCCCCTGGCCGCGCCGGGCCGCTACGACGATCTGTCGGGCCCGCCCTCGGCGAAGACGACCGCGACATCGCCTGATCGCCCCGGTCGCCGCCGAAATTCCGGCGGCGACATTCTATTGACGCGATTCAATGACATCTGTCAGTATGTTCACTACCGCTCGACGCGAGGACCCTCTTCCGCGAGAGTGAATTTACAAGTCGGAGAACATATTCCGAGCCGACTCGGCTCCGGCATGTCTACATTCATTGACAAATGTCAATGATATCCGTAAGAAGTCGAGCCATGAGCGAAATTCGGGACAAGCCACAGGGCCGCGAAGCCCAGCGTCTCCGGACACGACAGCGCGTGCTCGACGCCGCCATCGCCGAGTTCAAGGAGACCGGAATGGCCGAGGCCGATGTGGGCGCGATCGTCGACGCCGCGGGAGTGGCGCGCGGCACCTTCTACTTTCATTTCCCCACCAAAGAACATGTGCTGCTCGAGTTGGAGGCGCGCGAGGAGGCGAGGATCGCCCGCGAACTGACCCGCTTCCTCGCGACTGCGCGCGATCTGCCGACGGCGCTGGCGAAGACGATCCAGCTGGTCCTCGCCATGGAACGCAGACTGGGCAGTCTCTTGTTCAAAGATCTTCTCGCGGTGCACTTCTCGCCGACACGTCCGCTGACCGACGAATGGATGGAACATCCCGTCATCGTGCTGGTCGTCCGGATGATCGAGAACGCGCGCGACGCCGGCGAGGCCGAGATCGAGGTCGATCCCTACCACAGCGCGGTGTTCTTCCTGCTCGGGCTCTACGCGCTGCTGACCGCGACGACCAACACCAAACCGCTGCGCGATATGGCGCTCGACAGTTATCTGACCACGGTGCTGCGCAGTCTGGAGCCCCGATGAGTCCAGCGCTACGACCACAGATCGACCGATGTCCTGGTATCGGCGCACTCGAAAGATACGGAGAGATCCCATGTGGCAAGACATCGTGCGGTTGTTCCTCGCCTGGGGCGGGGTTATCGCGATCATCGCTTTCTGGTACTGGATCATGAGCAATATCGGGACCTTCTGAGATGCGCCCATCCGGCAGCGGCCGAAGGCGACCGCGTGGAGTAGGTCATGACCGGTAGTGATACCGCGCACGCGCTGTCGGTCGAACGCAGTTGCGCGGTAACCGCGGTCGCCTTCTCCGGCCGCCGCCGCGACGGCGTCCGCCTTGTCACCGGCGAACGGCGCGGTTTCGGTCTGAGCCCGACACGCACACTCGTGCACGTCCCGTATCCGCCGATCGGGCCGGAATGGACCAGGGCCACGCTGACATGCGGTGTGGCACTGCAATGTTCGCCATCGAAGGACCGCATCGCGCGGTACGCGCTGCACGAATTGTCACCGCGCCAGCTCGGTGCGCTCTCCCTCGTCGAGGGAGGCGTCGCGGCGAGATGGATCGCCGACCGGCTCCCCGGCCTGCTACCGGAACTCCGGCGCATGCTGCCCCACCTCGACATCGCCGAACATGATCTCGAAGGCGACGAAATGCTGGACCGCGCCATGGATCTGGCGCGATCACGAGAACCGCTGACCGGTCATCCGCTGCTGGGGAATCTGCCGTTGGCCGCGCCGGCGCGCGGTGTGTTGGCCGCGGCGTTGCGGCGTGTCTACGGCCGGATGCCGTGGACCAGTAGTCGCAGCGACACCTACCGCGTCATGTCGGTGCCGGTCGGCGGCGAGGGCGGCAGCCGCGGCACGAATCTGCCGCCGCCGAGCCGGCCGGAGAACGACGATATCGAGATCCGCGCCGATCAGCGCGCGGGAGTCCCGTACCCGGAATGGAATCTGTGGACCGACAGCTTCCTGCGTGATCACGTCGCGGTGCTGGAGCGCAGACTTCCGACCCGGCCCCGGCCGGTCGCCGCGGTATCCCCGGACGTGCGGCGATGGTTCGAAGAACATACCCACCGTGGGATGCGTACCGGTCTGGAGGACGGCTCGGACCTCGATATCGACCGCTACGTCGGCCATTATGTCGACCTGATGGCCGGAGACGCGGGCGAACCACGGGTCTTCCGCGACCTGCTGCCGAGTTCCCGTGATGTCACCACCGCGCTGCTGTTGGACGGCAGCTCCTCACTCGGCGTGCACGGCGGCCGGATATTCCGGCTGGAGCTCGAATGCGCCGACGCCCTGTCCAGGGCGATGACATCGGCGCACGAACGCCACGGCATCTTCGTCTTCACCGGCAATACGCGCCACCGGGTAGAAGTGAACTGCCTCAAGGATTTCGACGACCGCCACTTCGTCGATCCGAGCGGCGTCGGTCTGCTCACCGCGGGCTATACCCGCCTCGGCGCGCCGCTGCGGCATCTGACCCGCCGATTGCTGGAACAGCCCTGCGAACGCCGCCTGCTCATCGTCATCGGCGACGGCCTGATATCCGACGAAGGGTACGAGGGCCGCTACGCCTGGGCCGATGTCGCGCACGCCGTCGAGGAGGCCGATGACGCCGGGGTCTCCATCTACTACCTCGGCGTCGGGCCGACCCGCGTCGATCCCCTGCCCGAGGTCTTCGGGCACCGCCGCTCCCGCCGTATCCGGCGGGTCGAAGAACTACCCCGGGTACTCGCCCATATCCATCGGGAGTTGGTCGCCGAATGAAAAATGATCTCTACTACACCACCGGCACCGAAGTGCAACTGTTCGAATGGGCGTTCCACCAACAGATGCCGGTGATGCTCACCGGACCGACCGGCTGCGGAAAGACGCGTTTCGTCGAACATATGGGCCACCTGCTCGGCCGCCCCGTCGTCACCATCAGCTGCCACGACGACCTCACCAGTTCCGACCTCGTCGGCCGATTCATGGTGACCGGCGGTGATGTCGTCTGGACCGACGGGCCGCTGACGAGGGCGGTGAAATCCGGCGCCATCTGCTACCTGGACGAGGTGGTCGAAGCCCGCCACGATTCGCTGGCCATCCTGCACTCGCTCACCGACCACCGACGCGCGCTGTTCCTCGATCGCGCCGACGAGGTCGTGCGGGCCCGCGAACCATTCATGCTCGTCTGCTCCTACAACCCGGCGTACCGCAGTTCGCTCAAGGAGTTGAAACCCTCCTTCCGGCAACGGTTCGTCACCATCGCGATGAGCTATCTGCCGCCGGATCGCGAAGCGGAGGTCCTCGTCGCCGAATCGGGTGTCGAGCCGGCTATCGCCTATCGACTCGTCAACTGCGCCAACACCATTCGAAATGCCGACGAGGTATTCCACTTCGAACCGCCGTCGACGCGCGTGCTGGTCGCCGCGGCACGGCTGATCGCCGCGGGCGCGAGCGAGATCGAGGCGGCGCACGCGTGCGTCCTCGCACCGCTGAGCAGCGACGGCGCCATCGACGAGGGCCTTCGAGAGATCGCGGCGGCGAACCTGCTCGCCGCCGACGGCTCGCACACGCAGTCACCGTAGGAGAGAACCGCCATGAATGAACAGGATCGCCGACGTAAGCGCGCGCTGATCGTCTTCCAGATCGCCATGTACGGATTCCTACTGGCGATGTTCCTCATCCAACTGAATATGTACTTCACCCGGGATTGGTAGGACCGACCGTGAATCTGCCGACATTCAACCGGCGCCGCGACGGGGGCGGCGGCGCCACCGCGACGAAAACCCCTGACGCCAAGGCCTCGGTGACCTACGACCAGCACGATGCGGAAAGCCGTACCGCACAACGTCACGCCGACGTGTGGCTCACCATCGGCACCGCGCTCATGGGCACCTTCATCTTCGGCTTCATCGGCCTGCCGATCTTCCTGCGCGGCGTATGGCTACAGCGGCAAGCGCAGAGATCCGGGCTGTCGGTCCGGCCCATTATCGTCACCCTCATCGGCTACCTGGTCATCCTCGACGCCTTCCTCAACAGCATCGGGTGGATCCTGGATCTGTTCGCCAACCACACATTGATCACGCGCGTGTTCTTCACCGCGTGGGGCAATTTCGTGGACAACGGCTACTTCTGGCATTACAACGAGCTGTGGATCGGCGGCTCTAGCGCGCCCGGCGAAAAGGGTTGGGAGGTCACGCTGATCTGCACGGTATTCCCGATGCGGGTCGCCGCGGCCATCGCGTTCCTCCAGATGAAGCGCTGGGGCCACCAGTGGCTCACGGTCACCTGCTGGTTCGGCGTCGTCATCTGGGTCGGCTATGTCGTCAATATGACCATGTACGCCGACGTCCGGTTCGAGGGCACGGTACTGCCGGTCGTCGGCTGGTGGTTGTACGACATCTTCTACATTACCCCATTCCTGGCCATCCCCTACCTGCATACGGTCAACCGCGAGATCTTCTCCGACTGACCGTCGACGAAAACCACACGGACCCGGGAGAATTCCATGAGCACAACCCCAGCCCCGACCGAGAAATCCGCCGAGCAAGAACTGCCGCTCGGCACCACACCAGCCTTCGCGGGTATGCACAAATGGCTCAAACGCGGCATTTTCGTCTGCCTCTTCGCGCTCGTCGTCGAAGGCGCGTTCACCATTCCCGCCCTCGCCATCTGGTACGGCTGGCCCACACTGTCTTTCACCGAGATCTGCGGCGAACTCATGAAGGTCCGCTACAGCGACGACACCATCGAATGCGAACAGCCCTACCCCCTCGGCGGACCCCCGTTCGGCGGCGAACCCGAAGCGGCCCACCAAGACACCGCACGCGACGAATGGGGTGTCCAACCCAAACCCGAATACCACCGCATCGGATTCCGCGAACTCATCCGGATCCACGAAGAACGGATCGCCCGCGAACAGGCCGAGCATGCGGGGCATCCGTAGGAAAGCTATTCTGCCCGAAACATTCTGAACGAAAGGCCGCTTGTGACCTCGCAGGCTCTCGTCACGATGCTCGGGCTCGGTATGGCCGTGAAGGAGGCGGTCCGGGCGGGTTTCGACCGAACCGTCTCCTTCCGCGCGACGCTGCCGCTGCGCGTCGACGAGGTGACCGAGCAGTGGCTCGGCGACTCGCTCGGGCTGCCGCCCGGAGTCATCACCTCGGTCCGCGTCGTCGATCATCATTCCGGGACGGCGGCGCGGGCTCGAGTCGCGGTGAAATCCGAGTCCGCCGACATCCCCCCGCATCTGTTCGTGAAACTGCCGCCGCGCAACTACTTACAGCATGTGCTGATGAATATCTTCCGGCTCGGCACCCGCGAGGTACTCGCCTACAACGCGCTCGGCGAGGATCCGCCGGTGCGGGTGCCGCGCTGCTATGCCGCGAAGTCCGACGAACTGCGCAAGCGCAATGTCCTCGTACTGGAGGATCTGTCGGAGACCGCCGAATTCCGCACGGTGATCGACACGGTGACCGGCGCCGAGGCCGAAGCCGTCGTGGACGCGCTGGCCGACCTGCACGGAAGGTTCTGGGGCACCGACCGTTTCGCCGCCGACCTGCGCCCGCTCGCGCAGCGCTCCGCGGCGGAGATCCGGATCGGCGACATCATCCGCCGCCAATTCCTCGCGGAGATCACCGGGCATACGTCGGACCTGATCTCGGAGGAGACCAAGAAACAATGCCGCGTCTTCTACGAGCGCAGCGCTGATATCGACGCGTTCTGGGCGTCACAGCCGCAGACCCTGATCCACGGCGACCCGCATCTGGGCAACCTCTTCTTCGAGGGCGCCACACCGGGTTTCCTCGACTGGCAGATCGCCACGGCGGGAGCGGGAATCCGCGATATCGCGTATTTCGCGACCGCTTCGGTAGCACCCGAACTGCTCCGGACGATCGAGCGCGATCTCGTCGCTCGCTACACCGCCGCGCTCACGGCCGCGGGTATCGATGTCGATGGCGAGCGCATGTGGACGCTGTACCGGGCCGCCGTGACCGAATTCTTCCTCGCCGCCGTCTGCACCGCGGAAGCCGGTGAACGCATGCAGCCGCTGGACGTGTCGAGGGTCGGTGTGGAACGCGCCGTCGCGAGTGTCTCCGTCCATGACAGTTTCACCGTGCTGGCCGACCTGATCGACGGCAAGAGCGGGTGAGAGCGTGACGGCATCCGGCGCGCGAGCCGGATGCCGTTGTCACTCAGACGAAATCGGACCCGCCGTCGACGTTGACATTGGCGCCGGTCATATAGGAATTGCGTCGCGAGGCCAGGAAGGCGGCGACCGGCCCGATCTCCTCGGGCAGACCGGCCCGCGGCAACTGCGCGGGATGCCCGTAATGGGTGCCTATCGCCTCCATCAGTCGATAGGGATCGTCGCTGTCGATGCCGACCGAACGTGCCCACTCGGTCAGGGCCGGGGTGACGAAGGTGCCCGGCGATACCACGTTGACCAGGATCTCCTCCTTCGCCAGCAACAGTGACAGATTCTTCGACACACTCGTCACCATGGCCTTGGCGGCGGTGTAGGCCACCAGCGAAACAGTCTGGCGCTGCGTCGAATGCGCCGAGAAGTTGACGATCCGCCCCCACGCGGCGTTGCGCAGCAGCGGCAGGGCCGCATTGACGCAGTGCACGAGGGCCAGCACCCCGTGGTCGACGGCCTCGCGCCATTGATCGTCGGATAATTCCTCGACGGTGCCCTGCACATTCGGACCGACCGTATTGATCAAGGCGTTGAGTTCACCGCCCCACCGCTGCCGCAGTTCGGCGAAAACGGCGTCGACCTGTCCGATATCCCTGGCGTCGGCGACAAGACCGACGGCATCCGGGCTGCCGCTTTCGGCCAGCTCCGCGGCCGCGCGATCCACATCGGCACGGGAACGGCCGACCACCGCGACCCGCGCCCCCTCCTGCGCCAGGCAGCGCGCGGTGGCGAGGCCCATGCCGCGGCTACCGCCGACCACTACCGCCGCCGCGCCGCTGAATCCCAAATCCACGAGTGCTACCGCCTCTACCGTCGAGCGATCGGATATCCGAGGACGAACCGCCAGACGCCGCGGCCGATCGCCGCCGGGCCAGGACTTCACGCCGGATATCGACTGTTTCACATACTGTATATGCATCGGTAAGGCGGACAGAAGAGTTCCCGCGGTCGAATCGACGACGACCGCCGAACCACCCCTTCCATTTTGTCATCGGGTGCCATTATGCTGGCGGTCACATCCCTTCGGCCTCCGAGGAGCAACAATGAGTGACGTGACAGCCAGCACAACGGTTGCCACCGATGACACCCTTATCGAGGCGGACGTCCTCGTCGAGGAAGTCTCGATCGACGGAATGTGCGGTGTCTACTGACCCCGCCGCATCATTCGACCCGGCCCTGCCCTATACCTTGGCGGGGTCGGTGTCGTTGCGGCCCGAACCATTCGGCGCGCTGGTCTACGACTACGCGACCCGAAGGCTTTCTTTTCTGAAGACACCCCTGCTGGTGAATGTGGTCCGCGAGTTGGAGAATCATCCGGACGCCTCGAGCACCCTGGTAGCGGCGGATGTTCCCGCCGCCGATCACGACCGGTATCTGCGCGCCCTCGCCGGATTGTGCGAGTCGGGAACCATTCACCTTCGCGCGGCCTCCTGAAGCGGACAGGAACATCATGAAACTTGTCGAGCATTTCGAATACGGCCTCGATGCGCCCATCTGCCTGACGTGGGAATTGACCTACGCCTGCAATCTGGCCTGCACGCACTGCCTTTCCTCATCGGGTCGCCGAGACCCGCGCGAGCTGAACACCGACGAATGCAAGGCAGTCATCGATGAACTCCAGCGCATGCAGGTGTTCTACGTGAATATCGGCGGCGGCGAGCCGACGGTGCGCCAGGACTTCTGGGAACTGCTCGACTACGCGGTCGACCACGGTGTCGGCGTCAAGTTCTCCACCAACGGGGTTCGCATCACCCCGGAGCGGGCAGAGCAACTGGCCGCCAGCGATTACGTCGACGTACAGATCTCGCTCGACGGCGCCACCGCCGAAGTCAACGACGCCGTGCGCGGCGCAGGCTCTTTCGCCACCGCGTGGCGAGCCATGGAGAATCTCGCCGCGGCAGGTAAGACCGGCTTCAAGATCTCGGTGGTGATGACCCGCGAGAATGTCGGGCAGCTCGACGAATTCAAAGCCATCGCCGACCGATTCGGCGCGCAATTGCGCATCACCCGGCTGCGGCCGTCGGGCCGCGGCGCGGATGTCTGGCAGGATCTGCATCCCACCGCCGACCAGCAACTGGTGATCTACAACTGGCTCGTCGCGAACGGCGAGGACGTGCTGACGGGTGATTCGTTCTTCCACCTCAACGCACTCGGCTCCACCCCGCTGCCCGGCCTGAACCTGTGCGGCGCCGGTCGCGTCGTCTGCCTCATCGACCCGGTCGGTGACGTCTACGCCTGCCCGTTCGCCATCCACGACCAGTTCCTCGCTGGCAATGTCCGCGACGAGGGCGGCTTCGAAACGGTCTGGCGCGCATCGGAATTGTTCACCCGTCTGCGCGAACCGCAGACCGGCGGCGGCTGTACCTCGTGCTCGGCCTTCGATTCCTGCCGTGGCGGCTGCATGGCCGCGAAATTCTTCACCGGACTGCCATTGGACGGTCCCGATCCGGAATGCGTGCGGGGCAACGCGGAGCTCGCGCTCGTCGGTGCTGGCGCCAACCGGCCCCAGCCGGACAAGGACCATTCCCGCACCGGTACGCGCCGCACATCGGTGGCGCTCGGGCTGCCCTCGACATCGAGGGCGACCGCGGTCACGGTCGCGCCCGACCGCGCCTGCGATACCAGCCCCCTGGCGGGATTCGGCCACTGACGCCGTAGGGCAGGTCCACCCCCTGCCCTACATTCGGGCCGTATCGCCGAGCGTGTCACCCGTAGGGGGTGATGCGTCCGATTCCGAGATTGCGGAGAGTCGCACCCAGTGCCTCCCAGCTCGAGCAAGGAGTCGGTCCATGGCGGCAACAAACCACGCGCGGCCCGTGCGCGCCGCGCTCGTCTCCGAGAGCGCGGCCTCGGCGGACGACCCGCTCCCCAGCTGGCGAGACGGCGTCGTCAAGAAGGACATCCTGGAGTTCGTGGCGCGGGTGACGGCCGACGATGTCGCACCCGAGGAGCGGATCGCCGTCTTCGACAATGACGGCACGCTCTGGTGTGAGAAGCCGATGCCCATCCAGCTCGATTTCATCGCGCGCCGCCTGGTCGCCATGTGCGTGCAGGTGCCCGCGTTGCGCACTCGCCAACCCTGGCAGGCGGCCTACACCAAGGATTACGACTGGCTGAACGGCATTGTCACCGAGCATTACCGCGGTGAGGACAGTGAGGCGGCCGCGCTCGCCACCGGAGTGCTGACGGCGTTCGCCGGAGTGACCGTGGAGGAATTCGAGGCCCAGGCCGACCGATTCCTGCGCACGACCGAGCACCCCACCCTCGGTCGCCTCTACTCGGCGTGCGCGTACACACCGATGGTCGAACTGCTCGGCTTCCTCGAGGCCAACGGATTCGACAACTACATCGCCTCCGGCGGGGGTCGCGACTTCATGCGGCCGATCAGCCAGGACATGTACGGCATTCCCCGCGATCGTGTCATCGGCAGTAGTGCCACGCTGGCATGGAAAGACGCAACGATCGTCCACAACGCCGAGGTGGACGTCCTGGACGACGGGCCGGACAAGCCCGTCCGAATCTGGAGTCGAATCGGGCGCAGACCCCTGCTCGCGGTCGGGAACACCAACGGGGATATCCCGATGCTGCGATTCACCGAACGCGGGGATCGGCCGACATTGCGCATGCTGGTGCTCCATGACGACCCCGCCCGCGAATTCGACTATGTGAACGGCGCCGAACGGGCGCTCGAGTCGGCCGCCACCGAGGGCTGGACGGTGATCAGCATCCGCGACGATTGGGCGACCGTCTTCGACCTGCCGTAGCGGTCAGTGTTCTCCCTCACTCCGGGCCCTGCGCCGACACGCGCGGAGGGCGAATCTCTGTGAGAATATTGGCGAACCAGACAACGGCGTCAAACTATCTGTGCCAGATCAGAATTCAACTACCGGCGGGGCCACGAGCCCGCGCCGGATCGAGGAAGCGGGAATACGTCTTGTACTGGGGACTCATCACGATCGTCATCGTCGTCGCACTGCTGCTGCTCGTGGCCGCGGCGATGAAACCGCGCGATCGACACGAGAGCCGCATTCGGGTCGGATACGACCTGCCGGATCGAGACCCGCGCAGTTCGCAGCCGCGAGAGGCAGTGCACCACTAGTCGAAAGTCCACCCTGTTCCGCGAGGTCGCGGCTCCGGCGTGCGGTTGCCGCCAGGTGTTATGCACACGAGGTGGCGGCGCCGGGACACCGCGGCGGATATGGACAGGCCGCGGCCGGAACGGTTTCGGGTTCGCACCACCGGGAGAACGACGATATCGGGCGAATCACAGCGCCTTCGATCAGCGATCTCTCCCGGTGGCGCGCTACCCAGTCGATCGGTGAACAAGTCCGGGGCGCAACCGATTTCATGAACGGCCCGAGCGAACCCCCGCCACGAGAGCATCAGCGGGGTCGCGACGATCACGCCGTGGTGACGCTCGGTGGGTCGAGTTGACGCAGACGCTGCTCGACGAATTCCATGGTTTCCGCGTGACCTCCGGTCACACCGAGCGATTCCTCCAGCATCAGGAAGCGCGAGACGCCCGAGAGCGCGACGACCACTACGGCCGAGGGCCATTTCTCCTCATCGGTCTCGTAGTTTTCCATGAAATTTCGCAGGGCCGTCATCTCGGCTTCCCTGAACCGATTGGAATATTCGGTGAGGGCGGCGCGAATCACCTTGCGGTGGTTGGACAATGCCGCGAATTCCAAGGTGAGCGCCGCTGCCGCGGCCTCGGTATTGAATTCCCACAGCGCACGCAGCGGATTGGGCGAGGCAAGTGCCTGCGCCTGCCGCGCCAACCCCTCCTCGGCACGCCGCTGGAAGACTTCGAGCAGCAGATCGTCCATGGTCCGGAAGTAGTAGTAGACGAGCTGATATTTCAGCCCGGCCTTGCGAGCGACAGCGCGCGAGGTGACGGCCGCGTAGCCCTCTTCGAGCATGAGCTGCTCCGCGGCGTCCAGCAGGACCGTGCGATTCTTCGCATCGGGCGCACCGAACCTTCTCGGCGATGTCATCTCGATAACCTCCGTGACTTGTGACCGTCGCTCACCGTGTCATCCGCGTCGACCGCGTGCCGCGATCCACCGAGTCTCGATGATCAGCGCTTCCGTTCCGATGCTAGGCGGCCTGGCATCGTCGCCACCGATCGCCCGGAGAAATCTAACCCAATCGGCGCGACCGCCCCGCTCCCTCAGCCGAAGTCGCCTCCCGATCGCCCTCGGCCTGCCGAGCGGCACGTTTGCCTCGGGCGAGTTCGGTGGCGAGGGCGTCGAGGGGTTGCGCGAACTGCTCGATCGGATGCGACAGCCTTGCCAGCCACGTCCGCGCGACCTCCACCCCGGCGGGATCTATGGCGTAGATCCTGCGGGTACCCTCCGCCCGGACGGTCACCAACCCGGCATCGCGCAGCACCTTCAGATGTTGCGAGACGGCGGGCTGGGAGATCGGCGAGTACGCGCGCACGGCGTCGACCACCGCGCCCGCGGGCATTTCGCCGCTCGCCACCAGTTCGAGGATGCCGCGGCGAATCGGATCGCCCAGCGCCTCGAAGATCTTCGCCGCCGAGGATTCCATCAGGACTCGGGGCTGTCCTCGGGCATGGTCGTGTAGAACACGATGGTCTGCTCGGCGGCGGTATGCGCCTGCGTTGGATCATCGCCGTCGCCGATGGCCGCGTCCGCCCAGCCGACCGCCGAGGTCCTGATGAAGGTGATGCCTTCGGGCGTGAGGGGAAATTCCATCGCCGTGGCCGGATCGACGGGGGCTCCGCTCGCGATGTGCAGACCGAGTCCCATCAGGGCCAGATCCCAGCCGACCCCGACCGCGCCCGGCCCGAACTGCGACCAGAATTCCGGATCGACCTCGGCCTCGTGCACCAATTCCAGCGACGTGCCCTCCCCCTCGGGGCTGAGGCTCACCTCCAGCCACGACATCTGCGGCCCCATTTCCCAGGTCACCGCGAACCGCTTCGGCTCTTCGCACTGTTCGATCACACCGCCCGCGTTGCCCTCGGTCTGATATCTCCCGCCGAGCCGCAATTCGCCACTGACCGGGAGGAACCAGCGCGGGAGCCGCTGCGGATTCGTCAACGCGTCCCAGAGATCACCCTGATCGGTCGGATAGGTACGCCGCGCGACCGCGATCCGCGTCGGCGTTCCCGCACGCGTGCCGGATCGGACTTCGCGAGTCACCAGTCCCGCGATGGCGACCGGATCGGTCAGCAATGCCATGACAACCTCCTTTTTATAAGTGTGAACTTATATTAGCGGTCACAACCCACCCCGGCAATCTCTTCGCACGGAGCCGCGTCCGATCAGGACGGCGGCAGCGGGGAGCGCGGGTCGAGGACGATACCGAGCGCGCGCAGGCGATGGTCGATCAGCAGCCAGGATTCGATGACCAAGGTCTCGACCAGTTCGTCCCTGGAGCTCTCGCGGTGGGTCAGCCACCAGCGCACCGAGGCGTCGATCAGGCCGAGCAGCGCGACGACCAGTCGATCCGCGGCGGCGCGATCGGCGCCGAAACGGGGAATGTAGCGCGTGGCGGCGGCCGAGATCTCGGAGGCGAACGCGCTACCGCCGATACTCGGATCGTCGTTGCCTCGTCGATAGTTGCGACCGAGCAGGAATCGGTACAGGTTGGGATGCTCGTTCGCCCATCCGACATGTTCGGCGACCGGCGCGCGGATGATGTCGAGCGGAGTGCCGTCCACCGCGAGCGCCGCACGGATCCGCTGGGTCAACTCCTCGTGCGCGTGCCGGGCGATGGCGAGGTCGAGCTCTTCCTTGCTGGCGAAATGCCGGTAGAAGTGCGTGCGATTGAGTCCGGCGCGATCGGCGATCTGGCCGGTGAGCGCATTCGGCCCCTCGTCCTCGATGGCGGCGATCGCGGCGTCGACGATCGCCCGTCGACGATCCTCGCCGCGATTCCCCGAGCGCCGAGTAACGGCGGTATCGGTCCATCGGGTATCTGTCACACCGGCCACGCTAGCCGACCGTTCCTGCCGATTAGGCATATTTCTTGCCTCCCGGCCCCACGTGGGACACACTGTACCCGCTAATTCTGGTTACCAATATGTACCCAGTGCTTTGCCGAGCCGAAGGAGCCTCGATGACCGCGCACCGGTCCCCGTGGATGAACGATGATCTCGACGCGCTGCGCGACCTCGCGCGGGCGTTCTTCGAGAAAGAGGTCGCACCGAACGTCGACAAGTACCTCCAGCAACACCACGTCGACAGGGATCTGTGGAACAAGGCGGGCGACCTCGGCCTGCTGTGCCTGTCCATCCCCGAGGAGTACGGCGGCGGCGGCGGCACCTTCGCGCACGAGGCCGTCATCATCGAGGAACAGGCCAGGATCGTCGACACCGCGTGGGGCCAGAGCCTGCACAACGGCATCGTCGCGCACTACCTGCTCTCCTACGGCACCGAAGAGCAGAAGAAGACGTGGCTGCCGAAGATGGCCAGCGGAGAAGTGGTCGGCGCCATCGCCATGACCGAACCGGGTACGGGATCGGATCTGCAGAACGTCAAGGCCAAGGCGATCCGCGATGGCGACGAATACGTCGTCAACGGTTCCAAGACGTTCATCACCAACGGCGCGCAGGCCGATCTGATCATCGTCGTCGTCAAAACCGATACCACCCAGGGCGCCGCGGGTATCAGCCTGGTGCTGGTCGAGGCCGACCGTCCCGGTTTCCGCCGCGGCCGGGTCCTGGACAAGATCGGCCAGAAGGGTCAGGACACCTCCGAACTGTTCTTCGAGGACGTCAGGATTCCGGTCACCAATCTGCTCGGCACCGCCGAAGGCCAGGGTTTCGTCCAGCTCATGCAGCAACTGCCGCAGGAACGGCTGATCATCGCCGTCGGCGCGGTCGCCGGGATGGAAGCGGCGCTCGAGCACACCGTGCGCTACACCAAGGAGCGCGAGGCGTTCGGCCGCACCGTGTTCAACTTCCAGAACACCAAATTCAAACTGGCCGAGGTGGCGACCGAGGCCAGGGTCGCGCGCGTGTTCACCGACGACTGCATCGTCAAGCACATCAAGGGTGAACTCGATATCCCCACGGTCGCGATGGCCAAGTGGTGGACCACCGACCGGGCGCTTTCGGTCACCAGCGAATGTCTGCAACTGCACGGCGGCTACGGCTATATGACCGAATACCCG
This sequence comes from Nocardia sp. NPDC005366, assembly GCF_040606855.1. Classification (NCBI taxonomy): domain Bacteria; kingdom Bacillati; phylum Actinomycetota; class Actinomycetes; order Mycobacteriales; family Nocardiaceae; genus Nocardia; species Nocardia sp. NPDC005366. The sequence goes on from NZ_JBEXFQ010000031.1 coordinate 61,581, forward strand.
ATCTCGCGGATGTGGGTCGACAGCCGCGTCCAGATGATCTACGCGGGAACCAACGAGATCATGAAAGAGATCATCGCCCGCACCCTGTGATCGCATCCCGCGGCGCGCACCGGTCTCGGTAGTGTGGCAGGAGCACCATCCCGGGCCGTGACACCGCCCGGTCCACTCCCCGCACTGCTACGGAGAGGACGCGAAGATGACAGTGCTCGTCGCGGGTTCGACAGGTTTCATCGGCGCTCGGCTGTGCCCGGCGCTCGAGGACGCCGGACATCCGGTCAGGGCGATGACCCGGCATCCCGATACCTACCACGGCAGCGGCACACCGATTCGCGGTGACGTCGCCGATCCCGGATCGCTGCGCGCGGCCCTCGACGGATGCCGGGCCGCCTACTATCTCGTCCATTCGCTGGCCGCACCGGATTTCGAGCGCCGCGACGCCGACGCCGCGCGGAATTTCGGGCAGGCCGCCGCCGACGCCGGGGTCGGGCAGATCATCTATCTCGGCGGACTCGGTGACGACCGCGACCAGCTGTCGGCACATCTGCGCAGCCGCAGGGAGGTCGAAGGACTCCTCGGCACGGCGGGAGTACCCGTCACCACACTGCGCGCCGGGATCATCGTCGGCCACGGCGGCATCTCCTGGGAGATCACCCGGCAACTCGTCGAACATCTGCCCGCGATGGTCACCCCGCGATGGGTGCGGACCCGCACCCAGCCCATCGCCGTCGACGATGTGATCCGCTATCTGGTCGGCGTGCTCGACCTACCGGAAGCCATCGGGCGCACCTTCGATATCGGCGGGCCCGATGTGCTCGAATACATCGATATGTTGCGCCGGGTTGCCAAAATCGAGGGCAGGCCGCTGCTGGTGGTGCCGGTTCCCCTGCTGTCGCCGCGCTTGTCGTCGCTGTGGTTGTCGCTGGTCACCGATGTCGATGCCCGGACTGGGCGCTCGCTGGTCGATTCGATGGTCAACGAGGTGCTCGTCCGCGATCCTGCCATCCGGGAATTATTGCCCTTCGAACCGATCGGTTACGACGAGGCAGTCCACCGAGCGCTCGGCGAGCGGGCAGCGGCACGGCCTTCCTCATGAATCGCACATCGAAACAACGGTGGCACAAGATAATTCATGAACACGATCGGTATCGCTCGAGGACCGTCGAAGTCGGCGTCCTCGGTACCGGACTGCTCGGGGCCTCCCTGGCGTCACGGCCCGACAGCACCGAGTTCTACGGTCTCACCCTCGCCACCGCGGCCGTGTTCGCCGTCGGCGGCTCGGTTTCGACGCCGCCCTCCGCCGAACCGTCGAAGCGGCAGGTTCTCACACCGGTCCTCATCGGCGTCGGCGCGTTCGGCGTCTTCTACGGGTGCGCCCTCGTCGTCCGTCGAATTCCCTTCCTGCGCAGAGCGATCGCCGGTGTCCTGCAATACGCCGAGCGCGGTCCGACCCCATCGGTGCTGCTGATCACACTCGCCAACGGCGCGGCAGAGGAGGTGTTCTTCCGCGGCGCCGTCTACGCCGCCGCGCGCACCCATCCGGTCGCCGTGTCGACCGCCGTCTATATGGGCACCACCGCCGCCACCCGTAATCCCGCACTGGTCCTGGCCTCGGCGGTGATGGGCGCGCTGTTCGCCGTCCAGCGGCGCTGGACCGGAGGGGTGCGGGCTCCGATCCTCACCCATCTCACCTGGTCGACGCTGATGATCCACTATCTGCCACCACTGTTCTCACCCTCGCGTGATCGGTGAGGCAGAGCGATTCGATTCAGCTGCCGACGGCCCGCTCGCGGGCGATCTCGGCAGCCCGCCGGATACCTTCCTTCCATACCGGACCGTGACCGGGTACGACCAGATCCGCTTCGACGGAATCGAAGGCGGCCAGACCATCGATCGCGTCCCTGGTCGAATGGTTGAAGAAGTCCGGAAGTAATTGCGGGCCCGCGATATTCGAAGTCGGATGCGCGGTCACGAGAGCATCGCCGGTGGCGACAAGCCCGGCCCCAGGCAGATGGAACGCGCTGTGCCCGGAGGTATGCCCCGCACACGAGATCGGCACCGGTCCGCCGGGCACATCCAGTGCGCCCGACTCGGGAAAAGGCTGGATATGCGGGGCGCTGTTCTCGCGCAGCCCGCCCGCCGCGGCGATACGCACGGCCCACGCCAGGGTTCTCGGCTTCCACGCGCGGCGGATCACGTCGAGCGGTGTGGCCTGCTCGTGGTATTCACCGCGCGCGTGGCCGACTTCGGCCGTGGCCGTGTAGGCGGGAGTTCCGTAGCGCTCGTGCAGGTGTCGCAGCGCACCGATGTGATCGAGGTGGGCATGGCTCAGCAGAACGGCGACGATATCCTCGGGGCGGTGTCCCAGCGCGCGGATCGACTGTTCGATCACGCCCGCGTCCTTCAGCCAACCCGCGTCGATCAACGTCAGCGCCTCGCCGTCGCGTGCGAGCACCATATTGACATCGGTCCCTCGGATACAGAACACATCGTCGGCCACCTGGTAGTACCGCACGCACCCTCCTCTCCCGGAACAACCGCTCCGAATCTAGTCCGGATGCCCCCGACCCGAACACACCCGACCCCGGCCTGTCGCCCGACCGCGCGGCCGGATGCCCGGCGTCGGTATGTATAGTGAGCCACCGCAACCGGCTGGGGTTTATCAAATCCGCTGATGGGGAACGGGACTCGCGGGTGCCGTACGGCGACGCCTGCCCGGGGGCGGCGAAGCGCCGCGGGCCGCGCGCCCGAAATCCGCGCCGGTTAGCAGTTTCGTTCGCAGCACTCGGCTTCACTCCACGACAGACCGTCGATAGGACCAGGGCTCCGCCATGACGAATTCCACCACCGCCGCGCCCGACCCGGGCGCGGGGCTGTCGCACCGGCAGATCATGACCATCCTGTCCGGCCTGCTGCTCGGAATCTTCCTCGCCGCACTCGATCAGAACATCGTGAGCGTGGCGATCGTGCAGATCGCCAACAGCCTGCACGGATTCGACGATCAGGCCTGGGCGACGACGGCTTACCTCATCACCGCGACGATCACCACGCCGCTGTACGGCGGACTCGCCGACACCTATGGTCGAAAGCCGTTCTATCTCATGGCGATCGGATTATTCGTCCTGGGTTCGGTGGCATGCGCCTTCGCCACGTCGATGTATCAGCTTGCCGCCTTCCGCGCATTCCAGGGTCTCGGCGCGGGTGGACTGATGTCGCTGGCCTTCACCATCATCGGAGATATCGTGCCCGCCCGGGAACGGGTGCGCTACCAGGGTTATTTCATGATCGTGTTCGGCTCGGCCACCGTCTTGGGGCCGGTGCTCGGCGGATTCTTCTCGAACTACGCCGAACTCGGCGGGCTGGCGGGCTGGCGGTGGGTGTTCCTGATCAACGTCCCGGTCGGTGTGGCGGCATTCCTCGTGGTCGCGAAGGTGGTGAAGGTGCCGCACCGGCGACAGCCCCATCGCATCGACTGGTTCGGCGCGCTGACGCTGACCCTCTGCGCGGTCCCCCTGCTGCTCGTGGCAGAGCAGGGCAGGGAGTGGGGATGGATGTCCGATCGCGCGCTGCTGTGTTACGGGATCGGCGCGGCCGGGCTGGCCTCGTTCGTCCTGGTCGAACTGCTGATGAAAGACGCCGCCCTGATCCCCCTGCGATTGTTCCGCAGCGCGACGTTCAGCGTGGCCACCGTGGGCGGATTCATCGTCGGCATCGCGATGTTCGGCGCGATCGTCCTTGTCCCCCTGTACTTCCAAGTGGTGCGCGGATATTCGCCGACCACCGCGGGATTGCTCATGCTGCCGCTGGTTGTCGGCATCATGGTCGGCTCGCAGATCGCCGGCGTGATCACCAGGAGATCCGGACGCTACAAGATGGCGCCGGTCGTCGGATCGTTCGTCATCGCGTTCGGCGCGGCGCTGCACGCGGGGATGGACTTCGACAGCCCGCTGTGGCAGCCGCTGGTCTGCGGCGCGATCATCGGTTTCGGGCTCGGCTGCTGTATGCAGACCTTGGTCATCGCCGCCCAGAACGCGGTGCCGCCCACCGATATGGGGGTATCCACCGCGACGGCCACATTCTTCCGCCAGATCGGCGGAACGCTCGGGGTGGCGGTCTTCCTGACGATCCTGTTCAACCTGCTGCCGCACCGGATCATCGACGCGTTCGGCGGCCAGTTGCCCGACGGGTTCGATGCCGCGCAGTTGTCGACCGTACAGAGCAGTACCAGCGGGATCGCGGCGCTGCCGGAGCAGGTGCGAGTTCCGATTCTCACCGGATTCACCGAGTCCATGCAGTCGGTCTTCCTGGTGGCCGCCGCCGTCGCGACGGTGGCGGGCGCGGTGCTGCTCTTCCTGAGGGAAATCCCGCTCCAGACCGTCGCGGCGGCGGCCGAACCGTCGCCGAGCGGCGCGGGTCCGGCCGGCGAGGAGCGGATCAGGCAGGAGGTACCGACGAGGAGACAGAGTGCGGCGAAGACGCTGGCGAAACCGGCACGGGTGGGAGCCGGGGCCACCTGCCGCATTGGCGAAACCCGCTGTCTCGCTTCGTCATCGGCGGGTGTCGCGACCGATGTCATCGCATCCGAGCGCTGTTCGATATCCGGTCGGGTACACCGGGAGGACGGACATCCCGTCCCCGAGGTGGCGCTCACCCTCATCGACCAGTGTGGCCGCCAGTGCGCTCGGGCGACCGGCGGCAACGACGGCTCCTACACCCTCGTCGCGCCGGACCCGGGCGAGTACGTGCTGATCGCCGCGTCGACCGGACATCAGCCCGCCGCCGTCGGCGTGACCATCGTCGCACGCAGGCAGCGGATCGACGTGACCCTGCTCGGCACCGGAGAACTGTCGGGCGTGGTGCGCTCGGCCCGCCGTGGAACTCCGATTTCCGGAGCGACCGTCACCCTCACCGATGCGGGCGGTGAGGTGGTCGGCGCGGCCGTCAGCACGGGCGAGGGCGCGTACCTGTGCCGGGGCGTGGTACCGGGCACCTACACGCTGGTGGCGATCGCCGACCATATGCGGCCCTACGCCACGACCCTCACCGTGCCGGACAGCGGTCTGCTGCGCCACGACGTCGACCTCGCGCCGATGGCGGTGCTCGCCGGATCGGCGCGGTCCGACGACGACAGGGCAGTCGCGGATATCCAGATCACCGTCCTCGACGCCGCGGGCGATATGACCGCGTCCGCCCGGACCGACGAGCACGGCCGCTACGTGGTGCCCGACCTGCCCGAGGGGCAGTACACCGTCGTCGCGCGCGGTTATCCCCCGGTCACCAGCCGGGTCACCGTCGCGGGCGGCGAGGTCGCCCACGATGTCCGACTGGGCTACCGGTCCAGGTGATCTCCGGTCACCCGCCCCGATGACGTTGTGCCACAGGGATTTCGCCGGTCGCGACGACGACGGGGGCGACGAATCGCTCCAACATCGCGCGCTCGTCGTCTGCGTCGCGGCCCGGCGCGGTGAGCAGCGACATGATCACCCGCGCCGCCCACCGGGCCGAACGGGAACGATCGGAATCCTCCGGCACGGCGTCGGCGAGCAGACCCGCGGCGATGGCCTCGATGACATCGGAGGTTCCGCCGATCTCGTTGGCGATACCGGCGTCGCCCGCGGTGAACCAGGCGATCAGAGTGGGATCGTCGCGGACCAGCCGGATCGAGGCCGTCATCGCGGCGACCACCTTGTCGCCGGGTTCGGCGATGTCGGCGACTTCCGCGGCGACCGCGGCGGCGACGCGACGGGCCTCCCGGTGGACGAAGGCGATCCGCAGCGACTGCCGATTCGGAAAGTAGCGGTACAGCGTCGCCCGCGAACATCCCGCCGCCTTGGCCACCTCGCCCATTCCGGTATTCGTCACGCCGCGCTCGACGAACAGCTGCGCCGCCGCGTCGAGTATCTGCCCGGCCGCGATATCGGCGCGGGTGGGGCGCAGCCAATCGTTCATGCCACCGCTGTTCACGCCACCGCTGTTCATGCCACCGCCACGAAGGGCACCCGGTCCGGCCAGCGCACATAGCCGCCGGGCGCATAGCGCACATTGTCGATATCGACGCTGAAATCCGGGCAGCGGGCGAGCAGTTCCTCCAGCGCGACGCGCGCCACCATCCGCGCGGCCGCCGCGCCGAGGCAGTGGTGGTTACCGTGACTGAAGGTGAGGATGCTCTTGGGACGGCGCAGCACATCGAGTTCGCCTGCGGTGGGCCCGAATTCGCGTTCGTCGTGGTTCGCCGACGCGTACAGCAGCAGCGCCCTGCGTCCGGCCGGGATGGTGGTTCCCGCGATCTCCACGTCGCGCGCGAGGGTGCGCGCGAGACCCTGCACCGGTGAGGTGACGCGTAGGAACTCCTCCACCGCGTCCGGGATGAGCGCCGGATTCTCGATGAGCAACCGGCGCTGGTCCGGATACCGGGTGAGCAGTTGCACCGCACCGCCGAGATTGCCGGTGGTGGTGTCGTTACCGCCGGTGATCATGGTGAAGGCGAATCCGAGAATCGAGATGATGCCCGCGTAGTCACCGTCCGCCCCCAGTCCCGACGCCACCAGATGCGAGATGGTGTCGTCGCCGGGTTCGGCCTTGCGGCGCTCGATAAGCCGGGTGAAGTACTGCATCAGTTCGCCGATGGCCTCGTGGGCATTCATCGGACTGCCGCCCGAGGACGCGGCCATGATGAGATCGGTCCATTCGTCGAAACGCGCCCGATCCTCCTCCGGCACACCGAGATAGTGCGCGACGACCATACTCGGCAATGGTTTGAACAGTTCGACCACGATATCGCCCTCGCCGATCGCACGCAGCCGCTCGAGCCGCTCCACGACGAAGGCCCGCACCTGCGGCTCGACCGACCGGACCTGGCGTGGCGTGAATCCCTTCATCACCTGTTTGCGGAAGGTGGTGTGATCGGGCGGGTCGGTGAAGACGAGGGGCCTCGGCCGCGGCAGCCCGATCTCGTCGAGGCTCGTGTAATCCACCGTCAGCCCCTGCGCGGAGGAGAACGTGGCGACATCGCGGGCGGCGGCGTAGATATCGGCATAGCGCGACAGCACGTAGTAGTCACCACTCGGATCGTCCTTCGGAATCACATGGTGGACCGGATCGTGGTCGCGCAGTGCGCGATACATGGGCCACGGATCGCGCCAGCTCTGCCCGGTTCGCAGCTCGAATCGCGGTTGATGAGACAACTCTGTCGACATGATTCGAGGCTAAGACAAATATCAATTCTTGTCTAGAACAGGTTCTACCGGACTCGCGACCTACTACTCCCTCGGGCGCCTGGCGCCGAAGAACTGCACCCACCCCGGATAGCCGCCGTTGTCCACGTCGTAGATCTGGAAATCGAAACCTCGGCACTCGCCGGTCGTCAGATCGCGAAACCGCAGGTGCGGATGTTCGCGGAAGTAGGTGACGTCGCCGCGCTCCCACAGCCCGCGGAACTCCGGATACACGCCGAGCTCTTCGAGCAGGCCCGCGAAATGCTCCCCCGCCTGCAGCCGGCCGATCCGGCCGCGCAGCCCCGCCACCGACAACTCGACCGCGCGCTCCCAGTCGACCACCGCGCGCCTCGCGAATTCGTGCCCGAAGAACCAGTGCAGAATATTGGCTTCTTCGCGCAAGCCGGGGAAGATCACCCCGACCGCCGCATTCGCGGCGAGCAGATTCCAGCGGGAGTCGAAATATCCGGCCGCGTACGGCTCGTGCAGCGCCAGCGCCCGCCGCATATCCGGTGTGATGTCGGCGCACAATTGCGCGACGGTGGGAACGGCAGTGTCGACAAGCCCCGCCAGCTCGAACAGATGCCTGCGATCCTGACGCGGCAATGCCTCCACGCTGCCGAGGTAGCGGATCAAACCGTCCACCACCGTGCGCGTCGGCCGTTCGCGTTCACCGCGTTCCAGATGCGTGAGATAGCTGACGCTCACACCCGCGCCGAAGGCCAGCTTTTCGCGCGAAATACCTCTGCCCTGCCGCAAACGGCGCAGCGACGCACCGAACGTCGGCGGCAGCAGCGTGACCCCGCAAGCGCGCCCGCCCGACCTGTCGACCACTCGCCATCCCCTCCAATACGGTGCGAGTCGAAGACTCGTGACCAGTGATGATGCGATTCCCGAACGATCCATCCGCACCCTAGCGGTTTGCCGACCACTCCTACGCCATTCTCGTAATGCTTTCATACGAAACAAATTTGGACATGCGCGCGACCGGGACCTCCGCGCCGGACAACTCCCGCCGAAGACGCCCGGACACGATTTGGACACCTATCGGCAATCATCCGATGCCCCACCATCGAGCGGCCCTTTCGGCGACAACCACAGTTCATGCCCCGCAAAACATTACGGACACCATCCTCGACGCCATTCAGCAATTATTGTGCAAAGATATAGCAATCCAATCGCAAGCTCCGCAACGCTCGAAGCCAGGGAGCGGTGTCGCGCGGCATGACCTGCCCGATCATCAGGGACGCGGCCGACTACGGCTGGCGCGGTCCTGGCCGGCGTCCACATGTTCGAATCAACAGTGAATCACGATATGACCAGGGCCTAAGGACATTTTGTTGACGACGATGAATCATGGTGATTCAATTCCACCCGCGATGAGTCAGATGAATCGAGCCGGGAACGACGCGGTGCAGGCCACCGGCTCACATCCCGAAGCCTCCGGCGCCGAGTCACGCGCCCGACTCGGTGCCGAACTCCGGCGTCTGCGCGATCACGCGGGCATCTCCGGCCGCGATATGGCGCATCGGGTGGGGATCAGCCAGTCGAAACTGTCGCGGATCGAGAGCGGGAACGCGGTTCCCTCGGTCCCGCAGGTACTCGACTGGGCCAGGGAGGTCGACGCGACACCCGAAACCCGGCGTGTTCTACGCCGTTTGACCGAAGCCACGCACTCCGAGGTCGATACCTGGCGGTCCGCATTGGAATCGCGCAGACATCTCCAGGACGACGTCCGCGCCCGAGAGACGGCGGCCAAGGTGGTCTCCACCTTCCAGCCCTCGGTGGTGCCGGGCCTGCTACAGACCGCCGAATACGCGCGCAGGGTGTTCGCCACATTCCAGTTGCCCTACGCGAAGGACGATCTCGCGGCGGCGCTGGCCGCCCGGCTCGACAGGCAGCTGGCGCTGTACGACTCGGAGCGGCGGTTCGAATTCCTCGTCACCGAGGCCGCGCTTCGCCTGCGCCCCGGTCCGCATCGGGTGCTGCTCGGCCAGCTGGACCGCATATCCTCGCTCAGCACCCTCGGCAATGTATCGATCGGCGTCATCCCGCTGGATGTGCAGGCGACGACAACGGTCCCGCACGGTTTCGTCATCTACGACGGCGACGAGGACGCGCTCGTCTCGCTCGAGCTGATCGACGCGAGCCGGCTTGTCCGCGCTCCCGAGGAGATCGACCTGTATCGCGGCTGCTGGGATCTGCTGGGGCGGATGGCGCTGTTCGGCGACGACGCCCGGCGCTTCCTCGCCGAGCTCACCGCCGATATCCGCGGATCCGTGGACGATTGATATGTCAGGTTCCGCCGCGCGAGGGATGGTGGCGCCGCAGCAACCCCGCTGCGGCGCCACCCCGGCGGCACTACGTGCCGAAATCGAACTCTCCGGCACGCATCCCGGCGAGGAATGCCCGCCATTCCGATGGTGTGAACCACAACACCGGGCCGGACGGATCCTTCGAATCGCGCACCGCGACTCGGTTGTCGTGGAACGCGACCTCGACGCACCCTCCACCGCCATCACTGAAGGTACTCTTTGCGAACTTCGCATTGAAGTCCCCCTCATCGAATGTGTTGTCTCTCATGATGTCTCCTCGATCGCGGAGGACGATTACCTCCGCTCCGATAACCAGGAAAGCGCCCCGAATGACCGCGCGCACCGAAATCGGCACGTGTGCAATCGGATTCGAAATCGTTATGTCGCAGTCCGATTCATACAGTGAGGAAGAATTACATGGCGATCGGTAACCGCGCGTTCCTCCGTTCCGTGGTGCAATTCCGGTTGCTCGGCGGCATAGAAGCCGAGGTGAACGGCCGGTACGCCGATCTCGGCGGCCCGCGCGAACAGCGCCTGCTCACCGCACTGCTATCGGTCGTGGGTCAACCGCTCTCGCACGAGGAATTGATCGACTGGATATGGGACGCCCCGCCGAAAGAGCCGGGTCACGCACTGGCCGAGATCGCCGATACGCTGCGCACCGGGCGCCTGCGGCCGATCGGGCTCGGCGATGCGCTGATCGGCGGAGACGGGGTGTACCGACTGGATATACCCGCGGAATGGGTCGATGTGCACCAATTCCGCATACTGACCGAACGGGCCGCCCAACTCGACGACGTCGAGGGACGCGAATTCCTCGCCGCGGCCCTGCAGTCGGTACGCGGGATACCGCTCGCCGATCTGGACGGCCGCCGGATCGCGGAATACCGGCACGAACTCGCCGAAGAATTGCACGCCGCGCAAACCCGATTCACCAGGATCCAGATCGGACAGAGCCGATCCGCGACGACGCGTCATCCGGAGATCGCACAGGCCCTGTGACGACTGTCCGTCACAGGGCCCGTATCGAAACGAATCTACTTTTTGCGTTCCCGCTTTTCGCGCACTCGAACCGAGACACGAACCGGCGAGCCGTCGAAACCGAATTCCTCGCGCAGCCTGCGCTCCAGGAAGCGACGGTAACCCGCCTCCAGGAAGCCGGTGGTGAACAGGACGAAGGTCGGCGGGCGCGTGGACGCCTGGGTGGCGAACAGCACCCGGGGCAGCCGACCGCCGCGCATCGGCGGCGGAGTGGCCGCGACCACCTCTTTGAGCCAGGTGTTCAGGCGGCCGGTCGAGATCCGCTTATCCCAGGACTCCAGAGCCGTTTCCATGGCGGGAACCAGTTTCTGGACCGCCCGTCCGGTATGCGCGGAGATGTTGACCCGTTGCGCCCACGGCACGCGGACCAGGTCGCGGTCCACTTCCTTGTCCAACATGAGACGCCGATCCTCATCGACGAGATCCCATTTGTTGAAGGCCAGCACCAGCGCTCGACCGGAATCGGCCACCAGGCTGATCACCCGCAGATCCTGTTCGGTGATCGGCTGCGAGGCATCGATCAGCATGATCGCGACCTCGGAGGCCTCCAGTGCGGATTTGGTGCGCAGCGAGGCGTAGAACTCGGTGCCGCTGGCATTGGACACCTTGCGCCGCAGACCCGCGGTATCGACGAATTTCCAGATCTTGTCGCCCAACTCGACGAGAGAGTCCACCGGATCGACGGTGGTACCCGCGACATCGTGCACCACCGAACGCTCGTCGCCGGACAACTTGTTGAGCAGGCTCGACTTACCGACATTCGGCTTGCCGACCAGCGCGACGCGGCGCGGGCCGGTCCCGCCGCTACCCTCGCGGGGCGTTTCCGGCAGTGCGGCGAGCACATCGTCGAGCAGATCGCCGGTGCCACGGCCGTGGGCGGCGCTGACCATGCGCGGCTCGCCGAGCCCGAGCGACCACAATGCCGCGGCCTCGGATTCGACCCGCTGATCGTCGACCTTGTTGGCCACCAGGATCACCGGGATCTTGGAACGGCGCAATTTCTTGACCGCGGCCTCATCGGTCGCGGTCGCGCCGACGGTCGCGTCGACGACGAGCAGGATGGCGTCGGCGGTCTCCATGGCCAGTTCGGCCTGGCGGGCGACATGCTGTTGCAAGCCTTTGGCATCGGGCTCCCAGCCGCCGGTGTCCTGCACCCAGAAACGCCTGCCCGACCAGTTGGCCTCGTAGGAGACGCGGTCGCGGGTCACGCCGGGAATATCCTCCACAACGGCCTCGCGGCGGCCGAGAATACGGTTGACCAGCGTGGACTTGCCGACATTGGGACGTCCGACCACCGCGAGGGTGGGCATGACGAGATCTTCGAGATCCTCCGACATGTCGTCGACATCGGTGACATCCCAGTCGGATTCGTCGCTCCAGACGCCGTCGCCGGCGAGTACGTCTTCGTTCATCGGGCGCCTCCCGGCGAGCTCGTGGTGATCTGGCGGGCGACGACACGGTACAACTCGTCGATGACCTCGTCCTTGGTCAGCTCACTGGTGTCGACCAGGACCGCGTCCTCGGCCGGGCGCAGCGGGGAGACCTTGCGAGTCGAATCGAGGTTGTCGCGACGTTGCACGTCGGCGAGTACGGCTTCGTAGTCATCGCCGCGTCCCTCGACGATATTCTGCTGATTGCGCCGCTGGGCGCGTGCCTGCGCGGAGGCGGTGAGGTAGATCTTCGCGTCCGCGTCGGGCAGCACGACGGTGCCGATATCGCGGCCTTCGACCACGATCCGCTGTGCGCTGTAGGTGATTTCACGCTGCAACGCGACCAACAGCTCACGAACCTCAGCCACCGCCGACACCGCCGACACCGCCCTGGTGACCGCGTCGCCGCGGATCTCGCGGGACACGTCCTCGCCGTCGAGCGCGATGACCTCGTGGCCGGGATCGGTGCCGATGGTCAGCGGCAGTTCCTTCACGGCCGCACCGATGGCGGCGGTGTCGGTGAGGTCGATACCCGCGCGCAGCACCCGCAGGGTGGCGACCCGGTACATCGCACCGGTATCCAGGTAGCGGGCGCCGAGGCGGTTCGCGAGCAACCGCGAGACGCTCGACTTTCCGGTCCCCGATGGACCGTCCATCGCGACGACCAACGACTCGGCGCCCGAAAGCTTGCCCGCTGCCGCACTCTGCACCGGAACCTCCACACTGTTCACAACGACACCGCCTCGTAGAGTTTGCCTACTTCGTCGCGACCGAGCACCCGCAGCGTGCCGGGCCGTTGATCGCCCAATATCACCGGACCGATCTGGGTGCGGACCAGTCGGGTGACCGGATGTCCGACCTCGTCCAACAGCCTGCGTACGATGTGCTTGCGCCCTTCGTGCAACACCAGTTTCACCAGGGAGCGTCCCTCCCCGAGTTCGAGCACCTGGAAGCGGTCGACCTTGGCCGGACCGTCCTCCAGTTCCACGCCTTCGCGCAGTCGCTTACCGATGATCTTGTTGTTGACTTCGCCGTTCACCGTCGCCAGGTAGGTCTTGGAGACCTCGAAGGACGGGTGCATGAGCCGATGCGCGAGATCACCGTCGTTGGTGAGCAGCAACAGGCCTTCGGTGTCGGCGTCGAGACGCCCGACGTGGAACAGCCGCTGCCCGGCCGCGATCCGCTCGGCGACGATATCGCCGACGCAGGGGCGTCCGAGATCGTCGGACATGGTGGACTGCCAGCCCTTGGGTTTGTTCAACGCCAGGTGCACCAGTTCCGAACGCACCATGACGCGGGTTCCGTCGACACGGACCACCGCGTTCTGCGGGTCGATGCGCAGACCCTGCTCGCGCACGATCATCCCGTCGACCTCGACGCGACCCTGCGCGATCATGTCCTCGGCGGCCCTGCGCGAGGCGACCCCCGCCTTGGCGAGCACCTTCTGCAACCGCTCACCCTCACCCCACGGCATCTTGGTGTGGGTTTCGGTGCTGTCGGATTCGACATGCTGGCGGCGTGCGGGCTTGGCATTGCTCAGCAACGGCGGTCCGGTGACCTGACGCTGCGGTTTCGGATTCTTGGCTTTACGGCCGGTGGGAGCGGGCGCCTGCGCGGGACGCCGGGCGGAACCGCCACGCGGGGCGGAACCGGACTGCGTCGAGCCGGACGCGGCCGAGCCACGGTAGCCGGACCCCCCCGAGGAGGTCGACCCGCCCTGCCCGTACCCGCCGCGGGTGCCGCGCTGGGGCGATTCCCCCTGGGAACCGCCGCGCCTGCTGTTGCCGCGCTGGTCGTTGTCCCAGGCTCCGCGCTCGGCGGCGGCTCCACGCTGTGCCGCGCGGGCGCCACGGGAGCCCGTGGTGCGATTCGCGCCACCCTGTGCGGGTTGGTCGCTGCGTTTTCTTCGATCCGGTGTGCCATCTCGGCGAGCGGAATTATTCATCTGTCCTGTCAATTCTCGGTGCCGAGATCCAAATCGGATTCGGCGGGTTTTTTCAGCCTGGTGTAACGGGGGTCGGTCTCCAGGCTCTCGTTGATCTCATCGATCAGGTCGACGCCCGGAAGTAAGGGCGCCAGCGCGGGCAGGTCGGACAACGACGCGAGCCCGATCCGTTCCAGGAACAATTCGGTCGTGCAGTACTGCGTGCCGTTCGTTTCCGGATCGACCCCGGCCTCGGCGATCAATCCACGCGCGAGCAACGTGCGCATCACACCGTCGACATTCACACCGCGAACCGCGCTGACCCTGGTACGGGTCACCGGCTGGCGGTAGGCGACCACCGCCAGAGTTTCCAGCGCCGCCCGGGTCAATTTGGTCCGAGCGCCATCGAGCAACACCCGCTCCACATAGGGCGCGTACTCGCTGCGAGTATAGAAGCGCCACCCGTCTCCGACGAAACGCAGGTCGATGCCGCTGGCCCTCGCGGAGAACTCGGCAGACATCTCGCGCAGCGCCACCTCCACCCGCTCGGTGGTGTCGTCCAAGGCGGCGGCCAGCTGTTCTACCGGGGCCGGAGCGTCCACGACCAGCAACATGGCCTCGAGCGCGGAACGGAATTCCGTCTCGTCGAGCGTCGCGGGGGTGAACTGCGCCACGGTCGGGTCGGGAGCCTGACTGTCCCGCGCGACTGTGCTCGAGATCTCGGGCGCGCTGGGCTCGTTCACCCGTAATCCTCCTCGATCGTGACGGTCTGATTGTGCTCGGCGTCGGGGTCGAGCTCGCCGATCCAGCTCACCGCGAGCGGGCCGAGCGGATCGGGCTGGTCGAATTCGATCGTCTTGCCCCGGTACAGCTCGAGCAGTGCCAGGAAGCGGGCAACGATCTGCACCGCCATCTCGCAGTCGGCGACCAACTCGGCGAAGGTCGTCCACCCGCCTCGACCACGTTCCTTGAGCCGTTCCAGCACTCGCGCGGCCTCCTCTGCCACCGAGATCGCGTGCGAATGCAGGTGGTCGAGCCCGACCCGCGGAATCGGCCTCGGCCGGAAGGCGACGGCGGCGATCTGGGCGAAAGCCGCCGCGTCCACCCCCAGCGTAACCTCGGGCATCAGTCCGGCGAAGCGCTCCTCGAGACCGACGGCGCGCGGATAACGGCGCAGTGCGATGGCCTCGAGTTCGCCGAACAGTTCCGCGACCTGTTTGAACGCGCGATATTGCAGCAGCCGCGCGAACAGCAGATCGCGTGCTTCCAGTAGTTCGAGATCCTCGGCATCGGTCATTTCACCCGAAGGGAGCAGACGGGCCGCCTTCAGATCCAGCAGAGTCGCGGCGACGACGAGGAATTCGGTCGTCTGGTCCAGGATCTTGTCCGCGCGCAGGCCCGACACCTCGGCGCTCGCCGCGGTCAAAGCCTTGGTGTAGGCGATGAACTCATCGGTGACCTGGTGCAACGCGACTTCGGTGACATCGAGTTTGCGAGAGCTGATGAGGGTGAGCAACAGGTCGAACGGGCCTTGGAAGTTGCTGAGCGTCAGATGGAATCCCGAGGCCCGCGCCGGTTCCTCTGGCGGCGTGGCGTCATCGGGGTCGAGCGGGTCCGCGGTTGTCGTCTCCGGCGCCGGGGTTATCGGATCGCTCACCGTCCCGACCGGTGGATGACTTCCCGCGCCATCGACCGATAAGCCTCGGCTCCACCGGATTTCGGCGCCCACGTGGTGATGGGTTCGCCCGCGACACTGGCATCGGGGAAACGGACCGTCCGCGAGATGGCGGTGTCGTACACCAACTCACCGAAAACCTCGACGACGCGCGCCATCACCTGTCGCGAATGTAGTAGGCGGGCGTCGAACATCGTCACCACGATCCCGTACAGACTCAACCGCGGGTTCAGGCGGTCACGCACCTTCTCCACGGTGTCGTTGAGCAGCGCCAGCCCGCGCAGCGAAAAGTATTCGCATTCCATCGGAATGATCACGCCGTCCGAACAGGCCAGCGCGTTCACGGTGAGCAGCCCGAGCGAGGGCTGGCAGTCGATGAGGATGTAGTCGTAGCGATCGCGCACCGGTTCCAGCGCGCGGCCGAGCGTCTGTTCCCTGCCGACCTCGTTGACCAGCTGGATCTCCGCGGCCGACAGATCGATATTGCTGGGCAGCAGATCCATGTTCTCGACCCTGGTCGGCATCAGCACGTCGTCGATGGAGGTGCGCGAGCCGATCAGCAGGTTGTGCACGGTCTGGTCCAGATCGTGGTGGGCGACCCCGAGCCCCGCCGACAGCGCGCCCTGCGGGTCGAGATCGACCAGCAGCACCCGGCGACCGTATTCGGCCAACGCGGCACCGAGATTGATGGTCGAGGTGGTCTTGCCGACCCCGCCCTTCTGATTGCACATGGCGACGATCAGCGCGTCGCCGTGCCTGCCCACCGGCGGTGGGTCGGGAACGAGGCGCAACGGCCGCCCCGTCGGGCCGAGTTCCGTGCTTTCCGGAACCGGCTCGGCGCCTTTGCCCCACAGCGTTTCCGCGGCGGCCTCCGAGTACGGTTCCGAGCGGGGGCCCGTAAGCGGCTGCGCCCCAGCACCCATCGGCGGCTCCTGCGCCGCACCGGCTGTCGTCACGATCCGCTGCTCCTTATGCTTCTGCCCGTTGCCTCGCCGAGCGTAGCGAGACCGATCAGGCCCGACCTCGCTTTCGTACGGTCCAGCTCTCGATAGACGCTACCGCTTGACGACACGAGACCCACGTTCGGACACGCGGCACCGTGTTCGGAGCGCGTATCGAGATCGATCGACACCGTTGCGGGCAATCCCTCCATGCTGTCTCATTCCGTCTCGTCGCGCGACGCGACCGAGTCTGCGGATACCTTTGATCCGGACCCTACCCCGTGTGCGAACGGTGAGGAACCGACCGCGCACATCGGCGCGGCCCCGGCGCCGGTGGCATCGGCCAATTTTCATCGTGCCCGAGGGTGGGCGGTTGCCCAGACTTCGCGCAGGGTATTGACGGTGACGAGCGTGTAGATCTGGGTGGTGGTCACCGACGCGTGCCCGAGCAACTCCTGGACGACCCTGACGTCGGCGCCGCCGTCGAGCAGATGGGTGGCGAACGAATGACGCAACGTGTGCGGGGAGACGGCCGCGCCGATACCCGCGCGTTCGGCGGCGGTCTGCAGCACCTGCCAGGCGCTCTGGCGCGACAGTCGGCCACCCCGCGCGTTGAGGAACAGCGCTCCCCCGTTACCTTTTCCGCCCGCGCCCAGCATCGGGCGACCGCGAACGAGGTAGGCGTCCACCGCGGCGAGGGCGGGCCTGCCGATCGGCACCATACGTTGTCTGCCGCCCTTGCCGTGCAGGGTGACCGCGCGTTCGGCGGTATCGATATCGTCCACATCGAGCCCGACCATCTCGGAGATGCGCGCACCGGTGGAGTAGAGCAGTTCGAGTAGCGCGCGGTCGCGCAGACCGCGCGGGCCGCCGTCCGTGCCGGACGCGCGATCGCGCGGGTCCGCCGAACCACCGCCAGCCGCCTCGAGTAATCGCAGAACCTGGTCGTAGGGCAGGGCTTTCGGAAGTCGGCGGCCGGGCGCGGGGGGTTTCACCCCGTGCGCGACATCGGTGGTGCTGATGCCCTCGGCGGCGGCGAATCGATGCAGACCGCGCACCGCGATCAACGCGCGCGCCACCGAACTCGCGGCGAGCGGTGGATGATCGGCTCCGCCCGCCCGCAACGCGACGGTGAATTCGGCGACGTCGGATTCGGCGACTCGGTCGACCTCGGTGATACCGCGTGCGGTCAGGAAATTCCGGTAGCGACCGAGATCGCGGCGATACGCGCCGAGAGTGTTGCGCGCGGCGCCGCGCTCGACCGCGAGATGGTCGAGGTAGGCGGCTATCTCACGCGCGAGCACCCCGTCGGACACGTCAGTCTTCGGATCGCGAGCGAGCCTGACGACTCAGGAAACCCGTCGGTTGACCGGGCCACGGCGCGTCCGCGGGACGCAGTGGGATATCGTCGGCACGCGCCGCCGCGAGCGCGAGCACCCCGGCCACCGCCGTCGCGTTCACGATCTCGCCCGCGAGGGCGGCCCGCACCGCGGCGCCGACCGGCATACGGAAGATCCGCAGATCCGCCTCCTCGTGCTCCGGTTCGGGACGGTCGACCTCGTACAGGTCGCGCGCGGCGTAGATCCGCAGCGCCTCGTCGGTGAATCCCGGCGACAACGCCACATCGACCAGCACCGACCATTCGTTCGCGGCCAGCCCGGTCTCCTCCGCGAGTTCACGCTGAGCGGCCCGCAGCGGATCTTCGCCCTGCACATCCAGCAGTCCCGCGGGCAGTTCGAGCAGCCTGTCCTCGATCGGATGCCGGTACTGTTCGATGAGCACCAATTCGTCGTTCGCATCGATCGCCGCGACCGCCACCGCCGCATGATGTTCGATGACCTCGCGCTCGACGACCTTGCCGCCCGGCATCGCGACCCGGTCCAACCGCAGCGCGAGGATGGCCCCGCTGTATACGGTCCTACTGGATACGATCTCGAATTCGTGGCTGCCCGCCGCTGTTTCGTTCTCCGTCACGACCGTGCCTCACTCCCACTCGGCGTCGCCGCCCGCGCTCACACCCACTCGGCGTCCGGACCTCCCGCACACCAGCGCGCGGCCCCGACCGGACCGCGGTTCGGGTCCGGACCGCGGTCCGCACCCGAGCACGCTATACCCACGATCGGCCCGCCGCATGCGCGTACGGGCCGCGCACCGTGCTCGACACGGTATTCCGCCGCCGAACGCTGGTGCCGCGGGCCGACCGTCGATCGGCCGGCGACACCCTCACATTCACGAGCTCTGGTCGGCGCCCGCCAATTCCTCGCCGGGGATGTCCACCGGAAGCCGTTCGGCCAGTTTGTATTTCAGCGCCGCGGAAATGAGCGCCGCGAACAGCGGATGCGGGCGGGTCGGGCGGCTCTTGAGTTCGGGGTGCGCCTGGGTGGCGACGAAGAACGGGTGCACCTGCGCCGGATACTCGACGAATTCGACCAGATGTCCGTCCGGCGAGGTGCCGCTGAACCGCAGACCGCTCGCCGCGATCTTGTCGCGGTAGGCGTTGTTCACCTCGTACCGATGCCGGTGACGTTCGGAGACATGCTCGGCGCCGTAGGCCTGGGCCACGACCGACCCCTTGGCCAGCGTCGCAGGATAGGCGCCCAACCGCATGGTGCCGCCGAGATCGGCCGCACCCGCCACGATCTCCTCCTGATCGGCCATGGTCGAGATCACCGGATGCGGTGTGTCGGGTTCGAATTCCGCCGAATTGGCCTCGGCCAGACCGACCGAACGCGCCGCCTCGATCACCACGCACTGCAGGCCGAGGCACAGGCCGAGCAGGGGGATGCCGCGGAGGCGGGCGTAGCGGATCGCGCCGACCTTACCCTCGATGCCGCGAATTCCGAATCCGCCGGGAATCAGCACGGCGTCCACGTCGCGCAGAGCCGCGATCGCGCCGGCCTCGGTCTCGCATTCGTCGGAGGGCACCCAGCGGATCTGCACCTTGGCCCGCGAGGCGAACCCGCCCGCGCGCAATGCCTCGGTGACCGACAGGTAGGCATCGGGCAGGTCGACGTATTTGCCGACCAGCGCCACCTCGACGGTCTCGCGCGGCGAATGCACCCGGTCGAGCAGGTCGCCCCACACGGTCCAGTCCACATCGCGGAACGGCAAGCCGAGCCTGCGCACCACATAGGCGTCCAGACCTTCGCGGTGCAGCACCTTCGGGATGTCGTAGATCGACGGCGCGTCCGGGGTAGAGATGCAGGCGTCCACCTCGACGTCGCACATCAGCGCGATTTTGCTCTTGAGCGCCTGCGGCACCTCGCGGTCGCATCGCAGGATCAACGCGTCGGGCTGGATACCGATATTGCGCAGCGCCGCCACCGAATGCTGGGTCGGCTTGGTCTTCAGCTCGCCGGATGGCGCGAGATACGGCACCAGGGACACGTGCAGGAAGAAGACGTTGTCGCGTCCGACGTCGTGGCGGATCTGACGGGCCGCCTCGAGGAAGGGCTGCGATTCGATGTCGCCGACCGTGCCGCCGATCTCGGTGATCACCACATCGGGCACCTGGCCCTGCAGATCAGGGCCCTGCATCGCGAGGATGCGGTCCTTGATCTCGTCGGTGATGTGCGGGATGACCTGCACCGTGTCACCGAGGTATTCACCGCGCCGTTCCTTGGCGATCACCGTCGAATAGATTTGCCCCGTGGTGACATTCGCGTCCTTCGACAGGTCGCGATCGAGGAATCTCTCGTAGTGGCCGACGTCGAGATCGGTCTCGGCGCCGTCCTCCGTCACGAACACCTCTCCGTGCTGGAACGGATTCATGGTGCCCGGATCGACGTTCAGGTACGGGTCGAGTTTCTGCATCGTGACGCGCAGTCCGCGCGCTGTCAGCAGCTGACCGAGGCTGGAAGCCGTCAGGCCTTTGCCCAATGAGGAGGCGACACCACCACTGACGAAGATATGTTTCGTGGCAGTTCGCGCCTGAATCCGTGTTTGACCCACGGGTCTTCACGGTAACACGGATGCGTCCCGCCGCTCGACAACCACGCCCGTTTGCCCGGAAGTCGCTATACCGTTCGACCGGGCTCTCAGCACCCCGAGCTCGGACGGCTCGGCCACCCGATGCCGTATCCCGTGGCGGTGAGTGTGAGCCAACTCGCTCGCGGCGCGGCGGCGGTCGGTCGAGCACGGCTCGGCAGCGACCGCGAGCGGGCACTATCCGATCCGGGTCGACTCCGCTCAGGCCGGCGGCGCGGCGGGGGTCAACGCGGTCGCCTTCGTGCCGGTGCCGTAGCGCCCCGCACCGCCATTCAGCTGCTCGGTCAATCCGAGTACCGCGGTGACCCGGCCGACCTCGCGATCCAGATTGTCGACGGTGGTGACGGCCGCCGCCAGGGCCGGGTCCGAGCGGATGACCGCGATCGGACCCGGATTGTCTGCGGCGCCAGCGCGGCCCGCCAGCACCGCCCCCGCGCCGCGCCCGCGCAGCGCGCCGGTGAACCTGGCGATATTGGCGCCCTGGGCGTTCTCGGCGGATTTCGCGCCATTGCCGGTGACCACCAGCGCGAGTTGGGCGGGCGCGACCGGGGCGCCCCCGTCGGCGAGGAAGCCGCCGCCACGCAATGTCTCCAGCACCAGATCCAGTTCCTGCGGGGTGCCGCGCGGTTGCGCGTCCGCCGGATCGAGCAGCAGCACCAGACCGAGCAGATCGCCGGCCATACTGCCCTGATCGACCGCGCCGGTGCGCAGCTGCGCACCGGCGGGGATGACATTGGTGAGAGTCGTGCGCATCCGATCGCCCGCACCGGCGTCGAGGAACGCGTCGGTGAGCGCGATACGCCCGGTCACCGAAGCACCCGAGGTCTCGAGTCCCCTGGTCACCGCCTCGATATCGGCCGGGTCGGCGTCCGGCGTGGTGAACACCACGACGCTGCGACCGGCGAGCGTTCCCCCCGTGATCCGGTTCGCCGAACCCGCGATGAAACGGTCGGCGGCATTCAGTTCGTCGGTCAACTGCCGGTTCTGCGCGGAGTAGGCGTCGACCTGTCGACGCAGATCGCTGCGGTCCGAGCGCAAGCCGGACACCATGTCCGCCGCCAAGGTCTGCGATCCGAGAACCACGCCGACCGCCAGCGCGAGGAAGATCGCGACGATCGAAATGGCGTGCTGGCGAAACGAGATCATGATGCTCCTGTGCTCGTGACGGAACCCGCCGCTACTGGTCTCCCGCGCCGACCAAGTCGTGCACCCACAGCGCGAATCGATTCCAACTGTCGATCGTCCAGTTCAGGACCTCGCCGCCGGAATTGGAGGCGAGCAGCACCACGATGATCGCGACCAGCGCGGCGAGTACCACCATGGCGATGGCGACACCGGTCATGCGATTGCGGTAGAGCGTGCCGACCGCCTTGGCGTCCACCAGTTTGGTGCCGACCTTCAGCCGGGTCAGGAAGGTCGCCGGATTGCTGTCACGACGTCCACGGTCGAAGAAATCGTCCAGCGAGGCGGCGGCGCCCGCGGTCACGATCAACACCGCCCCGTGATGATGCGCGAGGAGCAGGGCCAGGTCCGAGGGCGCGCCGGAGGACGGGAAGGTAGTCGCGCCGATGCCGAGATCCTGGATCCGGTCCAGCCCTTTGGCGTGGCCGTCGGTGTCGGCGGGCAGGATCACCTCGGCTCCGCATTTGAGGGTCGCGGCGGTGATCTCGTCGGGGTCGCCGACGATCAGATCGGGCCGGTAGCCCTGCTTCCTGACGGTGTCGGCCCCGCGGCCGACGCCGATCATGATCGGGGCGTACTCCTTGATGAACGGCTTGAGCCGTTTGAGGTCGTCCGCGTGGTCGGAGCCGTCACCGACAACGACGACGTGCCTGTTCTTCATGGACAGTTCGAGTTCGGGCACGC
This sequence comes from Nocardia sp. NPDC005366, assembly GCF_040606855.1. Classification (NCBI taxonomy): domain Bacteria; kingdom Bacillati; phylum Actinomycetota; class Actinomycetes; order Mycobacteriales; family Nocardiaceae; genus Nocardia; species Nocardia sp. NPDC005366. The sequence goes on from NZ_JBEXFQ010000031.1 coordinate 83,971, forward strand.
CGATGCCATCGATCAGCAACGCGCTCTCGGTGCGGATGAATTCGATCGTGTTACCCGCGAAGGCCTCGAGGTGATCGGCCAGCCCGCTGCGGGCGGCGACCATCCGTTCCGCTACGGCGGCTTCGGTGAGTTCGATGCCCTCGACCAGGACTTCGGGTTCCTTCTTGACGAGCTTGTCCGAGTAGACGACGCCGTCGGCGATGCGCACCTTGGCGCCGTCCTTGATCTTGGTGAAGGCGTCCGAACTCACCGTGTCGAGCAGCAGGATCCCGTTGGCCACGAGCACTTCCGGGCCGAGATTGGGATACCGGCCGGAGATCGATGGCGAGGTGTTGATCACCGCGACGACACCGGCCTCGATGAGGCGATCGGCGGTCATCCGGTCCAGGTCCATCTCATCGATGACCACGACATCACCGGCGTTCGCGCGTCGCAGCAAACGGCGGGTATTACGATCGACCCGGGCCACCCCGGTCAGCCCTGGCAGCGATTCGGTTGCTCTCGACAGCAGCGCCGGCATCTTCATGGCCCGATAATGGCTGGTGAACCGCGTCTGTCAGCGGAGGCGCGCCGTATCATCTGCCACATTCGTCACAGTGATACTTCCCGTACCAAATCCATACCGCTCGAATCGGAGAGCCCCCTTGGCGCCGATATCTGCATCCCGCCGAGGATGGCTAACACCTGGCGCACCGCCGTGCGGGGACACCGAGATCTCGGCGCGAAGCGGACCGGGCCACGCCGTCCGAAATCACCCGCATCGTGTGAGGGAATCCGGCCCATCGGGTTGGAGGGTTGTGCCACGTCGCACCACAACGCGACCACATCGTGCTGACAGTGCCTGGGCACCGCGGCCTCGAGAAGGGCGAATGAATATGGATTTTTGGGACATTATCTGGTTCATCGTGGTGAGTTTCTTCTTCATCGCCTATCTGATGGTGATGTTCTCGATCCTCACGGACCTGTTCCGGGATCACGAAACCTCGGGCTGGGCGAAGGCGATCTGGGTGGTATTCCTGCTGATATTCCCGTTCCTGACAGCCCTGGTGTATTTGGTGGTGCGCGGCAAAGGGATGGCGGAACGACGGGCCGCCGACACGATCCAGCTGAAACAGGCGCAGGACGACTACATCAGGCAGGTGGCGGGCGCGGATCCGACAGCGCAGATCGCGAACGGCAAGAAACTGCTCGACGACGGCGCGATCACCCCGGAAGAATTCGAACAGATCAAACGCGTCGCTTTGCGGTAGCGGCGACGAAAAACCCGTCGGGCCGCGCGCATCGCTGAGGCGATTCCGGCCCGGCGGGTTCGCCGCGATAGTTACCCGGCGACCACCGGCGGATCGGTCGGCAGACCGGCCTCCTGCCACGCCGGAAAACCGCCCTCGACGTGCACCACATCGATGAATCCGCGCTCGAGCAGCCCGGACGCCACCGGCCCCGAACCATTGACCGATCCGCAGACGACGATCGGCTGGTCGAGCGCGATGATCTCGGGATGCACTTCACGCTCTGTCACGCCGGTCCGCGAAGCAACGGACTCGATCACGGTGATTCCAATCGACCGCTGTACCCCACGAAATATCAAGGTGCGCTACAACAATCACGCGTCACGACGCCAATTGGGTAGGCAGCACGGTCAGGCGCAGCGCGCGAATCGCCGCGGCGACGGCCGGTCGCTCCAGCGAGGCCAGACGATAGGTGACACCGATCTGACGCGACCCGTTGGCGATGGTGCAGGCGATCAGTGCGCGATGATGTTCGGACACCGACATTTCCGGAACGATGGCGACGCCGAGCCCGTGCGCCACCATCTCGGCCATCCCCTCGAAACTGCCGCTGCGATGTTCGATCCGTGGCGCGAAACCGGCCTCCCCGCAGGCATAGACGACCGAGACGATCGACGGCGCGCCGTCACGGGCGGCGATCCAGTCGGCGTCACGCACCTCGGCCAGGCCGTGCTGTGCGGCGCGTTCGCGCAATCCGGGCGGCGCTAGCAGGACGAGCGGGTCGCTGAACAGGACTTCCGACGACAGGCCGAACGGAAGATCCCGCGCGCGGAAGGAATAGGAATAGGTGATCGCCAGATCGACCTCCTGCTGGCGCACGGCAGGAACCGAGTCGACGGGCATCTGATCGACCACGCGGACGCGCAGGGCCGGATACTCGCGCTTCAACAGGGTGGCCGCGGGCAGCGCGAGTCGTGACTGCGCGGTCCGGAATGTCGCCAGGGTGAGCACCCCGGTGACAGCCTCCGCCGTCGCGGCGACCGCGCTCTCGGCCTCCTCCAGAGCCGCGACGATCCGCGAGGTGTGATCGACGAGTATCCGACCGGCCGGGGTCAGGCGCAGTGTCCTGCCCTCCCGCCGCGTCAGCACCCTGCCGACCTCGTCCTCCAGAATCCGCAATTGCTGCGACACGGCCGAGGTGGTGATGCCGTGCAGCTCCGAGACAGCCGTCATGGTGCTGCGCTCCGCCAGGTCGCGCAGCAGGATGAGGCGTCGAATGTCGTACATGAACCCTCGCTTCGACTGCTGGCATCCGCACTCATCATGCGCACCCGCCGCCGTCACGGAAATCCTTACGATCAGAACGATTCTGTACACCCGGACTTCACGTCGGCGATTCGGATGACATGGTCGCGCGGCACCGCGTCAGGGTAGCTATACACTTCCTGTCACAGACAGCTCGTATAGGAGACAACATGGCCAGCAGTACCGTTGATGCCGTCATTGCGGCCCCGCGTGAAGTCGTCTACAAATTCTTCGTCGAACGCGATGGGATCAATCCCTACCTGCCGGTCGATTTCACCCTGAAGCGGCCGGGCTCGCCGACCCCCGAGGGTGTGGGCGCGCAGTACTTCATCGGCAAAGGCGGCGTCGGTCTGCTCGAGGAAACCACCAAACTGGTTCCCGGCGAGCGAATGGAATACAAGATCGTGAAGGGCGCGCCGGTGAAACGCCACGTCGGCATCATCACCTTCACCGACGTCGACAACGGGACACTGGTCTCGTACACGATGGAGTCGGAGCCGAGCCTGCCGGTGCCCGCGAAAGTGCTCGAATTCGGGCTGAAGAATCTGATCAACCAGTTCATCAAGGGCGCGCAGAAGGCATTGCGCTGACCCGATAGCAGATCCGCTCCGAACCCTCGTCCGCTTGCGCGGGCGGGGGTTCGGTCGTATCCGGGGGTGCCGGTGACTGCCGCCCGCTGGGCGGCTCGGCGAGTATTACGGCGGCCCGCATCTGCCCGGCACGACCCGATCAGGCCGGGGCGCGCTCCGCGCGGGCCGTTTCCAGCAGTTCCTCCGCGTGGGCGCGACCGGTTTCGGTGTCACCCAATCCGGCGAGCATGCGGGCCAGTTCGATGACCCGCTCGTCCTTGGTCAACGCCCTGACGCCGCTGTTGACGATGCCGTTGCCGTCATCGGATTTGTCGACAACAAGGTGGGTGTCGGCGAAGGCCGCGACCTGGGGCAGGTGGGTCACCACGATCACCTGGTGGGTGCGGGCCAACCGGGCCAGACGTCGACCGATCTCCACCGCCGCGCGACCGCCGACACCCGCGTCCACTTCGTCGAAGACCATGGTCGCGCCGTGGTCCGAGCTGGACAGCACCACCTCGAGCGCGAGCATCACCCGGGAGAGTTCACCACCGGATGCGCTCTTGCTCAACGGGAGCGACTGCGCCCCCGAATGCGCGGCGAGGCGGAACTCGGCCTCGTCCACCCCCGACGCGCCCGCGTGTAATTCCTTACCTCCGACGGCGAGCGGCGCGGAATCCTGCGCGCCAGCGGGCACCGCACGCAACTCGACCTCGAGCCGCGCCTTCCCCATGGCGAGACCACCGAGTTCGGCGCTGACCGCGGCGGCGAGTCTGCCCGCCGCCTTGGTCCGCGCCGTGGTCAGTTTGCGTGCCGCCTCCCGCACCTTCTCCGCGGCGACATCGACCTCCGCGGCGAGTTTGGTGAGCGCTTCTTCCGAGACGTCCAGCGAATCCAGCCGGGCGCGCGACTCCTCGGCCCAGGCGATGACACCGTCGACATCCGGTGCGTACTTGCGGGTGAGGCTCTTGAGTTCGGCCTGGCGGGTCAACAGGGAATCGAGGGCGCCGGGATCCGACGGCAGATCCGACAGATAACCGCTGAGTTCGGTGGTCAAGTCGACCACGACGGCGATGGCCTCACCCAAACGCGGCACGAGCGCGGTGAGCGCGGGATCGTCGGCCGATTCGATGCGACTCCTGGCGGCGCCGAGCAATTCCAGTGCGCCGGAGCCGCCTTCGGGCGAATCGGTCGAACCGGCGAGCGCCTCGTGTGCGGTCGCGGCGGCATCGCGCAGCGAATCGAGGTCGCTCAGCCTGCGCACCTCGCCGACGATGCGCACATCCTCACCGGGTTCCGGTGCGATGGAGTCGATTTCGCCGAGCGAATGTTTCAGGCGATCCGCCTCGAGCGCGAGCTCGCGGCTGCGCGCGGTCCGTTCGAGTAATTCGTTGCGGGCATCGAGCCAGGAGCGCCGGTACGCCTGATACTTGCGCAGCAGCGGTCCGACGGTGTCGGCGGCGAACTGATCGAGCGCGTTCAATTGCTGGTCGGGACGTTGGAGCCGCAATTGGTCGTTCTGGCCGTGCACCGTCAGCAGCGGCGCGGTGAATTCGGCGAGCACCGAGGCGGGCACACCACGGCCGCCGAGATGGGCGCGCGAACGTCCGTCGCTGCCCACGGTACGCACCGCGATGACGCTGCCGTCGTCATCGCGTTCGGCCGCCGACGATTCCAGCACAGCGGCGACCTCGGCACGGGCGGCCTCGTTCACATCATCGACGGTGAACCGGCCCTCTACCACCGCGCGCTGGGCTCCGAGCCGGACCCGGCCCGCGTCCGCCCGCGCCCCGCTCAGCAGATGCAGGCTGGTGACCACCATGGTCTTGCCCGCGCCGGTCTCGCCGGTCAACACGGTCAACCCCTCGTGGAATTGCGCGGTAGCGGTGGATATGACGCCGAGTCCGTCAATCCTGATCTCTGTCAGCACGTGTGCTCTCCGTTCGCCGTCGGCCACGCCAGCCGGTCACGGGCAATTGGAACTTGCGCACCATTCGATCCGCGAACGGCGCGGAATCCAACCGCACCCAGCGCACCGGTTCCGCGCCACGGACCGCTTCCACCCGGCCGCCACGAGGCAGAGCCAAGGTGCGCCTGCCGTCAAGGAAAACTATCGCATCGTGGCCCGTCGCAACCGATTCGACCGCGATCAGGGATTCGGGGCTCGTCACCAGGGGCCGCGCGAACAGGGCGTGCGCATTACTGGGAATCACCAGTAGCGCCTCCAGTTCCGGCCACACCACCGGGCCGCCTGCGGAGAACGCGTAGGCGGTGGAGCCGGTCGGCGTGGCGATGAGTATTCCGTCACAGCCGAAAGACGACACCGGCCGGCCGTCGACTTCGAGTACCACCTCGAGCACACCCATCCTGGACGCGTTCTCGATACTCGCCTCGTTCAACGCCCAACTGGATTCCACGATCTCGTCATCGACGCGGACCGTCACGTCGATCGTCATGCGGTCCTCGACACGGTAGTCCCCGCGCACCACCTGCGCCAAGGCTTCGTCCAGATTCTCGGCCTCGGCTTCGGTGAGAAATCCGATGCGGCCCAGATTGATTCCGAGAACCGGCACCGCGGCGGGCCTGGCCAGTTCGGCGGCCCGCAGGAAGGTGCCATCGCCGCCGAGCACCAGCACCATCTCGCATCCGAGCGCGGCGCTCGGATCGTGCGGGACCACCCGTGCCGGATAACCACCCGGCTCGGCCACGGCTCGCACGCTCGCGCTCGTATCCTCGAATTCGAATCGGGTGCTGTCGGCTTCGTCGTCGAGTACCCGCAACCCGATACCCGCGTCGGCGAAGATCTTCGCGACCCGGTGGGCGGTTTCGATGATCTCGGCGCGTCCGGGGTGTGAGACGAGCAGGATTTCCCGCCGGCCGCCGACGGTCGGCGCGTTCACTGTGGCCCCTCCTCAACCGCACGCTCGACGAGGGCCGCGACCTGCTCGTCGTCGTATTCGAACCGTCCGTCGTTACGCAGCCACAAGAAGTATTCGACATTCCCGGACGGACCGGGCAGCGGGCTCGCCACCGCGGCGAGAGTACGCAGCCCGTGCCCGGCCGCCGCCCTGGCGACCTCGCGCACCGCCTCCGCGCGCAATGCCGGATCCCGGACAACGCCACCGGACCCGACGCGTTCCTTACCCACCTCGAACTGCGGTTTCACCATCGGCAGCAGATCGGCCCCCGGCGCCGCGCAGGCGGCGAGCGCGGGCAGCACCAGAGCGAGTGAGATGAACGACAGATCGCCGACCACCAGTTCGACGGCGCCACCGACGATTTCGGGCGTCAGCGTGCGCACATTGGTCCGATCGAGTACCCTCACCCGCTCATCGCTTTGCAGCCGCCAGACGAGTTGGCCGTATCCGACATCGACGGCGACCACCTCGCGTGCACCCTTCGACAGCAGTACATCGGTGAAACCGCCGGTCGACGCACCCGCGTCCAGGCAGCGCTTCCCCTCGATGCCGACACCGAACGCTTCCAGCGCACCGAGCAGTTTGTGCGCACCGCGCGATGCCCACGACACTTCGTCGGGTACCTCGCGCACCAGCAGCGGGGTACCCGTCTCGACCGCGGTCGCCGGTTTCACGGCGACCGTTCCAGCTATCAGGACGCGGCCCGCGCCGATCAACTCGACCGCGTGCTCCCGCGATCGCGCCAACCCGCGGCGAACCAGTTCGGCGTCCACCCGCGCGCGCCTGGCCACCTCAGATCTTGTCCACCGTAGCCAGGGCCTGAACGAGCACGTCGTGTGCCTGTTCCAGGATGCGGGCGCGCCGGGTGATATCCGCACCGGATTCGGCGCTGTCCGCCGCTGGATTCACCCACTGCGGGCGGGAGCCGAGTTCGGCGAGCAGGCTATCGATCTCGGCGCGGATCCGAGCCGGATCGGCGGGCTCCGGATGCCCCTGCGCGCCGGGCAGGTGCCGACCGGGCAGTGGGACACCGGGGCGGGGTCCGTTCGAGCCTGGTGCGGTCATACCGGGTCCATTCGGGCGGGTTTCGGAGTACTCATTGTGGTGACAACGCTATCGGATTTCGGAATCGGACGCGCGGACCGTCACCGCCCTGCCGGGATGACGGTGTGCCAGGTCGGCCAATATCCGACCCGGGTCACCCTCGACGTCGAATTCGATGGGTGGATGGTTGAGTGCGACCAGTGAGTCGGCGACGAACGTGGGAATCCGTTCGGTCGGCGCCCCGCGCAATTCGTCCAGGGTGCTGACGCCGGTGAGAACGAGCAGCGATTCCAGGCCGACCCGATTCGCACCCTCGATATCGGTGTCGAGCCGATCCCCCACCACCAGCGCGCTGCGCGTACCGGCCCGCACCAGCGCATCCTCCAGCAGCGGCGCGTACGGTTTGCCCGCGACGACCGGTTCACGATCGCTCGCCGCGACCAGGGCCGCGACCATCGCACCGTTGCCGGGCGCGAGACCGCGCTCGTTCGGCAAGGTCCTGTCGGTATTGGCCGCCACCCACAGCGCGCCCGCGCGCAGGGCGTAGGCGGCCTCCGCCAGATCCGGCCATACCGTGTGCGGCGAATGGCCCTGCACCACGGCGGCGGGGGCGACATCGTCGAACCGGCGGATCGATTTCAATCCGACCGCGTCCACCTCGCGTGCCAGGTCGTCGGTGCCGACGACCAGCACCGTCGCACCGGGAGCCAGACGCTCGGCCAGCAGCCCGGCCGCCGCCTGGGCGCTGGTCACCACATCCTCGGAGGCCGCGGGGAAGCCGAGTTCGGTCAAATGCTCGGCGACCGTCTCCGGCGCCCGGCTGGCATTGTTGGTGACGTAGACCAACCTCTGACCGCCGACCTCGCCGACGAGCGCCTCCGGCGCGCCATCGATCACCGCCGGCCCCCTGTACAGAGTTCCGTCCAGATCCAGCAGCAGGGCCTCATAGCGATCCCGTAGTCGCCTCACACCACTCTCACTCCATGTCGCCGATCGGCACCGGGCCGTTCGCACCTCCCGCCGACCGGGTCCGGCGAGGGCAATTCCCGCCCCACACCACCGATGCGGCGATCTCGGCAGCTGACCGAGACGCCTCGCACCCTACGCCAGCGAGGCGACAGGCATGTTTCCCGATATGAGGCCGGGTCGCCGACGAGGACGACCTCGACGCCGGTTACCGCTTCCCCGAGCGACGTGGTGTGCGGTCCCCGACGAAACAGCGTGGTCGCGGTCGGCTACTGATCGCCGGTGAGTTCGGCGGCCCGCTCTTCGGCATCGGTTTCGCCGTCCAGATCCGCGGAGGCCGAATTCAGGAACCATTCCAGGCCTTCGGCGGTGCGGCCTGCGGCGACCAGGGCGTCGGCGTAGGCGTAGAAAAGGCGTGCGGCGGACGAGCCGGTGCGCTCGGGGTCTAGGTCGGAGGTTTGCAGGGTGACCACGGCCTGGTCGTACTGGCCGAGATCCATGCGAGCACCCGCGACGACGATGCGGAGTTCGGCGGCCTCGTCACCGGAAAGTTCCCTGGCCTCGTCGCTACGTCCGAGTTCGATGGCCCGCTCGGGGCGACCGAGTCCGCGTTCGCAATCCGCCATGACGGCGAGCAGACCAGAGCCACCCGACATCCGGCGCGCGGTACGCAACTCCGAGAGCGCCTCGGCCCATTCCCCCGCGTGATACGCCGTGACGCCCGCGGTCTCCCTGACCACAGCGATACGGCCCGCACGCTGCCGGGCGGCACGCGCATGCGCCAACGCCAGCCCCGGATCGTCATCGATCAGGCGAACGGCCATCACCAAGTGCCTGGCAACGGCTTCGGCGTTGGTCTTGTCCAAGCTCAACAGGTCGCGACGGACCGTCGGGTCCAGATCGGATGCCTGGATCTCGTCCGGCAGATCCGGCTCTTCCGCACGAGGCGGGCGGCGATCGCCCTGCCCTGCGCCACGAGCGCCCTCACCACCGCGGCGACGGTCGTCACCCCGGTCGAAGCCTCCACGATCACCGGCGCCGCGGCTGAATCCGCCACGCTCGCTGGAACTCCCGCCGCGATCACGGTCGCCGGAGCTGCCGCCGCGCTTGAAACCACCGCGATCGCCGGAATCACCACCGCGGTTCTGGCCGCCACGGTCACCGGCGTCGCGCTGGAAGCCGCCGCTCTCACTCGCACGTTTGAATCCGCCACGCTCACGCGGATCGGAGCTCCGGTCGGGGCGGCTGCGGTCATCGGAACCTCCGCGGTTCGCGGAACCCCGATCGTCCGAGTCGCGCCGGAAACCACCGCGCTCACCCGAACCACCGCGCGGGGATCCGCTGCGGTCGTTGTCACCACGACGTTGGGCGCCGCGATCACCGGAATCACGACCGGAAGACCCGCCGCGATCACCGGCATCGCGGCTGAATCCGCCACGATCGCCGGAGCTCCCGCCGCGATCACGGTCGCCGAAGCTCCCGCCGCGCTTGAAACCACCCTGGCCGGAGTCACGGTGACCTCCGGACGCGCTCGAGCTACCGCGGTTGTCACCGCCCGAATCACTGCGACGAAACCCACCGCTACGTCCGGATTCGCGGTTGTAGCCACCGCGGTCGTCGGAACCGCCGCGTTTGAAACCACCGCGCTCACCGGAATTGTCGCCCCGGGAGTCACCGCCGCGACCACCCGAATCGTCGTTGCGGCGGAAACCGCCGCGCGGCGTCGAATTCTCTCCGCGCTTGAAACCGCCGCCGGTGCCACCGCGTGTTGAACCGCCACTGCGGTCACCGGAGCTACCAGCACGGTTGTAGTCGCCGGATCCACCGCGTTGATCGGACGCACGTCCACCGGACGAACCGGGACGCTCCCCGCCGCGGTCGGGACGGCCTTCGTCGGAGCCGCCGGTACCGCGGGATGGACGATCGGATCCATCGCCGCGTCGGAAGGACTTCCGACCGTCGTTCTGTTCCGACACGGTGATCCCTTTCTGAAGTTCCGGAAGCCGATGCGGGCTCCACGAGCAAATTCAATCACGTACCGACATCGGTGTAGGGATACGGCCGTGTAGCGAGGGCACGACAAGGTGCCCAAACGACGATAGGGGACCCAGATTCTGGGTCCCCTATCGTGAAGGATGTTCCGGCGGTGTCCTACTCTCCCACACCCTGTCGAGTGCAGTACCATCGGCGCTGGCAGGCTTAGCTTCCGGGTTCGGAATGGGACCGGGC
>NZ_JBEXFQ010000032.1:0-88215 GCF_040606855.1 Nocardia sp. NPDC005366
CAAAACGGTTCGTGTCGACGACCACGCTAGAGGAGAGTCGTCGACACGAACCGTTTGCCCGGATCGACCATCTTGCGCACGGTCGCACCCTTCGCGTATTCGCCGAGTCCCGTCATATTCCAGCCGTGCGCGCCGCGAGTGAGCATGCACATGAATACGCCCGTGGTCGACTCGCCCTTGCCCAGTTCGAAACGCACCAGCTCCGCCCCGGAGTGATCGTCAACCAGGCGGCAGTGCGCCCGGCCGACCTGGTCGAACGTGTGGCCCGCGAACGAGTTCACGGTGAAGACAAGGGCATAGACCTCAGGCGGCAACGCGGTGAGGTCGACCGCGATCACCTCGTCGTCGCCATCGCCGTGGCCGGTCAGGTTGTCGCCGGAATGCCGGATGACGCCGTCGAACGCCTCCCGCTTCATGAACCAGACATTGACCAGCTTCTTGGCCCTGTTGTCGTAGGCGATGACCGACGCGTCCAAGTCGATATTCCGGCCGCCCACCGCCGGATCCCACCCCAACCCCATCCGAACCCGGCTCAGCGGCGGCGCGCCCTGTTTGGTGAGTGCGACGGTTTCGTTCTTGCGCAGGGAAACTCGGCCCTTGTCCAGACTCACCGTCGGTTGCCCGAACCGCGGCGCGGCGGCGGGTTGCTGCGCGGCGGCCGGCGCCTGCCGGGCGTACTGGGGCTGCTGTTCGGGGTGCGGCTGGTGTACGGGTGCGGCAATCGGCTGCGACGTCACCGGCGCGGTGTACGGCGATGCGGGCCCGTCGGCGCTCGGCGGCGCATCGTCGACGGTGATCCCGAAATCGGAAGCGATACCGGCCAATCCATCGGCATAGCCCTGGCCGACCGCGCGCACCTTCCAAGCGTCCCCGCGCCGGTAGAGCTCACATGCGATCAGCGCGGTCTCCGAGCCGAGACCGGTCGGCGCGAAGGTGGCCACGATGGCCCCGGTCGCGTCATCGGTGACCGAGATACGCAGCGAGCCTGCCTGTCCCCAGTCGGCCGGACCCGAACCGTCGAGGCTCGCCGTGACGACAACTTTGTCGATATCGCCGGGCACCGCGCCGGGGACGACACGGATCGCGTCCGGGGCTTGCGCAGTCACGCCGGGCGCGGTCGGCTGGTTGTAGAAGACGAAGTCAGCGTCGGAGCGCACCTTTCCGTCGGAGGTGAGCAGCAGCGCGGCGACATCCACCGGCGTCGCCGCCGCGACCGCGACCCGGACCTCTCCCACGGTGATCGGCGCGTTCGCGCCCTTGACCAACTCCATCGCTGCCCTTCCGTCGGTGTCGTCCAACCATAGATGGGTCAGCGGGTTCGGTGATCGTGACCAGCGTCCGGGGCGTCCATGGTCGGGTGGGCGGTCTCCGTCACGGCGGCGGCAGCGGTACGGGCCGACGCGACATCAGTTACCGTCGCCCGGCCAGTGGTTCGTGCTCAACGGCACCGTCAGCGGCGCCTCGCTGATCCGAGCGGGAGGCGCCTCCTGATCACCCTCGCCATCGAAGAACACCGACATCCCTCCCACTACCAGCGCCACTGCCGCTGCCGCACCTAGCAGCGGCCGCAACAACCACAGCGGCCATCTTCGCGGTGTGTTCATCTCACGCTCCCGTCACGGCCCGACGTCTGATCAATCGCGAGGAGCAACTGCGTATTACACGAGGCGACGTGGTCACGCGTCGGCCATGGTGGTGGCGGAAGTCAGGCCCCGCGGCACCCTCGTCATCGGCGCCACCTCGCAACGCGAAAAGGCCCGACCGTTGACTGGTCCGGGTTTGGTTGTTCTACAACACCTCTCGGGTATCAACGCCGGCGGGCCCCGGCGCACTGTGCGCCGGGGCCCGGTGATCTTACGAAGGGATTCAGGTTCAGTTCTGTCCGTCGACCGGGCTGGTCGACGTCGGACAAGGTGCCCGATACTTTCCGGGCACGGAAAAGTCGAGTGAATGGTGCAGCGGCCACCTCCCTGGTCGAACGTACCTAGTGTCTGCGGTATTTCCTCATCCCCTCCGGCGGGCCGGCCGACTGCACCGGATTCTCTTCTCCACCGGAGGGGACGGTCGAACTTTGTCCTTCCGGACAGCTCACCTGCCCGGCCACTCGGCCTTCTCATCTCCAACGACAGCGACTCTAACTCGCTTGCACCAAAATGTCTACTCTCACTGCTACAGATTTTTTCGGTTGAGCGTATGGCTTTATCTCCCGAGTCGATCACGCATCCGTGACGGTGGGCGCGCATCCTCGACGTCGCCATGACGCGCCCCGCGCGCCCGGCGACTCCCGGGATCGCGATGGCGGCCATTACCGCGCCGCCGGTCGGGATGCGGGCTGCAGCGTGAAGGTCAGCGCCTCCATCAACGCTCGGCGTCGCGTCTTCTGTACCGCGGCGATGCGCCACTGACCGTCGGCATCGCGGACAACGGTGTAGGTGGCGAGCTTGCCGAGCTTCTTCGGCGCACGCTTGGCCGATTCACCTCGTGTCACGACCACCGCGGTGTCACCGTTATAGCGGCGGATTTCGATGATCTCGACGGTCAGGCGGGTGCCCTTCAGGAAACTGTCGAACAGCGCCTGATGGCCTCGACCGATCTCGGCGCCGCCGTGATAGACAGCGCCCATGTAGGTGACGTCGGTGGCGTCGTCGGTGAAACACGCGCCATATGCGGCACCGTCACCGCGGTCCCAGGCGTCCTGGCTGCGCTGGATGAGGGCGCGGATGGCGGCGGTGTCAGGGGCGGGGTGCATGAGATTTCTCCTCACTCGACCGTGACGGGAAGCTCTCCCGTGTTATTCTCTGCACAGACGCAGTATCTGCTGAAACACTGTTTCTTCGTTGAGGAAGAGATTACGAGGAGGGACCGCCCAGTGTCAACAGAACAGGCCGAGAACGACCCCGGCCGGGTTTTTCGCCGGTACCTGAGTTCGGTCGTGTTACACGCCCAGGCAGGCGCGCGGGCCGTTGGCCTCGGCGCCACCGACCTGTACGCCCTGAACATCCTGGAGCTGAGCGGCGCCATGACTCCCGGCGAGCTGGGCGCCAGGTCAGGACTGACCACCGGGCCCACCACCCGCCTCGTCGACCGCCTGGAGCAGGCGGGTTATGTGCGGCGCGTGGCGGATCCGGGCGACCGCCGCAAGGTCATCGTCGAACCGGTGGACCGCCCGGCCGGACTGGACAAGGCGCTCGCACCCGCGCGCCGCAGGATCGGCGAAATCATCCAGAGCTACACCCCCGAACAGCGGGAGTTGCTGTTCGACTACTTCGCCCGCGCGGCCGACGCCTATCAGCAGGCTGCCGGCGACATCACCGAAACCGGGTGACCGCGCCCGCGCGCTCCTCGTCGTCCGTGGTGTTCGCGACTTCCGCCCGGAGGTCCGTCGACTCCCCGGAGCTCGATCACGTCACCCCCTCGTATTGCCGCACGTGACCATCTCGACGAGTTCCCGCACTCCCCCACGATCGCATCACGGCATGTTATTGCGCATTCCAACATGCCCATGGCGCTGAACCTTGGCCTGGGCGTATCATGTTATCGTTCATTCCGCCATAATTCGGACAGCCCCTCGGCGTGACCCGCAGTAGCCGAATCGCAGGACGGCGAGGCACGCGACGAGGACGACCACCGGCAACGACGCAAGGGGTTCGCCATGAACACGGACTCTGCGGCACACGCGAGCACCACCGCACACCTGCGTGTCGGGGCCGCTATTCCGATCACCGCCGCCGCGAGGCACATCGGTGGTTCCTCGGACTACCGCTACCGAACGACGACCGACTTCGTCGACTCCGGGGCGATCCCGAGATCGGTCGACCTGTACACCGCGCCGGACACGCGCCCCATGACCGGACAGTGGTGAACCGCGCATGGAGGCAGAGCAGATCAGGCATATCCACATTCGAGTAGGCGTGCTCGCGTTGGACTATGTGGCGCCGATCGATCAAGCCGACGACGTAGCGCGCGTGCTGTCGTCATGTCACGCCGCACTCGAGGTTTCGGTCACTATCGATGACGATGTACGCGAAGGTCTGCCCCCATTGCCGTGCTCGACGTTGTGGCAATGACCTCGTCCCGGACCGAGAGGTGCGCGTCCGGACCGCCCCGGATACCGAGTTGCTCCCGCAGTTGGGTCGCCAATAGAGCGCCGCGTCATTCTGCGGCGGTGCCGGAGACGAATCGGTCGGGGCGCAGCGCGACGACGCCGCCGACGCGGACCCCGGCCTTCCGAAACCAACGGGCGAGTGCGCCGGTGTGATCTTCGACGTCGACGATATCGTCGCGGCCGTCACCGGGTTTGCCCTGCGGACGGCCGCCGAGTGGATACACCGTGACGAAGCGGATGCCGAGATCGGCGAGGAAGGCCAGATCGTCCCGATCGAAAGCGCGACGGGATCGTGGCACTCTACGACGATCCCGCGGACGCATGCAGCGTCAGATACCCGAGATGATCAGGGTGATCCTCAATTCGGGCACCTCGGTGCTGTTGCGCGACGAAGGCCTCGCCCCCTGCCGCCGCAGCCGCAGCTTTAGCGCGATCGCCGGGTTCGCCATCGGTGGCGCCGACCTGCCCGATGGCATCGACCGCGGCTTCGGTCCGTCCAGCCGGTAGCCGCTAGCGGGCGCGATCGTCGATGACCCGCGCGACCTGTGGTCGGGTAATACGCCCACCTTTGCCACCGACCGACGGGACCGTTCGATGAGCGAGATCGCCGCCACCCTCACCCAACTGCTGCCCATCGCCGCGCTCGTCGCCGCGGGCTGGTGGTTCGCGCGGCGGAAGATCATCGCCGCCGATGTGTCGAAACCACTGTGCGACTTGGCCTTCCTGTTACTGATCCCGGCGTATCTGTTTCCGAAGCTGTACGCGAGCGATCTCGGGCAGCTGTTCGACTTCACCGCGATCGGCGCGTACGCCGCGGCGGCGATCACCGCGATGGTGATCGTCGGCGTACTCTGCCTGCGCCGCACCGAACTCGGGGCCGCGGGTACCGCATTGCGGATGATGGCCGCCTGCCAAGTCAACACCGCCTACTTCGCCATCCCGGTATTCGTGCAGCTGTTCGATGACGCCACACCGATTTTCCCGATCCTGATCCTGCAGGTCTGCGGCCTGACCATCATCGTGTTGACCGTTCTGGAATTCGCCGGAGCCGACCACGTGACTGCGCGCCATCCCGCGGTGACCATTACTCGATCCGTCGGTGCGGCGCTGGCGACGCCTGTCGTCGTCGCGTGCGGCGCCGCCATCACCTTCAATGTCGCGTCGTGGCCGGTCCCCCACCCCGTCGTGTCGGGGTTGTCCTTCGCCGGGGACGCGGCGTCACCGGTCGCGCTGATCGCGCTCGGCCTGCATCTGGGTGGCTCCACACTGCGCCTGCGCGGCGCCACCCCGGACGAGAACGCGATCATCGCCTTCAAATGCGTGATACTGCCGCTGATGGTTTACGCTGTCGCCGAATACATTGTCCGCGTGGACGATCCGTGGCTGGCCTATCTCACGGTGCTGGCGGCCATGCCGACGCCACAGAACGTCTTCGTCCTCGCCGGGCGCTATGACGTCGATCTCGATTTCGCCGGATCGGTCGTCGTCAAGACCACCTTGGTGTCGCTGGCGTTGCTACCGGCCGTGACGCTTCTCGTGCGGTGAGCGCAAGCTCCGCGCGTGTGTGCGGCGGTGGGTTTCCGGTCTGCGCGGACATTCTCCGATCGAATGCACGGGATTGCGGCATCCCGCACGACGGATGTCCGCCCAGACCGGGCTCTCCACACCAGCGAGAGCGGCCGACGCGGCTGTACACGACCCGAATCCTCAGACCGCTTGGCGCTCAGCGACCATCGTCAACGCGATATCGACGATCATGTCCTCTTGACCGCCGACGAGACGACGACGGCCCGCCTCCAGCAGCAGCGTCCGCACATCGATTCCGTACCGTTCGCTGGCGGCCTCGGCATGCCGCAGGAAGCTGGAGTAGACCCCGGCATAGCCCAAGGTCAGCGTTTCGCGATCGACGCGCACCGGCCGGTCCTGCAGCGGACGGACCAGGTCGTCGGCCGCGTCCTGCAGTGCGAACACATCGCATCCGTGTTTCCAGCCCAGCACGTCGGCGACGGCGACGATGGCCTCGATGGGCGTATTCCCCGCCCCCGCGCCGTGCCCCGCGAGGGAGGCGTCGACTCGGACGACACCGTTCTCGACGGCGACGACCGAGTTGGCGACCGAAAGGGAGAGGTTTTCGTGAGCATGGATGCCGATCTCGGTGCCCTCATCGAGGACGTCCCGGTAGGCGCGGACCCGGTCGCGCACACCGTCCATGGTGAGCCGCCCGCCGGAATCGGTGACGTAGACGCAGTGCGCGCCGTAGCTCTCCATCAACGCAGCCTGGGCGGCGAGTTCCTCGGGCGGCGCCATATGGCTCATCATGAGGAATCCCGAGACGTCCATACCGATTTCGCGCGCCGTCGCGATATGTTGGGCGGAGACGTCGGCCTCCGTGCAGTGCGTCGCGATCCGCACGGATCGCACGCCCAGGTCGTACGCGCGTTTGAGGTCTTCGACAGTTCCGACCCCCGGCAACAGCAGTGTGGTCAGCCGCGCGCGGCTCAGATTGGCTGCCGCGGCTTCGATCCACGCCCAGTCGCTGTGCGAGCCGGGACCGTAGTTGACCGAACCACCGGCGAGCCCGTCACCGTGGGCGACTTCGATGGCGTCGACACCGGCGGCGTCGAGGGCAGCGACGATCCGTCCCACATTCTCGGGCGAAATCCGGTGCCGGACAGCGTGCATGCCATCGCGCAGCGTGACGTCCTGGACGAATACCGTCGGCGGCTGACTGTTCGAGCTCATCGGGCGGTCTCCTTCTGCTGAATGTTCTGCGCGATGCGCTCGGCGACCTGCAGTCCGGCCGAGGTCATGATGTCGAGATTCCCCGCGTACGCGGGCAGATAGTGCGCCGCGCCTTCGACTTCCAGGAATACCGAGACCCGATGCGTCGCGACCGTGGCGGTACCGTCGGCCAGCAGCGTGTGCACGGGCTGGTCGGCCGGTATCGGATCGATCTGGACTTCCTGCTTGAGCCGGTAGCCGGGCACATACGCCGCGACATCGCCCACCATCTTCGTCACCGATGCGCGGATGCGGTCGTGCGAATCGACATTCGGGGCGTGCACGAGGCAGAAGACCGTATCCCGCATGATGAGCGGGGGCTCCGCCGGATTGAGGATGATCACCGCCTTACCGCGTTCGGCGCCGCCGACGGCTTCGATGGCATGGGAGGTGGTCTCGGTGAACTCGTCGATATTGGCGCGGGTGCCCGGTCCCGCGGATTTGGAGGCGATCGACGCCACGATCTCGGCGTAGGCGACGGGGACGACCCGCGACACCGCGGCCACGATCGGGATGGTCGCCTGACCACCGCACGTCACCATATTCACGTTGACGGCGTCGAGGTGGTCTTCGAGATTGACCGCGGGGACGACGAACGGGCCGATCGCCGCCGGCGTCAGGTCGATCAAGCGTTTACCCAGCGGCGCCAGCAAGTCGTGATTGACCTTGTGGGCTTTCGCGGACGTCGCGTCGAAGACGATCTCGATTTCGTCGAACCCCGGCAGCGCGATCAGGCCGTCGACGCCTTCGTGGGTGGTCGGCACCTTCAGCCTCGCCGCACGGGCCAACCCGTCCGAATCGGGGTCGATGCCGACCATGGCCCCCATTTCCAGGAACCGGGAATGCCGGATGACCTTGATCATCAGGTCGGTGCCGATATTGCCCGACCCGATGATCGCGACCTTGGTGCGAATGGCGTGGTCACTCACTGGAAACCTCCGGCGTCGTGGAGAAGGACGCCGACACGGTGCCGACGCCGTCGATGGTGGCGGTGACCGTGGCGCCCGGGTACAGCGGACGCATCGGGCCGAGTGCCCCGGACAGGATCACCTGGCCTTTGCGCAGCGGATCGCCGAATGCCCGCGCCTGCTGAGCCAGCCATGCCAATGCGTTCAGCGGGTCGCCGAGGCAGGCCGCGCCGGTGCCGGTGGAGACGACCTCGCCATCGATCCGCATGCTCATGGCGACCTCGACCGGCTCGAAATCCGTGAGGGTCGGGCGCTGCGCGCCGAGGACGAACAATCCGCTCGACGCGTTGTCCGCCACCGTATCGGCGAACGAGATGTCCCAGTTGTCGATGCGGCTGTCGACGATCTCGAGCGCGGCGGCGGCGTATCCCACCGCCGATCGGCATTGCGCGACGTCGAGTGGACCTTCGGCGAGATCCTCCGCGAGGAAGAACGCGATCTCCGCCTCCGCCCTCGGCTGCAGGAGCCGGTCGATGGCGATCAGGTCGCCGTCGTCGTAGGCCATATCGGAGAACAGCACACCGAAATCCGGCTGGTCGACGCCCAATTGCTGCTGGACCGCTTCGGATGTCGCGCCGATCTTGCGGCCGACGACCGTGACACCGTCGGCCAACCGGGACGCGTTGAAACGTTCCTGCACGCGGTACGCGGTGTCGACGTCGTCCGGGCCGATCAGGGCACGAACCGGTGCGCAGGGTCGCCGCGTCGCCGCGGCGGCGATCAGGCGTTCCGCGGCGGCCGTGACGATGGAATCGTCGACGCGCGCTGTACCTGTGCCGACGATGCCGGCTCTGGTGGACATCTTGACCTCTTTCTCATCTCTCGGGTCGGTGTCGACCAGTCCACTCCTCGCACTGCCCGCCTGAACAGTAGAATGGTCCACTCAGTGGACCGAGAACAGGAAATGACCAGCATGGGGACACCGCGATTGGACGAGCGATCCGTCCTCGGCCGGGCTGTGCGAATACTCGAAGCGTTCACACTCGATGACGGGGCGGTCGGATTGTCCGAACTCACGCGCAGGACCGGCCTACCCAAGGCCACCGTCCACAGGATGTGCCGGGATCTGGTCGCGGCACGCTGGCTCGCGATCTCACCCGGGGGATACCGCCTCGGGCGAGGGCTGTTCGAACTGGGCATGCGCGCCGCCGCCGAGCGGACACTGCTCGAGGTCGCCGTCCCTTTCCTGCAGGATCTGTTCACCAGGACCAGGGAAACCGTGCATCTCGGCGTGCTCGACGGAGACGAGGTCGTCTACATCAGCAAGATCGGCGGACACCGTCAAGCACGGGCCCCATCCCGGGTCGGCGGCCGTATGCCGTTGTACTGCACGGCGATCGGCAAAGCGCTCCTGGCGTATTCAGAACAGGCGACGATCGATCGCGTCCTCGCGGGCCCCCTGACGCGACGCACCCCCCGCACCGTCGTCGGTCCCGGAATCCTGCGCGCCCAGCTCGACACCATCATCGAACAGGGAGTCGCCTACGAATACGAGGAATCGACCACGGGCATCGTCTGCATCGCGGCGGCGATACTCGATACCGACGACCGACCCCTGGCAGCGATCTCGATGACCGGTCCGACCACCCGATTCCGCCCCGAAGCCCACGCCGTACCGGTTCGAGCGGCGGCAGCCGGAATCGCGTCGATTCTGGCGCGACGAACCGGCTCACACCCTTAGCGGGCAGTCGGCGCGGAACCGAGGGGTTCGGTTCTCCGCCGACTCACCCGTCGACACCTCGTGCCCTCGCGACGGCACGATCCCACGCCGGGTCCGCGAAGAAGTCCGAGTGGCCATTCACCTTCGACACCTGCCTGGTTTGGCGGGCGCGATCCGCGGGGGTCGGGTCGAGCAGCCTCCAGTCGTTGCCGAATTCCCGTCGCCCGTAGACGGCGTCGATTCCGGTGTCGAGGATCGGCCCTTCCAGTGCTGCCCTCCCGATATCACCGAGGCCGATCGGTTCTCGCTTCGGCGGAAGGTCAGGTTTCCAGGACAGTACCGGCCCGGCGAGCGGATCGGTTTCCCGATACAGATTCACCCAGCCACCGTCGAGTTCGCCGAATACGGCCGCGATGGTCGCGAAGTTGATGTACCCCGGAAAGGCCCTGGGAAAGATGACCTGCAGTTGCGATCCGAAGGTGAGAAGCGAGACATATTGTCGTTGTTCGGGTTCGAGCCACAGCAGTGCCGCGAACGCGATCAGACTGCCCTGACTGTGCCCGCACACGACAATCGGACGTCGGATATCGGCCCTACCTTCGCGCTTCAGTCGTTCGAGGTGATAGGTAATGCGATCCCGGATATCTATGACCACATAGGTCGAATACGGTGGCGGCGCGAATGGGTGGGCGGCGTGCGGCCAGAAACAGAAGACGTCCCACACCGTATTGACGGTGCGGCGACTCTCCTGACCGGTCACCGCACTGCGGCCGAGAAGTACCAGCCGCCCCGCGACCGCGACGAGCACCCACGTTCCGAGCCAGATCACCGGATCGAACTGACCGGGTGCGACATCAGCGCCGGCCCAACGCAATAGCGTGGGCAATTGCCCGTCGGTATCCGCCGCCAGGCTCAACAGATGACGCCAGAAATGCTGAAGACCGACTACCTCGTGTGCCACGGCAACCGTCAGCAGGAGTGCCACGATGCCGAACAGAATCGAAATCGGCACGAGACAGTTCTTGAGGCGCGCGATCCCGATCGCCGCGGCGGCCTTGTTCTTCCACCGCTGTGAAATACCGAGATCGTCTTCGAGATCCGAGTACATCTCGTCGACATGGCGCCCACGACTCCCGGATCGGATTCGGAACAGTACGGCGACGACAACCATGACGCCGACCGCGAGTACGACGGTGATCCCCCACGCGTTCGCGATATGTTCCAGGATCGGCGACTTGTATGTGGCGCCGAGTAGTTGTGCCGATCCCTCGGCGACCGCGGCCGAGAACCCCAGACCGAGAAAGAATCCGGTCGACGTCACCCAATACGCGGCGGTGCCCCTGGCATACGGGCGAAACGAGGAGGGCGTCTTCGCCTGATCCGACCACGTCCGTACGGCGAGAAGTACCGTGGCGACCAGCAGGATGAGGAGCCCGATCAGACTGTACGACAGCAATACCGTTGCGCCGCTGTCGAATTGCACCATTCTATGCTGCTCGGCGACGGGTGTGTCCGTTCGGACCAGACCCACGCAGGACGCGACGACCAGAAGACACGCGCCCGCGAGAATCAGACGGGCAAGCCAACGTATGACCTTCCAGAGAGCTTCCGCCGGGGGCGGTGTTCCGTCCGTCAGCGCGGCAGAGCGCTCGGGATCACCCAGCAGCACGACGATGATCACCAGCGCGACAAGCCCGTATTTCGTCACGACGTCGAGCAGTCGATATTGATCGAACAGGCCCGCGCCCATGAAGGCGACTATCAGCGTCGCGAACGCCAGGTGCAGGTTGCGCAGCACCGGCGATTTGTGATCGCCCGCGAGAAAGCCGGGGCGCTGCAGGAGTGTCTGTCCGACAGTGTCCGGGGAATCCAGCTCCGCCGTCGTCTCCACGCGCGACACTCCTCGACCGGCGAGAGTGCTGATCAGCCAGATCAAGGCGACCGCGGCGAGCAACGCGACCGCGACAGCGAATTCATGAGCGGGCACGGATACGATCGGCACGGTCGCGGTGCCGATTCCGGCTATCCACGTCGGCAATGTCTGCCACGCCAGCAAGTCGGCAAGGATGTACGCCGAGGTGAACGCGAAGACACCGGTCATACACAGACTGACCAGCCGGAGCATCGCACCGCATACCGCGTGCAGCGCGTACCCGAACCGATCATCGATAGCGGGCCGAGGCAGCATGAACTGGGCGGCATTGAGAATTCCGAACGGGATCAGGACGAACCACAGCCCCTGCACCCAACTTCCGGCCGTGTAACTGCCCCAGTGATACGCCTCGATCAGCGGAGCGGAACTGTCGTTGGCGTCGCTCGCACTGCCATCACCGGTGACGTGGTAGATGCGACCTTTGTCGTCGCCCGCTACTTGCACGGCATGCCAACTCCGCAGTGTCGCTTCGGGTGGCGTCCCACTCACACCATGGATACGAACCTCGACCCACCCGCCGCTGGCCGCGTTCCGCTCCGCCTCGTTGCCGCCGTTCACCGCCGCCTCCGACTGAATCCGCCGATAGTCGGGACCGACACCGATACGATCCTCAACGACCGCGCATCTCGACTAGCTGGGACATGATGGTCGGAGCGTCATTCCGACCGCGTCCACTATGCCAGCACCCGCGATGCCGCCGCGGCCGACGCCGGTGAATCCGACGTCGGCTCAGATCGCGCGGCTCAGCGACCGCGGCAGATCAGGATCGGGCAGGGAGCGTGATGCAGTAGATTCTGGGTGGTCGATCCCACCATGAGCCCGGTGACACGGTTGTGTCCGTGGCTCCCGGTCACGACCAGTTGAGCGCCCGCGGAGTGTTCGAGGAATGCTTGCGCGGTCGGACTCTTCT
This sequence comes from Nocardia sp. NPDC005366, assembly GCF_040606855.1. Taxonomy (NCBI): domain Bacteria; kingdom Bacillati; phylum Actinomycetota; class Actinomycetes; order Mycobacteriales; family Nocardiaceae; genus Nocardia; species Nocardia sp. NPDC005366. The sequence continues at coordinate 12,358 of NZ_JBEXFQ010000032.1, forward strand.
GAACAACACGGGTCACCGTCACGTCCGGGTACTTCTCCCCCCAACCCGACAACCGCTCACCGAGCAGTTCCTCCTCCTGCTGAGCCAGCACATCCCAGCTGTCGGCCACCTGTGTCCACTGCAGCAGATCCGGGTCGTTCCAGGCGTGCAGCGCGACAACTCCCACCCCGAGCAGTGCCGCCAACTCGAAGGCGTGACCGACCGCCGCCTCGCTGTCTCGGGAGCCGTCGACCCCTACCAGGATCGGGCGCTGATCGGGCAGGGGGTGCGCGTGGTCCCCGCGCCATACCGCGACCGGGCAGCCCGCCTTGTTCGCCACGCGCAGTGCGGTCGAGCCCAAGAGCACCGTGCTGAACCGGTCGTTGGCGCTCGCGCCGACCACAAGCAGTCCGGCCGTCTCGCCGAGGGCGATGAGTTCCCGCGACGGAGACCCGTCCAGCACTCGTTCGCTGACCCGCGACTGCGGGAAGTCCTCGCGCACCGCGGCGGCGGCCTCGCGCACCTTGTCCTTCGCGACATCCCGCAGGAGCGGCAGGAGGTCGACCTGTGCCAGCGCGGCCGCGGTGAGCCGGTGGTCGAGGGCAGACACGACACCTACCAGCTCGAGCGGCGCCTTCTGCCTGGCGGCGATCGCGCCCGCCCACCGCGCGGCGGCAGGGGCGGCGCGGCTGCCGTCGATTCCGACGACGATCGACTGATGGTTCGCGAGGGTGGTCATCCGGGCTCCGCTCCGACTGTGTGCTGTGGGGTCTCGTCGCGCCGCCCCGCGACGACCGCGCGGTCGACACCATGGGAGTTGTCGAGTGCCTGCGGTAGCCGCCGTGGTCGGGCATCATCGACTATTCGCGTCGTGCGCTGGGCGACGACAGGGCCCGGCGGCCCTTGAACGTGGGACGTAGGTCCCCGCGCACCGGGTACAGCGGCCCCGCCCGGTTTCGGGCCACCCGCACAACGTCGAACCCGGTGGGCGAAGGCACATTTCGCGGCGAGGCTCGCCCTCTCGGCGCGAAATCCCCTCACAGCGTGCTGCGCCGCAGGGTGACGCGGTAGGTGTAGTGCTCGGGCAGGAAGTAGCTGATCGATAGATCGATCACCTGCCCGCCCGCGTCGGAGTACAACCGGTCGATCCGCAGCATGGGGTGTCCCGGCTCGCACCCGAGGCCGGTCGCGATCTCGGCGTTGGCGGGCGAGACCGTGATGGATTGGGCGGCTTCCACGATCGGACTGTCCAGCCGCGGTTCCAGCAGACCGATGACGGTATGCGAGCTCACCGCACCCGCTTCGACTTCGGGGGCATCGATCAGGGGCTTGGCGATATGTTCGGGAAGGTGGACGGTGGTCAGCACGAAGGGAACGCCTTCGTGGATGCGACGCAAGACCACCGTGTACACCACATCCGTGTCGAGGCGTAGACGGCTGGCCGCGTCGATGTCGACGCGGCGGTGCAGCGGGACGAGCACCTCCATCGAGGTGTCCGAGGACAGGTTCATCAGGTCCTCGATGGAACCGTGATGACGCAGGTAGCGGCCGTCGGATTCGGTGACGAAGGTGCCGCGGCCGGGGACTCGATAGACCGTGCCGTCGGCGACGAGATCCTGGAAGGCGCGGCGCACCGTCTGCCTGCTCACCCGATACCGCTGGGCGAGTTCGGCTTCGGTGGGCAGCTTGACGCCGTCGCGGTAGCTGCCCGCGGCGATTCCCGCGCGCAACTCACGGGACACCATTTGGTGTGCCGGTTCGGACTCCCGGGCGGTCATCGTGCTCCGCATCCTCCTGGCTCGACTGTTGACGGCCCGCCTCTCGGCATACCCGCCTGAACGGTGTTGATTTGTACGGCCATATATCCGTTATGTTCGGATCATATCTGTACATTGATCTTGACATAGCTGTTTGCGTACTGCCAATATTCGGACCATCGCCCGCGCCGAGCCGCAGTGCTCGCGCGGTGTCCGTGCCCGCCGACAGGATCGAGGTAGACCGCGCCGTGAACCGACGTGAGATGTTCGTCGGCGGACCGTATTTCGATGAACTCGAGCCCGGCGCCACCTTCGACTCGGCCCCCGCGGTCACCCTGACCAGTGGCCTCGCCGCGAGTCACCGGGCGATCCTCGGCGACCGGCTACGCCTGGCGTTGGACGCGTACACCGGCGAAGCGGTCATCGGGTCGGCCGCTCCCCTGGCGCCTCCCGGCCTGGTCTGGGATATCGCGATCGGTCAATCGACACTGGCCACCCACCACGTGAAGGCCAATCTGTTCTATCGCGGCCTGCGCTTCCACCGGTTTCCCGTGCTGGGCGACACCGTGCACACCCGCACCGAGGTGGTCGGCCTCCGGGAGAATTCCGCCAAACCGGGGCGCGCGCCGACCGGACTTGCCGCCCTGCGCATCACCTCCACCGACCAGCACGGCCGGATCATCCTCGACTTCCATCGCTGCGCGATGCTCCCGCTGAGCCCGGCGGCGGCCGAGGACCGGGTACGCCGCGCCGACGACCTCTCGGCGATCGGGGGCGACGCCGGCGGAACGGGGAATTCGGATACCCGATCCATCGACGGCTGGAATCTCGACGCCTACCGCGCGCTGGTGCCCGGCCCGCATTTCACCCCGGATCTCGTCGGCACCCTCTTCCGCAGCAGCGGCGACGTGGTGTCGAGCGCGCCGGAACTCGCCCGGCTCACCCTCAATATCGCCGCCGTACATCACGACGAACGCGTCGGCGAGGCCGGTCGCCTCGTATACGGCGGCCACACCATCGGATTGGCGTTCGGCCAGGCGACGCGGGCACTGCCCGCCCTGGTGACGGTGCTCGGCTGGCAATCCTGCGACCACACCGGCCCGGTGCGCGAGGGTGACACCCTCACCAGCGAACTGCGTGTGGAAGACGCCGAACCGTTCGGCGCGGGGACCGCCGTGCGACTGCGCTCGATCGTGCACGCGCACAACGGCGCCGACTCCGCCCGCCCGGTATTGGATTGGCGATTCACGGGATTGATGGCATGACCGAACTTCCCGGCATCCGCCCGCTGGCGGGTCTGCGCGTCGTGGAGGTGTCGAGTTTCGTCGCCGCGCCGCTTTGCGGGCTGACCCTGTCCCAACTCGGGGCCGAAGTGATCCGCATCGATCCGGTCGGCGGGGCCGGTGACAAGAACCGCTGGCCGGTCACCGACGCCGGGGAGAGTATCTACTGGGCCGGACTCAATCGCGGAAAACGCTCGGTCACCTGCGACCTTCGCAGCCCCGACGGTCGCGAAATCGTGCAGCGGCTCGTCACCGCGCCCGGCGACGGCGGTGGCATTCTGGTGACCAACGCCGGTGGGCGGGATTGGTTGGGCCACAACGCGTTACGTGAATTGCGTGACGATGTGATCACATTGCGGATCACCGGCAAGCGCGACGGCGGCGCCGCCGTGGACTACACCGTCAACGCCGCCACCGGATTCCCGCTGATCACCGGCTCCCCCGAGCACGGCGGCCCGGCCAATCACGTGCTGCCCGCCTGGGATGTCGCGTGCGGTCTGTACGCCGCGCTGGCGATCGCGGCGGCGGTGCGTCATCGCGAATCGACCGGGCAGGGAACCGCGATCGACCTGCCACTGGAAGACGTGGCACTGGCGATCTCCGGTCACCTGGGATATCTGACCGAGGTCCAGATCAACGGTGTCGAGCGCGAGGCCACCGGGAACGCCGTCTACGGCACCTACGGCAAGGATTTCCGCACCTCGGACGGCGCGCGGTTCATGGTGGTCGCGCTGACGCCGCGGCATATGCGCGATCTGGTGCGGATCACCGGACGAACCGAGGTGGTCTCTGCACTGGAATCGACACTGGGCGTGGACTTCTCGACCGATGCCGACCGCTACCGCCACCGCGCGCTGCTCGACGCGGTATTCGCGACCTGGTTCGCCGAGCACACCGCCGCCGAGGTGGACGCGGCGCTGTCGGACAGTTCGGTGCTGTTCGACCGCTACCGCGGCTTCGCCGAACTGGTCGGCAGCGGGGAACTCGAGGCCAACCCGCTGTTCGCCGCCCTCGACCAGCCGCGCATCGGCACCTACCTGGCAGCGGGACTGCCCGCCGCCTTCGACGGAAGGCACCTGTCGACCGGACCGGCTCCCGCGCTGGGCGCCGACGGCGCGGACGTCATGCGCGATCTGCTGGGAGCACAGCAGCACGAGATCGACAACCTGATCGAACGCGGATATCTGGGAGAGGCACAGCGATGAGCGGTCAGCGCCCGAAGGCGGCAGCGCAGCGTCACCACGCAGGGCGCCCGCACAGCGCGAAACGGACACAGCGATGAGCGATTACGCGACGATCAACCCCGCCACCGGGGCGGTGCTCGCACGTTTTCCCGAGGCGACCGACGCCGACATCGACGACGCCATCGCCCGGTCCGAGGCGGCCTATGACAACTGGCGGCGCGTCCCGCTCGAGCGGCGCGCGGATCTGCTGCGTCGCGTCGCGGGCCGGTTCCGGGACAACGCCGACGAACTGGCCGGGCTGCTGACCCTGGAGATGGGCAAGCCGGTCACCCAGGCACTCGGCGAGGTGGCGATCAGCGCCGCCATCTTCGAGTACTACGCCGATAACGCCGCGACGTTCCTGGCCGACGAGCCGCTGACCATCGCGGGAACCGGCACCGCGTTCGTCCGCACCGAGGCGATCGGCCCGCTGCTCGGCGTCATGCCGTGGAACTACCCGTACTACCAGGTCGCCCGCTTCGCCGCGCCGAACCTAGTGCTCGGCAACACTATTCTGCTCAAGCACGCGCAGATCTGCCCGCAGTCCGCGCTGGCGATCGCGAAGGTTTTCGCCGAGGTCGGCGCGCCGGATGCGGTGTACCTCAACGTATTCGCGAGTAACGACCAGGTCGCCCGGATCATCGCCGACCCGCGGGTGCGGGGTGTGTCGCTGACCGGTTCCGAGCGTGCCGGATCGGCGGTCGCCGAGGTCGCGGGCAGGCATCTGAAGAAGTACGTGCTCGAACTCGGCGGCTCCGATCCGTTCCTGGTACTCGATGACGCCGACCTCGGCCGGACCGTGACCGCCGCCGTGCGCAACCGTATGGCCAACGGCGGGCAGGCATGTACGGCGTCGAAGCGTTTCATCGTGCTCGACGAGGTGTACGACCGTTTCCTCGCGGCGTTCGTCGCCGCCATGCGGGAGCACGAACCGGGTGATCCCACCGATCCTGCGACGGTATTCGGGCCGCTGTCCTCACAGCGCGCGGTCGATGACCTCGCCCGCCAGGTGGACGACGCGATCGCGAAGGGGGCGACCGTGTCGACCGGCGGACAGCGCATCGAGGGGCCCGGCGCGTTCTTCCAGGCGACGGTGCTGACCGACGTGACGCCCGCGATGCGCGCCTACCGCGAGGAACTGTTCGGCCCGGTCGCGGTCGTCTATCGCGTCGATTCGGTCGACGCGGCGGTGGAACTCGCCAACGATTCCCCGTACGGGTTGGCGGCCTCGGTGTTCTGCGCGGACACCGAACTCGCCCGCGCGGTCGGCGACCGGCTCGAGACCGGGATGGTCTGGATCAACGGCGTCAGCGCGTCGTCGCCGGATCTGCCGTTCGGCGGCGTGAAGCGTTCCGGTGTCGGCCGCGAACTCGCGCACTACGGCATCGCCGAATTCGCCAATAAGAAGCTGGTTCGCAGCCCGCGCTGACCGATCCGCGACATATCCAGCAGAGGAGCATCGATGGCTGCCGACAGTACGAGCGCGAACCCGGTTTCCCAGGTATCCGCAGAGGATTTCGCCGACATCCTGGCCCAGACCCGCGCGTTCGTCCGCGACGCCGTGGTACCACGCGAACAGGAGATCGCCGACGCCGACCGCATCCCCGACGATATCCGCCGTGCCGCCGCCGATATGGGGCTGTTCGGCTACGCGATCCCGCAGGAGTGGGGCGGTCTCGGTCTCGACCTCGCCCAGGATGTCGAACTCGCGATGGAATTCGGATACACCACCCTGGCCTTCCGCTCGATGTTCGGCACCAATAACGGAATCGCCGGACAGGTGCTGGTAAACTACGGCACCGACGAGCAGAAACGGACCTGGCTGGAAGCCATCGCCTCCGGCGCTGTGGTCGCCTCGTTCGCGCTCACCGAACCCGGCGCGGGTTCCAACCCGGCCGGGCTGCGCACCAAAGCGGTTCGCGACGGCGATGATTGGGTGATCGACGGCGAGAAGCGGTTCATCACCAACGCGCCGTCGGCGGACCTGTTCGTCGTCTTCGCCCGCACCCGCGCCGCCGACGCCGACGGGCCGGGTATCGCGGTCTTCCTCGTGCCCGCCGACACCGCGGGCGTCGAGGTCGGCGTCAAGGATCGCAAGATGGGCCAGGAGGGCGCGTGGACCTCCGACGTGCGTTTCACCGGCGTGCGGGTTCCGGCGTCGGCGCTGGTCGGCGGCAGCGAGGACGTCGGGTACCGGGCCGCGATGGTGTCGCTGACCCGTGGCCGGGTGCATATCGCCGCACTCGCCGTCGGCGCGGCGCAACGCGCCCTCGACGAATCGGTGCGCTACGCCGCCACCGCGACGCAGGGCGGCACCCCGATCGGGGATTTCCAACTGGTGCAGGCGATGATCGCCGACCAGCACACCGGTGTGCTCGCGGGCCGGGCGCTGGTTCGCGATGTCGCGGCGCGCTACGTCTCCGGGGAGGACCGACGGGTCGGGCCGTCGGCGGCGAAGCTGTACTGCACCGAAATGGTCGGCAATGTCGCCGATCTCGCGGTGCAGATCCACGGCGGCACCGGCTACATGCGCGAGGTCGCGGTCGAGCGGATCTACCGCGAGGTGCGATTGCTGCGATTGTACGAGGGCACCAGCGAGATCCAGCGGCTCATCATCGGCGGGCAACTGGTCAAGCGGGCCGTGCGGGAGGCGAGCGGTGGACAGCGCTGAGCCGCAAGCCGAGAAGGGTTCGGGGGATCTGCCGCTGCACGGTGTGACCGTCGTCAGTCTCGAGCAGGCCGTCGCCGCCCCCATGGCCAGCCGTCACCTCGCCGACTTCGGCGCGCGGGTCATCAAGGTGGAGCGGGTCGGCGAAGGCGACTTCGCCCGCAACTACGACGCCGCCGTGCACGGCCTGGCCTCGCATTTCGTGTGGCTCAACCGCGGCAAGGAGTCGATCGCGCTCGACCTGAAGGACGAGCGGGGCTTGGAGGTGTTGCGGCAGTTGATCGCCCGCGCCGACGTCTTCATCCAGAACCTCGCGCCCGGAGCCGCGCAACGTCTCGGGCTCGGCGCGGACGAGCTGCGCCGCGATCACCCCGGTTTGATCGTGGTGAACATCAGCGGGTACGGCACCGACGGCCCGCACCGCGACCGCAAGGCCTACGACATGCTCATTCAGGCCGAGACCGGCCTGTGCTCGATCACGGGAACACCGGAGACCGCCACCAAGACCGGTGTGCCGTCGGCCGATATCGCCTCGGGCCTCTACGCCATGTCCTCGGTGCAGGCCGCGCTGTTCCGCCGGGAGCGCACCGGCGCGGGCGCGACCATCGAGATCTCGATGTTCGACTCGACCGTGGAATGGCTCGGGCACTCCATGTACATGCAGATGTATCAGGACAAACAGGTACAGCGCATGGGGTTGTCGCACGCCTCGATCGCGCCCTACGACGCCTACCCGACCGAGGACGGACAGATCCTGATCGGCGTGCAGAACGACCGCGGCTGGCGCGCCCTCGTCACCGATGTCTTCGGCTGCCCCGAACTCGCCGACGACGAGCGTTTCGCCACCAATATCGAGCGGGTGCGCCACCGCGCGCAGGTCGACGCCGCCGTCGCCGCGCAGACCCGCCGCTTCGGCACCGCCGAACTCGACGAACTGCTGGCCGCGGCCGGTATACCCGCCGCGCAACTCAACGATATGAAAAGTCTGATCGCGCACCCGCAACTGTCGGCCCGCGACCGGTGGCGCGAGGTGGACACCGAGGCGGGCCCGATCCGCGCGGTACTTCCGCCGATGACGTTCGAGGACGTGCAGATGCGCATGGACCCCGTGCCCGCGCTGGGGCAACAGACCGACGCCGTGCTGGCCGAATTGGGCCGCACCGCAGAGCAGATCGCGCGACTGCGCGCGGACGGTGTCGTGCAGTGACATCCCATCGACATCCCCCATCGACATCCCCATCGACATCAGCCATCGGGACAACCAAGGATCGGAGCTGAGCATGAGCTTGCTGGAGGGTCGGGTGGCCGTGATCACCGGTGCGGCCCAGGGAATCGGGCTGCAGATCGCGCGCACCTTCGTCGCCGAGGGCGCGAAGGTCGCCATCGGCGATATCAACGACGAGGCGGGGGCGGCGGCCGTCGCCGAACTCGGCGGCGAGTCGGTCGCCCGCTACGCGCGTTGCGACGTGCGCGACGCGGCGCAGGTGGAGGCGTTGATCGATGCCGCCGAACAGTTCGGTCCGCTCGCGGTATTCGTCAACAACGCGGGCATGACACGCGACGCCACGATGCGCAAGATGACCGAATCCGATTTCGACGACGTCATCGCCGTGCACCTCAAGGGCACCTGGAACGGCACGAGGATCGCCGCGGACCGGATGCGCGAGCACGGGCGCGGCGCCATCGTCAACATCTCCTCGCTGTCCGGCAAGATCGGCCTGCCCGGCCAGACCAACTACTCGGCAGCCAAGGCGGGCATCGTCGGTCTCACCAAGGCCGCGGCGAAGGAAGTCGCGTTCAAGAACGTCCGCGTCAACGCCGTGCAACCCGGTCTCATCCGCACCGCGATGACCGAGGCCATGCCGCAGAAGGTCTGGGACCAGAAGATGGCCGAGATTCCGCTCGGCCGCGCGGGCGAACCGAGCGAAGTCGCCTCCGTGGTGCTGTTCCTGGCCTCGGACCTGTCGTCCTATATGACCGGTGCCGTTCTCGAAGTCACCGGCGGAAGGTTCATGTGATGCGTGACGTGGTGATCTGCGAACCGATTCGCAGCCCGATCGGCCGATTCGGCGGCTCGCTGAGCAGCCTCGCCGCCACCGACCTCGGCGAGGCGGTGCTTCGCGCCCTGCTCGAGCGCACCGGCCTGCCCGTCGAGGCGATCGATGACGTGGTGCTCGGCAACTGCTACCCCAACAGCGAGGCCCCCGCGATCGGTCGGGTTGTCGCGCTGAACGCGGGACTGCCGGTGACCGTGCCCGGAATGCAGGTGGACCGCCGCTGCGGGTCGGGTCTGCAGTCGGTGTTGCAGGCCGGTATGCAGGTCGCGACCGGCGCGAGCGATCTCGTCGTCGCGGGCGGCGTGGAGAGCATGAGCAATGTCGTGTTCTACGCCACCGATATGCGTTTCGGCGTCAAGGGTCCGAGTGTGAGCCTGCACGACGGCCTCGTCAGGGGCCGGGTCACCGCGGGCGGACGCGACTACCCCGTGGCAGGCGGGATGCTGGAGACCGCGGAGAACCTGCGCCGCGAATACGGCATCACCCGCGCCGAGCAGGACGAACTCGCCGTCACCTCGCATCAGCGCGCCGTCGCCGCCCAGCGCCGCGGCGTCTTCGCCGAGGAGATCGTGCCCATCACGGTGAAATCCCGTGCGGGGGAAGCCGTGATCGACACCGACGAGCATCCGCGCGAGGATTCCACCGTCGAGAAACTGGCGAGGTTGAAGCCGGTGCTCGGCGGCTCGGACCCGGAGGCGACCGTCACCGCGGGCAACTCCAGCGGCCAGAACGACGCCGCCGCCCTGTGCGTCGTCACCCACGCCGCGCGCGCCGAACAACTCGGTCTGCGCCCGCTGGCGCGACTGGTGTCGTGGGGTGTGGCCGGCGTGCAGCCGAAGGTGATGGGCATCGGCCCGGTACCCGCCACCCAGGCCGCGCTCGACCGCGCCGGACTGAAACTGTCCGATATCGACCTGATCGAACTCAATGAGGCGTTCGCCGCCCAGGTACTCGCCTGCACCCGCGAATGGGGTTTCGGCGCGAGCGATTTCGATCGTCTCAACGTGCACGGCTCCGGTATCTCGCTCGGCCACCCCGTCGGCGCCACCGGTACGAGGATGCTGGCGACCATGACCAGGGAGATGCGTCGCCGCGAGGCCCGCTACGGCCTGGAGACCATGTGCATCGGCGGCGGGCAGGGCCTGGCCGCCATCTTCGAAAGGGTCGGCTCGTGACCCGGCTCGCCCGGACCGCGGGACTCACCGAGGTCCAGACCGAAATCCTCGCCACCGTGCGCGCTTTCGTCGACCGCGAGATCATCCCGAACGCGCAGCGCCTCGAGCATTCCGACACCTATCCCACCGACATCGTCGAACGGATGAAGGAGATCGGCCTGTTCGGCATCACCATCCCCGAGGAATACGGCGGCCTCGGCGAATCGCTGCTCACCTACGCCCTGGTGGTGGAGGAGATCGCGCGCGGCTGGATGAGCGTATCCGGTGTCATCAACACCCATTTCATCGTCGCGCACATGATCGCCGGACACGGCACCGACGCCCAGAAGACGCACTACCTGCCGAAGATGGCGACCGGGGAGATCCGCGGCTCGTTCTCGATGTCCGAACCCGACCTCGGCTCCGACGTCGCCGCCATCAAGACCCGCGCCACCCGCTCCGGCGACGGCTACGTCATCGACGGCGCGAAGATGTGGCTCACCAACGGCTCCACGTCCAACCTCACCGCCGTCCTGGTGAAAACCGATCTGGGCGAACCGAAACCGCACCGGAACCTCACCACCTTCCTGGTCGAGAAACCCGAAGGCGTCGGCGAGGTGCTGCCCGGCCTCACCATCCCCGGCAAGATCGACAAGATGGGCTACAAGGGCGTCGACACCACCGAGGCCCTCTTCGACGGTTTCCGCATCGACGCCGAGGCCATCCTCGGCGGCACGCCGGGCAAAGGTTTCTCGCACATGATGGACGGCATCGAAGTCGGCCGCGTCAATGTCGCCGCCCGCGCCTGCGGCATCGCCATCCGCGCTTTCGAACTCGCCATCGGCTACGCCCAGCAGCGCTCCACCTTCGGCAAACCCATCGCCGAACACCAGGCCATCGCCTTCAAACTCGCCGAAATGGCGACCAAGGTCGAAGCCGCCCACCTCATGATGGTCAACGCCGCCCGCGCCAAGGACTCCGGCGAACGCAACGACGTCGTCGCGGGCATGGCCAAACTCATCGCCAGCGAGTACTGCGCCGAGGTGACCCAGGAGGCCTTCCGCATCCACGGCGGTTTCGGCTACTCGAAGGAAGCCGAAATCGAGCGATTGATGCGCGAAGCGCCGTTCCTGCTGATCGGTGAGGGCACCAGCGAGATCCAGAAGACCATCATCAGCAAGGGACTGCTGCGGGAATACCGGATCTGAACTCGTCCCTACGGGATGCCACCGTCGGACCGCAGAATCGATCCGGAGGTGTAGCTGGACGCGTCGGATGCGAGAAAGAGTGCGGCGCCGACGATTTCGGACGGGTTACCGGCTCGCTGCAGCGCATGCGCGGCGAACGGGTTCCGCGATGGTTCCAGGGAGTCCAAACCCCACGCCTTGCTGACATCGGTGAGGTACGGGCCCGCCATCAACGTGTTCACTCGCACGGTGGGGCCGAACGCCAGCGCGAGACCTTCGGTCATCGCGTTGAGCCCGGCCTTCGCCGCCGCGTACGGGACGATCCACGGCGTCGGGCGCAGCGATCCGGTCGAGCTGACGTTGATGATCGACCCGCGCCCCGCCTCGACCATTCGCTCGCCCACCAGCGCCGCCAACCTGAACGGGCCCTTGAGATTGAGGTTGAGTACCGAGTCGAACAACTTCTCGCTGACCGCTGTGAGCGAGTCGTAGACCGGCTGCATTCCGGCGTTGTTGATCAGTGTGTCGACCTTGCCGAACCGTGCGTAGGCGGCATCAACGAGGCCGTCGAGTTCGTCCCATCGGCCCACGTGTACACGGTAGGGCAGCGCGGAACGGCCGGTGGCGGCCTGGATCTCGTCGGCGGTCGCCGCGCACGAATCGTAGTCGCGGCTCGCGATGATCACGTCGGCTCCGCAATGCGCGGTGGCGAACGCCATCTCACGGCCGAGCCCGCGGCTGCCGCCGGTGATCAGCACTACCTGATCGGTCAGATCGAAAATGCGGTCGGCGTATCCCATCGGTGGCTCCTTGTCGGTGGTGACCTCGCGTCAGCTACCGACCCGACTTCCCGACCCCGGCCGGTAAGCCTTGCCATCTACCTGCGCACTCCTGACTCTCCATTTGGAGAATAACATTCTTCAAATGGAGTATGTCAATCTTGCTGGCTCAGACCGCGCCCTCCCACGCGAACCCGTCCGGGTCGGCGAAGGGACCGATCGTGCCGCCGAGGACGATCCGGTGCGACCCGGTGCCCTCCGGCGGGACGCCGGCATCCTTGGCGGCGGCACGGCGCCCGTAGAGCGCCAGTTTGACCGAAGACGGTGGGGTGTCGAACTCGACGTACTTGCCGCCGAAACTCTTCGCCACGGCCAGCCCGCGCTCGACATAGAACTTCTTGGTCGCCTTGACGTCGTCGACCCCGAGCAGCACAACGAAATCATCGACCTCCCTGGTAGCCGGGCCGCTGTCCTTCTTCGATGACGTCGCGATCTTCCAGATCGCCCCGTCGGGAGCCCGCACGACCCCGGCGTAGCCCCAGAAGCTCTTCTTGGCGGGCTTCAGCGTCGTCGCGCCCGCCTCTAGCGCGGTGCCGACGAGGCTGTCGACGGTGCTCGGCTGAGACACCACGAGCGAGAGTATGAAGCCGCGGAAGCCGGTCGTGGGCGCCTCGGTGGCACGGACACGCAACTGGTCGCCGAGGCCGAACGCGGCGGCGTAGAAAGCCGAGGCCGCCACCGGGTCGGAAACCTCCAGGATGACGGACTCGATAGTGGCCTGATCAGTGGTTATGTTCATGGCAGTAACGCTAAGCGCTGCTCGGTGCGCGACGCTTCTCGATTCCTGACCGGTCTGGCTCGCGGTCGGGTTCTCCGGTTCAGGCCGAGACGGCGACACCCTCCGCGGCAGCGGCGGGTGCGGAGGGCGACCAGCCCAGTTCCGGTGCGATCAACTCGACGGTGTCGTGCAGGATCTGCTCGTATTCACCCCGGTGGAATTCGTACGGCAGTTCCAGTCGCAGTTCGGAGACCTGCGCGAGAACCGGATCGGCGCGCAGGCGTTCCACGATCTCCTCGGCGGTCCCGACCAGGTCCGGAGCGAACAGGACTCGCCGCTCGCCCTGGGGAGCCAGGGTGCGCTCATAGCGCGAGGCCGCGTATTGCCGGTAGCGTTCGCGGGTCGTCCGGTCGGCGCTGTCGAACGGCACGATCACGCGCCCGACCGCGACCCTGGCCGGACGCGCCGGGGCGATGCGACGACGGTAGTCATCGATCAGGCCCAGCTGGGCGGTGGCGAAATCGTCACTGCGGTCACCGATCACGATATTGCCGGTGAGCAGGTTCAGCCCGGTCTCACCCGCCCAGCGGACGGACCGAGCGCTGGAGCCGCCGTACCAGATCCGATCGACAAGGCCGGGACTGTACGGCTGGAGCCGGGGACGCTGCGTATTGCCGGGCGAGTGGATCACCGCGTGCTCGTCACCCAGATAGCCGCCGCGCAGATTCTCGATCAGCCGCTCGATCCGACCGTAGGACAGATCGTAGGTACGCCAATCCCCGTCGAAGACGAGGTGTCCCATCAGTTCCGCGTGGGGTGGGGTTCCCGCGCTGAAGCCGGGTTGCAGGCGTCCCTTGGACAGGGCGTCGGCCATGGACAGATCCTCGGCGAGCCGGAACGGGCTCTCGTAGCCGATGGGGATCACGGCGGTCCCCAACTCGATGCGAGCGGTGCGCTGGGCCGCCGCGGCCAGGAATACCGAGGCCGATCCGACGCCGTGTTCGAGATGACGTTGCCGGATCCAGGCGCCGTCGAAACCGAGGCGCTCGCCGTACTCGAACAGTTCGAGCGTGGCCTCGAGCCCGGCGGCGGGGTCGTCGTCGGGATAGTTGCCCGGAGTCAGGAAGGCGAGGGTGCTGATTCGGGGTTCTGCCACGCTCATCGGGCTCACTGACGCTCGTAGGGGTTCGATCGGTCCGTCACTTGTCCACCGGTAGCCATCACGATCTCCATGGCGGATGTGGTGGACAGTGACGATCCGCCGCGTCTTCGATCCCACCGCGCGCCCGCGCGCGGGAACAGGGTTGCGATCAGTCGGAATGCAAAGGGTCAGCACACCGGCTCGATATGGTCCACCGCCGCACGCCGATCGGCGGTGCGCACTTCGTCACCGGTCCGGGACCGCGTCAGATGCCATGGACAGTGACGATCTCGAATGTCGTCGGGGATCCGGGCCCCATCGGCCCGCCCCGATCGAACTGGGAGGCGACCACCAGGGTTCGGTCGGCGATACGCACCAGAGTGGTGGGGATACTCAACGCCGAGTCGGTGACTTCGCCGGTGCGAGTGGCGATTGCGCCGTCATCGGTGACCGACCAGCGGCTGATGGTGTCGATCGTGTTGTGGGCGGCCCACAGGGTGTTGTCACGCAGTTCGAGGCCGTCGCCGTGCGTGAGATCGCCGCCGCGCAGTGTGACCTCGCGGATCGGATCGGCGACGCCGGGAGTGAGGGCTATGCGGTACAACTCGCCGGAGACCATGTCCACGACGAGCAGGTAGTTTCCGGCGGGGTCCGCGACGATGCCGTTGAGGTAGAACGCGCCGCGATCGCGTGCGAGGGCATCGCTGAGGTCGAATTGTGTTGTCAGAGCGGCGGGCACCCCGCGTGCGCCGGCCTCGCGCACTTGATCCGGGGTGACCCGGTAGACGACGCCGCCTACCGAGTCGGTCAGGTAGGCGGTGCCGTCCGGGGCGATGGCGAGATCGTTGACGAATCGAGGACCGGCGCCGGGAACATCGAAGCGGGCGATCAAGTTTCGGCTCGCGATGTCGTAGACGGCGACGCCCCTGGTGGAATCGGTCACCCACAGCCGTCCGGCGCGATCGACCTTCAGCCCGTTCGCGGTGTGGCGGCCGTCGGCGCCCTCGGGGAGAAAGATTTCGGCCTCGGTGGCGCCTGGAGCAGCGCGGTAGACAGCGCCCGTGGCGTAGGAGCCGACATAGCTGTCTCCCGTGCGCGGATCGACGGCGATGCCCTCCGGATAGATGTGATCGCCCGGCAGTTCGTAGGCGGTTTCGACCGTGTTCGGCGCGTTGCGCGAGTCGCAGGCGGCCGCGACCAGGGCGATGAGGGTGGATGCCATGGCGACGGCGAGGCGACGGCGAAAGCGAGTGTGGGACAACATGACCCTGTCTCCGAGAGTTCGAATCATCAAGTGAAGTCACATCATGCGACGAGCACGAATATAAATTAGAGTTCTAATATTCGTCAAGGATCGAATCAGGAAGTGGGCAGATACCATGCGTTCATGACGTCCATGCCGCCCGCCGAGCGCCTCGGGTCCTATATCAAGCGCGCCGAGCAAGCCCTCACCGTGGCCAAGAACGCCGCGCTGAAACCGGTGGGCGTCACCGTGCCGCAGTATTCGGTGCTGCTGTTCCTCACCGAGAATCCAGGTATCTCGGCCGCCGCGCTGGCCCGCCTGTGCGGCGTCACACCGCCGACCATGAATACGATCCTGACCAATCTGCAGGAACGCGGTCTCATCGAACGCAGCCCGCACGAGTGGCACCGGAATGTGCTGGAGACCCGTCTCACCGAACGCGGTGCGGCCGTGATGCGGGATGCGGATACGCGCGCGATCCGCGTGGAACGCGCGGTGGGCGCGGCATTCACCGACGCCGAACGCGCCACCCTGCAGGAGTTGCTGACGCGTTGCGCCGATGCCTTCGACAGCGTTCGCGCCGAGACGATCGCGGACTCCACGCCCTAGCCGGCGCTTCATCGAGCAACGCGGGGGCGGGTTGGGGTTTCGAATCATGGTGCGCCGAGCCGTCGCTCCGGAACGGATAGGGTGGTCCACTCACCGAACACACGCACGACAACCGAGCTCAGCGTCCGATTTCGATGAAAGACCTGTCACCGCAATGAGCAACAACCGCACACTGTCAGTCACGGCCGCTACGGCTCCCGACCCAGAATCCACGGCCCGCACCTGGCTCGCCGAGCAGTAGCCGCTGATCGACGGTGTACAGCAAGATCGAAACACGTTTCACAAGCCGGTGGCTTCCTGGATTCGGACTGATCGCGGCCGCACTCGCGCTCATCGTCAGCAGTTGTCCGCGAACGGATAACGCCATCGAATATGTCGGAACGAACAGCGTCATCGAGTATGTGGCGTTGGGGGACTCCCGGGCAGCGGCACCCGACAAGGTCGTCGGCCCCGGACTCGATGGCTGCGGACGCAGCGCGAACGGCTATCCCGTGCAGATCGCCGACCTGATCCGACCGACGTCCTTCACCGATATGTCGTGCGCGGGAGCCACCTCGCCGAACATCTTGACCACCGCGCAGGTCACGACGAGCCCCGATGGCCGCAGGCATGACGCGACACCTCAGATCTCCGCGCTCAGCGCGCGGACGACTCTGGTGACGATCAGCATCGGCGGCAACGATCTGAGGTGGTGGGACCTGGTTTCGCCATGCTTCCCGCCGGAGCAGAACACCGACGCGAAATGCAGGCTCGATTCCGGTGTGCAGGACCGCGTCGACCGGAGGCTGACCGAACTCGCCGGGTGGATCGACGCCGACCTCGACGCTGTCGTCGCGAAATCACCGAAGGCCACCGTCGTCGTGGTCGGCCACGGGGGTATCTACGGGCCACGGGGCTGCGGCGCGACGGCCACCTTCAGCGCGCTCGACGCGGCCTGGGTCGCAGACTTCTTCGCCACGATCGATCAGGTTCTGCGTGTGCGGGCCACGGCGCACAATGCCAGATTCGTCGATGTGCGAAACGCCGCGGTCGGGCACGACGCGTGCGCACCTCCGGAGAGTCGATGGTTCGAGGGAAACGTGTCGACCAGTTCGACACCCATCCGGCACCCGACACCGCTCGGCAGCCGCGCCATCGCCACCTTGGTGGTGGACGCGATTCGCTGATCGCGCGTCCGGCACGCTCATCCGACGCGATTGCGGTTCGCGCGTCCGCGATTCAGCGCACCAGTGGGGCCACCTTCTCGCCCAGCAGTTCGATGTTGTGCAGCACCTTCTTGTGCGGCAGCGTGCCGACGCTGGTGTGCAGCATGAAGCGATCCAGGCCGAGAGTGTCGCGGATATCGGCGACCTTCTCCGCCACATAGTCGGGTGAGCCGACGAATAGCGAACCGCTCGGCGAGCGCATCTCATCGAAGGCGGAGCGGGTCATCGGACCCCAACCCCGTTCGCGCCCGATAGTGCTCATCGCCAACGCGTAGGCGTCGTAGAAGTCGGCGACGGCTTGTTCCTCGGTATCGGCGACGTAGCCGTGTGCGTGGACCGCGACGGGCTGCCTGTCGTGGCCGCCCTCGGCGAGCGCGCGATGGTAGAGATCGACCAGCGGCTTGAATCGCGCGGGTTGTCCGCCGATGATCGCGATAGCGAGTGGCAGGCCGAGCAGACCCGCGCGGACCACCGATTCCGGGCTGCCGCCGACGGCGATCCACACCGGCAGTGGCCGATTGTCGGTGCGCGGGTAGACAATCGCGTCGGTCAGCGGGGCACGGAACTTCCCGGCCCAGGTCACGGGCTTCTCCTCGCGCAGGTGCAGTAACAGCGCCAGTTTCTCCTCGAAGACCTCGTCATAGTCGCCGAGATCCAAGCCGAACAGCGGAAAGCTCTCGGTGAAGGAACCTCGCCCTGCCATCAGCTCGGCGCGTCCGTTCGAGAGGCCGTCCAGAGTGGCGAACTCCTGGTAGGCGCGCACCGGATCGGCGGAGCTGAGTACCGTCACCGCGCTGGTCAGCTGGATCCGCCGCGTGCGTCCGGCGATGGCGGCCAGCACCACCGCCGGTGCGGAGGCCGCGAAATCCTCGCGGTGGTGTTCTCCGACGCCGTAGACGTCGAGCCCGGCCCGCTCCACGGCGACCGCCTCGTCGACGACCTCGCGCAACCGTTCGGCGGCGGTCGGCGCTGCCTGTCCGCCGACGGGGTACAGCTCGGCGAATGTCGTAAGTCCCAGTTCCACGAGGTCGCACCCTCCCAAGAAGTTTCTATGTCAACTACTGAGCGGGAACGAACCGCTGGCCGCGAATATTCCGGTCCCGGCGGCGATTCAGATGAACCGGACAATCGAGACCAACCCGATGACCACGCAGTACACCGCGAACGGCAGTAACGTCCTGGTCTGGAAGTACCGCTCCAGGAACCGCACGGCAAGCCACGACGACACCCCGGACACGATGGCGCCGACCAGCACCGGCCCGCGGATGCCATCGGTCTGCGGCCCGACCAACTCGGGCGTCTCCAGTACCCCCGCGCCGAGGATCGCCGGAGTCGCGAGCAGGAAAGCGAATTTGGCCGCGTGTTCGTGTTCGAGACCGCGCCACAGACCGCCGACCATGGCGAGCCCCGCCCGACTGAACCCGGTCAGCAGCGCGCCGACTTGTACGAAGCCGATGCCGACGGCGTCCCCGACCCCGAGGGCGGCCAGCGGCCGGTCGGATTGGCGGCGAGTTCGCGCCGCGGCGAGAACCCTCGTCCCGGCCTCTCGCCGGGCGAACCGTCGCCCGTATTCCGCCAGCGTCGGCTCATTACGTCGGCGCAACCCCTCCCCCGCGATCAGCACGACACCATTGAGCACCAGAAACACGCCGGCGCAGATCGGCGCCGCGAACAGCGCGTGCAGTGGATGTTGCAGCAACGGTCCGAGAACAGCGACCGGAACGGTGGCGATCACGATCAGCAACGCCAACCGCTGCGCGACGGTGTCCAGACGCCCGGTCCGAACCGTGGCGATGAAACCCGCGACGATCGCATACCAGTCCCGCCAATAGTGGGCGAGCAGCGCCACGGCCGTTCCCACATGCAAGGCGACCACAAACGCCAGATACGGTGTGCCCGTGCTCGACTCGCCCTGTGTGACCAGATTCTGCCAATCACCTCCGAGCCACGCCGCGATCAACACCGAATGCCCGAGGCTCGAAATCGGGAACAGTTCGGTGAAGCCCTGCACCGCGCCGATGACAGTCGCTTGAAAGTAGGTGAGCATCGCTAACGAGTCTCGCACGCACACAACGCGGACCTCGCCGGCCCCCGGACGCGGACCGATATGCCCGAATCTCCTTTCCCTCAGAGACTTTCATTTCACATCCACCCCGCCCGATCGCCTGTGCGGGTAAGACTTCCCGCGCAGGATGGGCTCGGGTGGAAACGCACGGGATATCGATCCACCGGCGTTCTTCGGGGGCCGCTCTCGGGGGCCGAACCCTACACCGGCGCACCAATTCGCGCGATCCGATGTCGACGGCTTCTTGCTAGCGCTGATGGAAGCCGCTACCCGCGATACCGGTCAGCAACGAGTGGATCGAGTCGGAGATCACGTGATCATCGAGCGGATCTATCATTCCGTTGTTGGCCAGGGTCGCCAGGCCGTGCAGCGTCGCGAAGATCAACGTCCCGATTCGGCGCACCTCCCCCGGCGCCAATTCGCCACTCGCCTGCCCTCTTTCGACGAGGCCGCGTACCGGCGCGAAACTCGCCTCGCGCGCCCTGACCAGCGCCTCGGGAGCCTGAGCGAGGTATCGGCTCCGCGACATCAGATCCACCAACGCCGGACTGGCGGTGGCGAACCCGATATAACTCACCGCGACGGCTGTCAGCATGTCGGCGAAGTCGCGGCCGTCGGGTTCGGCCGCCCTTGCCAATTCGGCGCCCAGGCGCTGGAAACCCGCTTCGACGAGGGCGTCGAGGAGCGCGGCCTTGTCCTCGAAGTGGCGGCGCGGCGATCCGTAACTGACTCCGACGTCGCGGGCGAGTTCCCGCAGCGATAACCCGTCGACCCCCGACACCCGCAGAGTGGCTTCGGCCTGCGCGAGCAGGGCCGCGCGAAGGTTGCCGTGATGGTAGCGACGCTCGGGCATATCCGGCGATAATACAATGTTGTCATTGACAGCATTATCGGGCCCTGCCTATATTCCCGATGTGAGCCGAGTCATAGGACACCCGCGGTCCACCGCGACAGACGCCATGCCGCACGGCCACGCCGAGTGCAACGTCAACATACCGGCCGACAAGGAGAACATCGACGTGATGACAGGTATGGTGCGCAGTTCCGGCGTGCCGGTGAGCGCGAGCCCCGCATGACGAACGCGAATCACCGTGTGGTGCAGTGGGCCACCGGCAACATCGGACGCAAGGCGCTACGCGGAATCATCGAACACCCGTCGATGACGTTGGCCGGGGTGCATGTCTACGACCAGGACAAGGTCGGTCTCGACGCCGGTGAACTCTGCGGACTCGACGCCCTCGGGGTCGCCACCACCGGACGGATCGAGGACGTACTGGCAGCGGGTGCCGACTGCGTGCTCTACATGCCACGGATGTTCGACCTCGACGAGGTGTGCCGACTGTTGGAGTCCGGCTCGAATATCGTGACGACGTGCGGTCAGTTCCACCATCCGCCGAGCATGGACGCGACGACGCGGGCCAGGGTCGAAGCGGCCTGCCAGGCCGGTGGCACATCGATTCACAGCACCGGAAGTAGCCCCGGCTTCATCTCCGAGGCCGTGCCACTGGTACTGACGTCCATCCAGCGCCGGTTGGACACGATCGTCATCGACGAGTACGCGGACCTGTCGCAACGAAATTCGCCCGAGATGTTGTTCGACCTCATGGGTTTCGGCCGTGACCTGGCTCCGTTCGAGCAATTCCGCGCCGACTACCTGCGCTCCAGCTTCGGGCCATCGCTTCGTTTGACAGCCGACGCGATCGGCATGCCGTTGGACGAGGTGACCGCCAGCGGGGAATTGGCGACCACACCACGCGAAATCCAGATCGCCGCGGGCACACTGAAAGCCGGATCGGTTGCCGCGCAACGCATCACCATCACCGGCCGGCGCGATGGGCACGAGCTCATCACCTTCCGCGCGACCTGGTACACCACCACCGATCTCGATCCGGCGTGGGAGGTCCACGACACCGGGTGGCATGTCGCCGTGCACGGCGACGCCCCCTTGGACGTCGCGTTGAGGATGCCGGTGCCGCTCGAGCACATGGCCGAGACCTCGCCGGGGTACACGGCCAACCGCGCGGTGAATCTCGTCGCGGCAGTGTGCGCGGCGGCACCGGGAATCCGATCGACACTGGATTTGCCCTCGACCACCGCGGTCTTCGGCTGACGACCGATCCGGATACCGGCAATTCGCGGGACAGGTGCCCGCGAATTGCCGGATACGCACACCAGGCCTGTCGGACGGAAAACGAACGGGGTCGCGCGGTACCGTCCAACCGATGCGCAGGACACTTTCGATACGGTTCGTCGGGCCGAGTGCGGCGATCGAGATATGTCCATCGGCGGCATATCCGCAGCGTTCACCGCACGTTTGCTTGCAGTCCCGTATAGATATCAGTCAATATAGGTATATGTCGAAGTCGAAGCTGCCGATCGTACCGGTCCAGGCATGTTCCGGATCGCCACTGGTGCGTGAACCACTGACCGGCTCGGCCGCGGCCGAGTTGGCGAGCGTGTTCAGGGCGCTGTCGGATCCGGTGCGGCTGCGACTGCTCAGCGCGATCGCGTCCCGCGCCGGACAAGAGGCGTGCGTATGCGATCTCTCCGAAGGCATCGACCTCACCCAGCCCACGATCTCCCACCATCTGAAGGTGCTGCGAGAGGCGGGTCTCCTGGAATCCGAACGCCGCGCTTCCTGGGTCTACTATCGGGTGGTACCCGAAGCGCTGCAACGGCTCTCGAATGTGCTGCTCGTCGAGAGTGGTACCGTGGCCGGAGTGGCCTCGTGAGCGTGGGCACCGCTACCGGCGAGCAGGGTGTAGTCGCGAAACTGTCGACCCTGGACCGATTCCTGCCGGTGTGGATCGGTGTCGCGATGGCCGCCGGACTGCTCCTCGGTCGCCTGATCCCCGGACTCGGCGACGCGTTGAGCGCGGTCGAGATCGACGGGATCTCGCTGCCGATCGCCATCGGGTTGCTGATCATGATGTATCCCGTGTTGGCGAAGGTGCGCTACGACCGCCTGGACTCCGTCACCGGCGACCGCCGACTCCTGGTGGGTTCGCTGGTATCGAACTGGCTCCTGGGTCCGGCGTTGATGTTCGCGCTGGCGTGGCTGCTGCTTCCGGATCTGCCCGAGTACCGGACCGGGTTGATCATTGTCGGGCTGGCCCGCTGTATCGCGATGGTCATCATCTGGAACGACCTGGCGTGCGGAGACCGTGAGGCCGCCGCGGTGCTGGTCGCGTTGAACTCGGTCTTCCAGGTGATCATGTTCGCCGTGCTCGGCTGGTTCTACCTCTCGGTGCTGCCCGGATGGCTCGGCCTCGAACAGACCACGATCGACACCTCACCGTGGCAGATCGCGAAATCGGTGCTGATCTTCCTCGGCATACCCCTCCTCGCCGGCTACCTGACCCGCCGCCTGGGTGAACGCGCGAAAGGCCGCGACTGGTACGAGTCGACGCTGCTGCCCACGATCGGGCCGTGGGCGCTGTACGGATTGCTGTTCACGATCGTGATCCTGTTCGCGCTGCAAGGAAAGCAGATCACGTCCCAGCCCCTCGATGTCGTGCGGATCGCCCTCCCGCTGCTGGCCTATTTCGCGATCATGTGGGGCGGCGGATACCTCCTCGGCGCCGTCATGGGAATAGGGTACGAGCGCACCACCACGCTGGCTTTCACCGCGGCGGGCAACAACTTCGAACTCGCCATCGCCGTCGCGATCGCCACCTATGGCGCGACCTCCGGGCAAGCCTTGGCCGGAGTCGTCGGTCCCCTCATCGAAGTTCCCGTCCTGGTCGGCTTGGTCTATGTCTCCCTGGCCCTGCGGAAACGATTCCGGCCCGCCACCGCCCCCGCTCTCCCCTGAAAGGTTTCGCCTCCATGGCCGACAAACCCAGCGTCCTGTTCGTCTGCGTCCACAACGCCGGTCGCTCCCAGATGGCCGCCGGATTCCTGGCCCACCTGGCCGGGGACGCCATCGAGGTTCGCTCGGCGGGTAGCGCACCGGCCGACTCGGTGAATCCGGCCGCGGTCGAGGCCATGGCCGAGCTGGGTATAGATATCTCCGACCAGTCTCCGAAGATCCTCACCTTCGACGCCGTCGAGTCCTCGGACGTGGTGATCACCATGGGCTGCGGTGACACCTGCCCGGTGTTTCCCGGTGTCAGCTACCGCGACTGGGTGCTCGAGGACCCCGCGGGCAAAGGTGTCGAGTCGGTGCGCCCGATCCGCGACGAGATCGAGTCTCGCGTCCAGGATCTCATTGCCGAACTGCTGCCCGCCCGCACCTGAGCGTCGAGGAGAATGGATGAGATGAATTTCCTCGACAGTGCGCCGCGGTTCATGTTCTTCACCGGCAAGGGCGGGGTCGGAAAGACTTCGATCGCCTGCGCGGCGGCGGTCCGGCTCGCCCGTGCGGGCCGGAAGGTGCTGCTGGTCTCGACCGACCCGGCATCGAACGTCGGCCAGGTGTTCGGGGTATCGATCGGCAACACCGTGACCGGCATCGATGGAGTTCCCGGCCTGTGGGCACTCGAAATCGATCCCGACCAGGCGGTACAGGCCTATCGGGAACGCGTCATCGCGCCCATGCGCGGCGTGCTGCCCCAGGACGATATCGCGTCGATGACCGAGCAGCTGTCGGGCTCGTGTACCACCGAGATCGCCTCGTTCAACGAGTTCACCGCCCTGCTCACCGACGAGACGAGCGGCTACGATCACGTGCTGTTCGACACCGCCCCCACCGGGCACACCATCCGCCTGCTGCAGCTGCCGGGCAACTGGAGCGAATTCCTCACCGGCGGCGGCGACGCGAGCTGCCTCGGGCCCCTGTCCGGACTGGATAAGCAGAAAGCCGTCTACGCCGCCGCGGTCGCGGCGCTGGCCGACCCGCACCGCACCCGCCTCGTTCTCGTAGCACGGCCGTCGCGGTCCGCGCTGGCCGAAATCGCCCGCACCCGAACCGAACTCGGCAATGTCGGACTCAGCAACCAGTACGTGGTGATCAACGGCGTCCTGCCCGACGCCACCGACACCACCGATCCGCTCGCCGCCGCGATCCACCGCCGCGAACTCACCGCCATCGACACCATGCCCGCGGGGGTCCGCGACCTGCCACGTGATCTGGTAGAGCTCAAAGCCACCAATATCGTCGGCACCGATACCCTGACCACTCTGTTCGACCGCACACCACCCGAGCCGACCCCGGCAGTGGCGCCGACGATCGTTCCGGCGCTGGCCGACGCGCCGCTGGCGCGACTGGTCGACGACATCGAGCGCGACGGGCCGTGCCTGATCATGTCCATGGGCAAGGGCGGGGTCGGTAAGACCACCGTCGCGGCGGCGGTCGCTGTCGCGCTGGCCGAACGCGGCCACGACGTGCACCTGTCGACCACCGATCCCGCGACCGACCTCGCCGAGACCGTCGGCGGCAGCCTCGAACACCTGACGGTCTCGCGCATCGACCCCGCCGAGGCCGTCGCCGACTACCGGGCCCGGGTGATGGCGGGCAAAGGCGCAGCCCTCGATGCCGAAGGCCGCGCCGCGCTCGCCGAGGACCTGCGTTCCCCGTGCACCGACGAAGTCGCTGTCTTCCAAGCGTTCTCACATATCATCGCCGAATCACGGCGCCGGTTCGTCGTCATCGACACCGCACCCACCGGCCACACCGTGCTGCTGCTCGATGCCACCGGCTCCTACCACCGCGACATCGTGCGCCAGATGGCACCAGGCACCCGGTTCGTCACCCCCCTGATGCGGCTACAGGACCCCACCGCCACCAAGGTTCTCCTCGTCACCCTGCCCGAAACCACCCCGGTCCTCGAGGCCACCGACCTGCAAGCCGACCTCGAACGCGCGGGCATCCACCCCTGGGCCTGGATCATCGACAACAGTCTCGCCGCCGCGGCCCCCGTCGACCCGCTGCTGCGCCGCCGCGCCGCCGCCGAACTCGAGCAGATCCGCCGGGTCACCACCCACACCCATCGTTACGCGGTCATCCCCACCCTCGCCGACGAACCCGTCGGCATCCCCGCCCTCACCGCGCTCACCCACCCGCCGCGACCCGCCACCACGATCCGCCGCGCATCGTCGGCGAATCAGACGATCACCTGACCGGGCGACGATCACACCCGCGCCGATCCGAGCCTCGGTCGCGTGTTCGCGCGCTCGCGCCAGACCAGCCACGCACCACCGATCTCGACGACGGCGACCAAGGCGGCCCGTGCCGCGAGCTGATGCGGACACCGCACGCAGCGCGACGGGACCGGCGAATCTCGGTGTTCGGCGAAGCGGGCACACGTATCCAGGCGGCCCCGAAGGGCCCACCTGGATACGTCGACAGGGATCAGGCGAGGTCGAACCGGTCGTTGTCGACCACCTTGACCCACGCGGCGACGAAGTCGTTCACGAATTTCGCCTCACCGCCACGCTGGGCGTACACCTCGGCGATCGCGCGCAGTACCGAGTGCGACCCGAAGACCAGGTCGTTGGCGGTAGCCGTCCATATGACCTGCCCGGATCCGTCGAAACCTTCGTAGACGTTCTCCGCCGATTCCGACGCCTTCCACTGGGTCTTCTGGTCGAGGAGGTTGACGAAGAAGTCGTTGGTCAGTACTCCGGGCCGGTCGGTGAACACGCCGTGCCGGGTGCCGCCATAGTTCGCTCCCAAGACCCGCAGGCCACCGATGAGCACCGCGAGCTGCGGGGCGGTCACATCCAGCAAGTACGCGCGCTCGAGCAGCAGGCGCTCGAGCGGCGCCTTCTCACCGGCCCGCACATAGTTGCGGAACCCGTCGGCTCGCGGTTCGAGCACAGCGAACGACTCCGCATCGGTGTTCTCCTGCGAGGCGTCGGTCCGCCCCGGCGCGAACGGCACCGTGACATCGTGCCCCGCGTCCTTGGCCGCCTTCTCGACCGCGGCGGACCCCGCCAGGATGATCACGTCGGCGAGCGAGATCTTCTTCCCGCCGGTGGCCGAGCTGTTGAAATCCTGCTGGATCCGCTCGAGTACCGGCAGCACCTGGGCCAGCTGATCGGGTTCGTTGACCTCCCAATTCTTCTGCGGCTCCAGTCGAATTCGGGCTCCGTTGGCGCCGCCGCGCTTATCCGTACTGCGGAAGCTGGCCGCTGAGGACCACGCGGTCTTGACCAACTGCGCCACCGACAGGCCGGACTCGAGGATCTCGCGCTTCAAGGCCGCGGCGTCCTGCTCGTCGATCAGTTCGTGGTCGACGGCGGGAACCGGGTCCTGCCACAGCTGCGGCTCGGCGACCCATGGCCCGAGATATCGGCTGATCGGTCCCATATCGCGGTGCAGCAGTTTGTACCATGCCTTCGCGAACGCCTCGGACAGTTCCTCCGGGTGGTCCAACCAGCGACGGGTGATCTCCCGATAGATCGGATCTTCCCGCAACGCCAGATCCGTCGTCAGCATGGTCGGGGTGCGCGCGGGTCCACCGAACGGCCCAGGAATGGCGCCTTCGCCCGCGCCGTCCTTCGGTTTCCACTGCCACGCCCCGGCGGGGCTCTTGGTCAGTTCCCACTCGTAGCCGTACAGGTTCTGCAGGAAGCCGTTACCCCACCGGGTCGGCGTGGCAGTCCAGACGACCTCCAAACCGCTGGTGATGGCGTCCTCGCCCTTGCCGGTGGCGTAGGAACTCTTCCAGCCGAGGCCCTGCTGCTCGATCGGGGCGGCTTCGGGTTCGGCGCCGACCAGGTCGGGGTCGCCCGCGCCGTGGGTCTTGCCGAAGCTGTGGCCGCCGACGATCAGCGCGGCGGTCTCCTCGTCGTTCATCGCCATGCGGCCGAACGTCTCCCGGATATCCCGCGCGGAGGCCACCGGATCCGGTTGGCCGTTGGGCCCTTCGGGATTCACGTAGATCAAGCCCATCTGGACCGCGCCGAACGGCCCCGACAGTTCACGGTCCCCGCTGTAGCGTTCGTCGCCGAGCCAGGTGTCCTCCGGACCCCAGAAGACCTCCTCCGGCTCCCAAATATCCGGGCGACCGAATCCGAATCCGAAGGTCTCGAACCCCATCGATTCCAGGGCCACGTTGCCTGCGAACACCAGCAGGTCGGCCCACGAGATCGCCGTGCCGTGCTTCTGTTTGACCGGCCACAGCAGTCGGCGAGCCTTGTCCAGGTTGGCGTTGTCCGGCCAGCTGTTGAGTGGCGCGAAGCGCTGGGCGCCCTGTCCGCCGCCGCCGCGGCCGTCGGCGATGCGGTAGGTGCCCGCCGCGTGCCAGCTCATCCGGATGAACAGACCGCCGTAGTTGCCGTAATCGGCGGGCCACCAGTCCTGCGAATCGGTGAGGACCGCCGTGACATCGGCCTTCAGTGCGTCGACGTCGAGTTTCTCGAACTCCGTGGAGTAGTCGAAGTCCGCACCGAGCGGGTTGGCCTTGGACGAATGAGCTTGCAGCACCGAGACATCGATCTGCTCCGGCCACCAGTCCTTATTGGTTCGGGGTCGATGCTCGGTCTTCGGAGTCGGCGACGGGATCGCCGGGTTCTCGCTCTCGCTCCGAGTTTCGGTATCAGGGCTGGTCGGGCTGCTATCGGATGACACGGCATTCCTTCCGTGGATGAGTGATCGGGCTGTGATCACCGAGGTGATCGGGAAGCCTGTGATCCCGTACGGCGGTGCGGGTGTTCAACGAGTCGTACACCGTCTGGTGCGATACCTCGGGCAGAGCGGATCGCACGGCATGGATGATCGGATCCGTGTCGGCGTGCGGGTGCTCACGCACCGCGCTCGGCACCGCGACCCGTGGACGGGTCACGCGTAGCGAAACTCCTCGCAGCATCTGCTGGAACTCCGAGCCGGTCGGCACGCACCGAAGTCTTGTCCGCTTTCTGGAACGAGTCAAGCTTCTGTTCCGAGTGGTTCGACCCCACGGTCCAGCGGCGATGTGGCTCCGGAGCCCTGGACCGCGACGCAGACCCCGCGCAGCCGCCACGCCAAGCGGGACGGGCGGAGGGAGGCTTCCAGATGTGATGCTCTGTTATGAGAATATCGACAGCTTCGGTCAGGCAAAATCGCCCTATCGACCCCTACCGCCCTTGTCACTGTTCAGCCAGGCGAACAAGCCAGGGAGATTCGGCGATCATGCAGTACAGCACCATCAATCGCGTTCGTAGGTCGACGGTTGACAGGCACCGGGCATGCGGGCGTATCAATTTTTCGCAAAGCCGGACAGAACCGCGACGAGCCTGCTAAGTTACTCACTATTCTTATCATCCGACCGGCGTGGCTGGCATAGATCGACCACCCTGCGTCGTCGGGTGGCGCATGAACTCAATGAGGAGTGGCGAGATGGATGGACTCAACCGACGTAACGCGTTGAAGGCCGGCGGCGTTCTGGGCGCGTTCGGCGCCCTGGCGATGGTGTCGCCAGCACGCGCGGAGCCGTGGACGTGGTCGCCGCAGGGTTCGGTGGCCGGAACCGGAGCCGGGGCCGACCCGATGACGGTGTGGGACCCCGAGGCAGACGAGCTGGTCGCATCACTGATCGACAGGGGCGAAGTCCCCAGGGTCAACGAGTTGTTGCGGACCTGGACCAGGAACGGTCAGCCCCTTCCGGACGGATTGCCAACGGACCTGCGGGATTTCATGGAGTACGCCCGTCAGTTGCCGCCCTGGACCGATCAGGGCAAGCTGGGCACCGCGGTCGAGTTCAACAAGAAACGCGGACTCTATCTCGGCGTGTTGTACGGGCTGGCCAGCGGCATGATGAGCACCGTCATTCCCAAGGAAGCGCGCGCGGTCTACTACTCCAAGGGCGGCCACGACCTCAAGGACCGCATCTCCAAAACCGCCAAACTCGGGTACGACATCGGGACCTACAACGCCTACGCGGCCGATGGTGAGATGGTCGTGACCTGCGTCAAGACCCGGTTGGTTCATGCGGCGGTGCGGCACCTGCTGCCGCAGTCTCCGCACTGGGTGTACTCCGCCGAGGAAGACATACCGATCAGCCAGAAT
Source organism: Nocardia sp. NPDC005366 (assembly GCF_040606855.1). NCBI lineage: Bacteria > Bacillati > Actinomycetota > Actinomycetes > Mycobacteriales > Nocardiaceae > Nocardia > Nocardia sp. NPDC005366. The sequence goes on from NZ_JBEXFQ010000032.1 coordinate 41,417, forward strand.
GACGTCATGGTCACCTGGCACAGCCTGCCTACGACCGTCATGAAGCATCTGACCGCGTGGAAGGTGCCCATCCCGGCCCACGAGTCGGAGGCTTTCCTGCACTCGTGGCAGGTGGCCGCGCACATGCTCGGCGTTCGCGACGAGTACATCCCCAACTCGTGGCCCGAGGCCAATTCCCAGGCCGCACAGGTCTTGGATCCCATTCTCGCGCCGACGCCGGAAGGGGCGGCATTGGCCGACAGACTCCTGCATCTGGGAGTCAACCTCGACCTCGCCGTGCTCAGCAAACCGGTTCTGGGAGCGTTCACCCGTTTCCTACTCGGCGACAACATCGCCGATGGGCTCGCCATCCCCAGGGAGCCGGTCTGGGATCCGCTGCTCAGACTGAGCTGGGGCCCCTTCATCGCGGTCCGCGAAGGCCTGCTCCCCGTCGTCCCGCTGGCACCGGACGCCTATTGGCTCTTCGATGAATTCCTGCGCCAAGCAGCCCTGATCTACCTGGCCGAACTGCGGCTGCCGATCAGCATCGAACTCCCGACCATGAACCGAGACATGAGCCAGCCGCCCCGCTGATCCCGACGAAGGTAGCGAATCATGTATCCCGCTTCAGCCTTCGAGCCCGAGCCCACCGCACTCGGGGGACCGCCGATCTACGAGCAGATCGGCGGGCGCGAAGCCTTGGAAACGGTCGTCGAGGACTTCTACGCGCGAGTTCTCGACGACCAGGCGCTGTCGCCGTTCTTCACCGGAACGAATATGGCCCGCTTGAAGGGCCGTCAGGTCGAATTCTTCAGTGCCGCCCTCGGCGGACCCGACCCGTACATCGGTGCCGCGATGCGGCAGGTCCACCAAGGCCGCGGTATCACCAGGCACCACTTCGACCTCGTAGCAGGCCACCTGTCCGGAGCCCTTTCCGCGGCGGGAGTCACCCCCGATCTGGCAGCTCGGATCATCGCAGTGGTCGCGACGTCGGCCGACGACATCGTTTCCGCCCCGGCACCGGGCCGGTCGCACCCATCGCCTTCGGGTCGCGGGGAAACGTCGTGATCGGCGAGACCGGACCGGTCTTGTCGCGGTCGCCGCCGTCTTGTATCCCGGTGGCCGACTTCCAGCGCAAACCCTGGGTAAATGATCTTGGGTCGGCTAGGTTGAGCAGGTGGTGCGCCGCTACACCGGGCCGGTCGAATTGGTCACGGTTCTCGTTTCCGCCGTGATCGGCGGACTGGCGCTCGCCACACCCGTCTCGCTGGCGTGGGCGCGCGGCGGCACCGCCACGATGCAGATCGAACTACTGGCGATCAATATGCCCAGGGCAGCCGCCATCGGATGCATCGCCGCCGTCGTGGTCGCGGTCTTCGCGAGTACCGCCGAGTCGATGATCGTGCCGTGGGCCGCGGCGCTGTGCGGCCTGGTGGTGCTGCTGCTCAACCATCTGCTGGGGCGAAGTCTGTCCTCGATCGCGCCGCTGACCACCCTGAACTACATCGATACCCTCGCGGGCGGGATCCTGCTCGGCGGTCTGGCCTCGGCCGCCGCGGTGCGGCTGGCGATGACGCTCGCCTTCATCCTCGGCGCGCTCATCAGCGTCGTGATCGGCGAACTCAGCGTATTCGCCGGGCTCGAGGGCGCGCCACGCGGTCCCGCCGCGTGGTTCATCGACTCGCCCCCGGTGTGGCTGATGTGGCCCATGACGGTGCTGGTCGTGTGGTGCGCGCTGCGGTACCGGCACGGCAGACGCCATGCGTCGATCACCGTCGAACTGCCGCTGAGCCCTATCCTGGCCGCCGTGATCGGGGTGACCGTGCCCGTCCTCGGCTCGGAATGGATGGTGCGCCATGGGACGACGACCGGCGATATCGCGCTGGTCACGGCCGCGTCGGTGCTCGCGGCGCTGCTCGCGGGACGGCTGTTACCCGGCCGCGACGGCACGCTGTTGCAGACCAGTATCGCCGTCGCGTCGGTGGGCAGTGTGATCGTGCCGATTCCGCTACCGGTATGGATGGTCCCGCTGTCGATCATCGGCAACGTGGCCGGGATGTGGTTCGGGTACCGCCGGGCCGCACCGGTCTTCGGCATGCTCGCGCTGCTGGCGCTGGCCGCCTTCGGCGCGCTCGCCGCGACGCCGGGACGGGCGCTGCCCGGCGCGGCGATCGGCGGCATGCTGGCGCTGACGGTCATCACCGGGTACTGCTTCGCCGCGGCCGTGCCGCGGCACAGCCCCAGCGTCATGCTCGGCATCGCCGTGCTGTACGTGCCCGGCGTCGTGATCGCCCTGCGCGGACGGATGTTCACCACGGACCCGGATCTGGCCCTGGACAACTCCACCCCCGGAGCGACCGCGGCGGTGGTCGCCGCGGGATGCATGATCAATCTGCTGATACTGCGCCGACGCCCGATCGCGGTACCCGATCCGGTCATGGCGCCCGCCGTCACCGAACCCGACGGCGCGAGCTCCGGTTAGTCCTCGACGAAACGGGCGCCGACTGATTTGCGTGCCAAGTCCGTGGCCAACTGCGCGACAGTTTCCGCTGCGCACACACGGTTATCGCCCACCCCTCCAGTCGAACCCCGTTTTGCCCAACCTGTCACGTACAAACCTTCGAGGGCTTCGCCTGTTTCGCGGGAGATCACCCTTCCTTGCCGGTTCAGTACAACTCCGCGGTCACTCACCGGTATGCCGCCCAACTCCTTCATCCTGAAGCCGGCGGCAGAGATAACAGAATTCGCCATGAAGGCACGCCCGGACGATGTCGCAATTCGCGTCAACCCCCGATCCATCTTCTCGATATCTGTCACCTCGCTTCCGAAGGAAAGGATCACGCGGAGCGTTCCGGTATTCGTGCCAATATCATCGGCGTCCGTGACGTCTACGGCTTCCAGTCCGGCGACATCGCGGAGGAACCGGCTCGGCACGGACATATCCACCGCGGACCCGGCGCTGTCGACGACGACCTCCACATTTTCCAGATCGGCGATCTCATAGAATGCCGACGGCGTGAAGGCCACTCGATCGGACCGCGACAGGACAAGCAGTTCCGTCACGGCGTCGGCGACAGCGTGGACACGACGAGCCACGATATATCGGACGATATCGAGGGCCACGTTTCCCGCCCCGATGACCGCACACCTCGGACCGAGGTTCTCGAAACGCACCGGGTCGGGTAACTCACAATTATCTGCGACCAGAATATCGATGGCCTGATAGAAATCACCGGCATCCACCGCGTCCCGGGAACCGACCGATATCGGTTCCGACGCGCCGCAGGCCAGCACGACGGCGTCGAAATCCCTCCGAAGATCCCCTATGGAAATGTCAACGCCGACTTCGGTCCCGTATACGACCTCGACGCGGTCATCATTGAATGGCACATCGAAAAGCCGGATCATCTCACGGACTCGAGGATGGTCACGCGAAACCCCTCTACGCAGGAGACCACCGATCTCGGCGTACTTCTCGAATACCGTGACGCGGACGGACCCCGATCGCTGCAGGATCTCTCGAAGCGTATACAGAGCGGCCGGACCCGAACCGACGATGGCGATACTCCACCGTCCGTTGCGGTGGATCAATGCGCGGCGCCCCGCGTCTCGACGGGTCGGCCGCAGGGACACGACCGGCGTATCACGGAAGAACTCCTCGTTCCGGAGGGCGTCGCGCCGCTCCACGATGGTGAGTTCCCGCTCGTGTTTGATCGCCGACGCCGGGCAAGCCTCCACGCAGGCAGTGCAGTCGATACAGGACCGAGGATCGATGTACAACGTTTCCGCGAGCTCGAAACCGACCTCACCCGGTGCGGGATGGATACAATTCTGTGGACACACCCGAACGCACGATGCATCCTTACAACAGTGGCCCAATATTACGTGGGTCAAGATCGCTCACATTTCCTAGAGAAGGTTCGACTTACGATAGATCCATCGCGCGCCACCGTTCAGCAGACCTTCTTTACCCAAGAACTCGATGAGAGGTTCGGCGGCTTTGCGGAACATCATTCGATGATGTTCATTTCCGTCGATTTCACGCTTGACGGAGCGCCAATTCAAACCCAGGTCCTCATACACGCGCCGGTTGATCAGGCTTTTGGCTATGACATGCGTCCCTATCGCGATGAACAGTGAGCTGATAGTTCGCCGGAAACGCGATGATCCGGCCAAGCAGTCGCGGATGTTTCGCCGCGCGAACTGCATATGCCTGGATTCCTCGACAACGTGAATATATGAAGTGCGCCGAATAGCGGCGACAACGTTCTCACTCGCCATCCAGTCGCGCTGCATGACATCGAAAATCTCCTCACCGGCCAGGGTTATCCCGTATGCCACCTCTGCCCAGGCAAAGCTACGGAACAACCAACCGAACAGGGTGAACGAAGCGTCCCGAGGGTAGAACCGAGCTCCGATGCTACTGATCGCATTGACGAACATCAACGAGTGCATATTCTCGTCCGCGCACTCGTTGAGTAGAAATCTGACATCCGGTCGTGCCGGATCGGAGCTGACGTTTCGGCGCAAGAGCGCGACCTGCAACCCGAGTTCAAGCCAGATCGCCACTCCGAGGAATTGCGCAACCTCACTCGTGGTGAGACGCGACCGCTCGGCCTCGGACATGGAATCCCACATCGCAGTGCCGTACAGCGGGGACCATTCGGGTGTCATTCCGTGCGACCACTCGTCCTCCACTCCGCGCTCGTAGACCGCTGGATTTCTGGGATCGAAGGAGAGCCTGGCAGCCGAGGACAGCAAGTCCTCGAACAGCGCGTTGCTGTCGGACACGCTCATTTGTACTCCCTCACTAGTCACACCGATGAGACATAGCTGACGTTATGTAGAAATCGTGGTTCCGTACTACCGATTCACGCGTCAGTGGAGAAGATGAATACGTCCACCGGGGCCATCTGGAGCTGGTCACAACGATCCGCTCCGTCATGCTGAGCACTTGCTCGGGCGGTACGCGCTGCTTCCTGGATCAACATCATCGGGCACTGTCACACCTACGGGCCTACCCGACACTCCGGACACTACCGAGAACCATTGCTGGGATCACGTGCTTGGAGGAACGGAACGTCCAGCCACCCGCGAAGTTCCTCGACCGAAGTCCCGAGGGTTTCGAGAACGCGACCGACGTCTTGCGTGATCTCCAACAGCGCATGGTCGGTGTCGACCCTGCTCACGCAGGCGACGCCGGTGAGCGGATAGGCGCGATCGGGCTGCCGTCATCCCAGTTGGCGAGGTCCCCGGCTGCGGAGACCTGGAAGGGCCGACGACGTTACGCCACACGACATCGCCGATCGGTCCGATGCGGTCGGATCCGCCATTCACCCGCGATTTCACATCACATCCAGCGGGCGTCCGCACTGTTCGAGGGGCGACCGCTATCGGCTAGTGCTTCTTCGTCTTGTTCGGCTTCTTCTTCACCTTCGGTTTGTCGTGGTCGGGCTCCCATTCGTAGCCCGCTTGGTTCTGTTCGCAGTGCCAGTTCTCGACAAGCACGTCGCCCCGGTCGAATTCGCACCAACGTTCGGTCTTTCCGCACGCGGAGAGACCGAGCGTTGCGGCGAGGGCGATGCCGAGCGCCATCGATGTAGCGTGAATCCGATTACGACGCATCGCCATTGAGCTTGCTCCTTCAGTGTGCTGCCCGAAGAGGTGTTCGCGCCGTATCTGCGGCGCAGGAACAGCATTCGGGTATACGCCCGGAATGTCCAGCCACACCGACACGACCCGATGTCGCACGCGACCTCCGGACGTCGCACGACTCGGATTACCGATACGCGGACCGGCCGGTCAACGCTTGGCCGATAATCAGCTGGTGCACCTCGCTGGTGCCCTCGTAGGTGAGCACCGACTCGAGATTGTTCGCGTGCCGCAGGACGGGAAACTCCAGCGTGATCCCGGCGGCGCCGAGGATCGTCCGGCACTCACGAGCGATCTTTATCGCCTCGCGCACATTGTTGAGTTTGCCGAGGGATATCTGCTCCGGCCTGAGCTGATGCGCGTCCTTGAGCTTGCCGAGCTGGATCGCGAGCAGCATGCCCTTTCCGAGCTCGAGCGCCATGTCGGCCAGCTTGGTCTGGGTGATCTGAAAGGCCGCGAGGGGCTTGTCGAAGATCTCGCGCTGACCGGCGTACGCGATCGCGGTCTCGAGACAGTCGCGGGCGGCGCCGAGCGATCCGAAGACGATGCCGAAGCGAGCCTCGTTGAGGCAGGACAGCGGACCGCGCAGACCTCGGACCTCGGGGAACACCGCCGACCCCGGTAGCCGAACGTTGTCGAGGACCAACTCGCTGGTGACCGAGGCCCGCAGCGACAGCTTGTGCTTGATGGCGGGCGCGGAGAATCCAGGCGTGTCCGTCGGCACGACGAATCCGCGGATGCCCTTGCCGTCGGCCGCCTCGTCGGTCTGCGCCCACACCACCGCCACGTCGGCGATGGAACCGTTGGTGATCCACATCTTGGTGCCGGTGAGGACCCAGTCGTCACCGTCGCGCCGCGCGCGAGTACGCATGCCGCCGGGGTCGGATCCGAAGTCCGGCTCGGTGAGACCGAAGCAGCCGATCGCCTCGCCCGCGGCCATTCTGGGCAGCCACTGCTGCTTGTGTTCCTCGCTCCCCCACTGCCAGATCGCGAACATCGCCAGGGATCCCTGGACAGAGACCAGCGAGCGCAGGCCGGAATCGCCTGCCTCGAGCTCGAGGCAGGCCAGGCCGTATGCCGTGGCGCTGGTGCCCGCGCAGCCGTATCCCTCCAGGTGCATACCCAGGAGGCCGAGCTTGCCGAGGTCACGGGCCAGATCCCTGGCCGGGATCTGGCCCGCCTCGTACCAGTCGGCGATCTGCGGCTTGATCTCCTTCTCGACGTAGGCGCGAACGGTGTCGCGGATGTCGCGGTCCTCCTCGCCCACCAACTGGTCGATCGCGAAGAGGCCGAACGGGGTCTGTGCCATGGCTTTCCTTACGGGAGGTCGGGTGGTCAGCGGAAGGGGGGATGCCCGTCTCGGCGCGGCCGATGAGGAGCTTCCGGATCTGGCTCGTGCCTTCGTAGCGTGTCACGACGCGGGCGTCACGTATGTACGGGGAGCAGCTCCACTGCGGGCGCAGCCGGTCGACCATCGCCGGATAGTCGAAACCGCGGAATTCGGCGGGGACGACGAGCAGTCTCGACTGCCTCGGATCAGCTCATGGTGAGGCCGCCGCTGACGCTGACGGTTTGGCCGGTGATGTAGGACGCCTCGTCGGAGGCGAGGAACGCGACGGCGCTGGCGAGGTCATCGGGCCGGCCGAGCCGGCGCAGCGGGATGGCCTTCCGCAGCGCCTCGCGCAGTTAGCCCGAGATAGTTCGCGAGCGCGACGCGGCTGTCACCACCGGTTGCGTGCCTCCTCCGCCCAGCCGGTGACGCCGTCGAGGTCGATCCATTCCCCGTCGTCGGTGCGGGCACGGCCGGTGAAATGTCCGAAGCACTGGTGGGTTTCGCTGGCGACGATACCGAGGTTGGTCCGTGCGACCCGCTCGTGGAATGGATGGAAACGCGCGTCGACGCGCGGGCCCTCGATTCGCCAGGGACGCAGCCGATCCGAGGTGTCGTAGGTCCAGCGCAACTCATCGTCGATCTTGTGGATCCGGCCGTCGACGATGAGCGCGTTCTCGGTGGAGCCGGTGCCATCGGTCCACGTGCCACCCAACTGAACGCCGAGTCCGGGCCGCGCGCCGGCGGCCCAGTTCCACGTGATGGCATACGGCCACTTACCGCGACCGTGGTCGAGCACCGCGAACGCGTCGGTGATCGAATGCACCCGCGATCCGAGGGTCAGCGTGCCGTGCGCGGGTCGGCCGACGTCCTTCACGGTGTATTGGAATCGCGTGTCACTCCAAGGCACCACCACCCCCAATGATTCGTGCCCAGGCGGTAGGGGCACCTCCAGCGACAGATCCACCCCGGACGCGACCGCCCTTATCGTGGTGCCCCCGGCATGGTCGGTCAATTCGATCTCGATACCGCCGCCGCGCACCGACGCCACCCCGGCCCCACTGCGATCGGGCAGTGCCGCGCCGCGGGCAAGGGGCACAACAGCGTCCAGGGAGATCTCCTCTCCGGTATCCCGGTCGAGCACGTAAATCCCGTGCACGCCCGCGTAATCCAGTGAGGAAGCCACCACGCCGACGAAGTGCCGCTGGGTCGTGATCCCCCAGTACTCCCATCGCTTGCACCGCCCCCAACCACGCAGATTCGCCCGATGCATGGGCCGCCGGGTCCAGCCGACAGCGGCAGGATCCAGCCGACCGTCCGGCAGACACAGATCGATCGGCCGGGTGATCTCACGCTCCTGGGTCATCGCAACCCGCTTCCTCCTCGGTGCCGCCACACGAGCGGCCGACACGCCGTCCAGTCCGAGCGTCCTCGTTGCTCACGGATGTCCGCCCCCGGTCGACGGGACGCTCACGGCGAGCAGCGCGGTGTCGTCGTCGACGCCGTCACCGAACCCGGTCAGCAGCTCGGTCAGCGCGGCGATCAGTGTCGACGCGGTGGCCGGACCGAGACCGGCGATGAAGGCGATCAGCTGTTCCTCGCTGAACCGTTCCCGGCCGCGAGTGCGGGCCTCGGTGAGACCGTCGGAATAGAGCAGGAGGGTGTCGCCCGCGACGAGGTGCAGCTCGACACTGGTGAACACCGCGTCGGACAGCGCACCGACGAGCATCCCGCCCGGAGTTTCGATCAGTTCCGCGGTGCCGTCCGCGCGGATCAGCACGGCGGGCGGATGCCCGCCGGTGGCCAAGGTGATGGCGGCGCCGGAGGGGCCGGGAGTGAGCGAGCCATAGATGACCGTGCAGAAGCGAGGGTCGGCGCCGCGGTATTCGTGGTTGAGCACGGTGTTGAGATTGCCGAGCACCGACAGCGGATCCGGGTTGTAGACCGCGGCGGCGCGCAGCGTGTAGCGGGCCAGGGAGGTCACAGCCGCCGCGGCGGCGCCTTTGCCCGACACGTCTCCGAGAAAGAATCCCCACGTGCCGTCCGCGAGGGGGAACAGATCGTAGAAGTCGCCGCCGACCTCGTCGGTGGAGGCCGGATGGTAATAGCCGGCCACCTCGACACCGGGCACCGTCGGCAACGCCGGGGGAAGTAGGGTCCGCTGCAAGGTGGTGGCGAGTTTTTGTACCCGCTCTCGTTCATGGTCCGCGGCCTGGCGGGCGCGCAGCAGTTCCTGTTCGTAGGCGCGGCGATCGCTGGCGTCGAAGATCGTGGTTCGGATCAGCTGCGCGGTGCCGTCAGGACCGGATTTGACCACCGAGGTCACCATTACCGGCAGCCGCGTCCCGTCGGCGCATCGCAGCTCCAGCGCCAGACCGCCGACCTGGCCGTGCATGGCGAGCATCGGAGCGAGATGAGTCTCGTGATAGATCCGCCCACCGACGGTGAGCAAGTCGGCGAATCTTCGGCGTCCGACCAGCTCGTCGCGCCGATATCCCAGCCAGTCCAGCAGCGTGCTGTTGATTTTCGCGATGGTGCCGTCCATCAACGTGGACAGGTAACCGCAGGGAGCGTGCTCGTAGAGATCCTCGGCGCTGTCCTCCAGCAGTGCCGAGAAGGCCGGGTCCGCGTCTTTGCGATCGGGAAGCGGATCGCGCTCCGGGTTGCCTGCGCCGCCGATGGCGTCCCCGGTCCGGGACATCATCTCGCGTCTGCGAACGCCGCGATCGCCGCCGCGGTGAGTTCGGGGGCGCTCAGCTGCGGGCAATGCCCGGTCGCATCCAGTGTGACCAGTTCGCTCGCGGGGATCTGATCGTGGACGAATCGACCGACCTCGGGCGGAGCGATGGCGTCCTGCGCGGTCTGGATGACCAATGTCGGAATCTTGACCTTCGGCAGATCGGCGCGATTATCGGACAGGAAGGTGGCCTGGGCGAAGACCCGCGCGATCACCGGATCGGTGCGGCAGAAACTTTCGGTCAACTCGTCGCCGAGTTCGGGACGGTCCGGATTGCCCATGATTACCGGGGCCATCGCCGCCGACCAACCGAGATAGTTGGAGTCGAGAGAATCGAGCAACTCATCGATGTCGGCCCGGCTGAACCCACCCCGGTAGTCTCCGTCATCGATATAGCGCGGTGACGGTGTGAGCAGAACCAGTTTCGCGAATCGCTCCGGCGCACGATTGACCGCCAGGACCGCGATCATCGCCGATACCGAATGGCCGACGAGAACGACATCGCGCAAATCCAATTCGGCACAGATCTCGATGAGGTCCTCGGCGTATGCGTCGAGACTCGCGTAACGCTCGGGCGACCAGGCCGACGTGTCCGACCGGCCCGCCCCGACATGGTCGAACAGCACCACCCGAAACCGCTGCGCCAGCGCAGGCACGACCGAGCGCCACAAATTCTGGTCGCAGCCGAAACCATGCGCGAGCAGTAACGTCGGCCCATCGCCGGAACCGGTGACGACCACGTTATTCCTGTCACGCACGCTCACCCGATACATCCTGCCATGCCCGATGGCCGTCAGCACGGCCCCCGACCATGGCCGCCCCGATTCATCCTTCTGTCGAATGATCTCGGTGTAGGCTGTTCGAGCCGGATCGTGCAATGGAATGGGTCGCACTCCTTTTGGCGGAGTGCCGCCGAAATGCGGGGGAGAATACATCCGTCACTACGGAGACCTCATGAGTTCACCGAGCCGCTTCGACGAGATCCAGCGTCGCGTAGCCGATATCGCCCCGGTTTTCCGCGAACCGCTGGACTCACCGTATGAAATATCGAATGAATTGTTCACCGCGCTCCGTCACGTCGTGCACGATGTCGGTGGGCAGCCGGATGTGCCGATCGAGTACCAGGAAAAGGAAGAACAACCCTGGGAGATGAATACCTACGTCACGTGCGAATGCCTCGGCTGGCGTGGCGTGTGGAATCCCGAGGAACGCCGCCGCGCGGAGAACGACCTGGGCGCGACGCTGTACTTCGGTCTGCCCTACTACGCACGCTGGGCTACGGTGGCAGCGAAGTACCTGGTCAGCAAGGGTTTGATCACCCCGGACGAACTGTCGGCGAAGGTGGACGAAGTACGCGCGCGAATGGAGTCACCGGCGTGACCAGGAAATACGAGATCGGCGACCGTGTCACGGTTCGCGATGCGACATCGATGTTCCATACTCGTACGCAGGCATACACCCGGGGACGAACCGGTGTGGTCGTGGAATACCGGCCCGAATGGGTGATCCCCGAGGACGAGGCGTGGGGCCGCGAAGACGGCCGTTTCGAACCGTTCTACGTTGTGCGATTCCGTCAGAGAGATCTGTGGCCCACATATACCGGCTTCGACGTCGACACTCTGGAGACGGAGGTTTCCGAGCGCTGGCTGACGCCCGCAGAGGAGGATTCTCAGTGAGCGGTACCCACGACCACGGGGCGCACGCACCGATCGAGACCGACGGGGAAATCAGCGAATTCGAGGTGCTCGAGACGGCGATCCGCGAACTCGCCATCGAAAAAGGCCTCTTCTCACAGGAAGACCACAGGCGATTCTCGGAGTGGGCGGAATCGGTAGGCCCACACGGAGGATCGAAACTCGTCGCCAAAGCGTGGACCGACCCCGAATTCAAGGCGCGACTGCTCGCCGACGGAACCGAGACATGTAAGGAAGTCGGTATCGACTGGCGTGACCCGACCGGCTCCGGTACCCCGAGCGATTACACCTACTTCTACGTATTGGAGAACACCCCCGAGGTGCACAACGTCATCGTGTGCACCTTGTGCTCGTGTTATCCGCGGCCGGTGCTCGGCATGTCTCCGGATTGGTATCGCACCCCCAATTACCGCAGGCGTCTAGTGCGCTGGCCGCGCGAGGTACTGGCCGAATTCGGCCTGCACTTTCCAGCCGATGTCGAGGTTCGGGTGCATGATTCGAATCAGAAGTCCCGGTTCATGGTGATGCCGATGCGTCCCGAGGGAACCGAAGGCTGGACCGAGGAACAGTTGGCGGCCATCGTCACCAGGGACACCATGATCGGCGTTGCCCTGCCGCAGATCGGTTGGACCGCGCAGAGGCCGCCGGACCAGGTCGAGCCCGCCGCGAACGAGGGGGCACGGCGGTGACCGGCGACCCGTACGAAGTCATCCTGCACACCTTGGATCCCGCCTCGCCCAGGGAATCGACACTCCCCGACCTCGACCGCAAACCGGATCCATGGGAGTCGAGTACGCAGGCGACATGCGAATGCCTTTCCTGGCGAGGCACTTTGGACAACCTGACCCGTCGTCACGCCGAGGACGCACTCGGTGAATCCATCTACCGGGACTTTCCCGTGCGCGCGCGCTCGCTGATCGTGACAGCGCACACGATGCTCGATCGCGGACTGATCAGCCCCGAGGAGTTGCGCACGCGGATGGAGACGATCCGGGATCGGTTCAACCGGGAATGATCCAGGCCTGCGTCCACCGCGACAGGGTGGCTGACCGGACCTCGTAACAGCCCATGGCGGTCATGAGCGAATCACGACCGCCCGCGGGCGCACCGCCGGTGTCCGGCGGGAGCCCTATTCCACCAGCACCTCGTTGACTCGGCGGGAGAAATCTCTGAGCAGCCCCATGCGACGATCGATCTCCCCATTGGAATTGGCGGGCACTCTCGAGACTGATATCCACTCGAGTTGGAGCTCACATATCATTGCGTTCATCACCCGCACGCTTCGAACGTCACGCATCCACGCCGTTGAAATGCCGAAGATTCGGTCGATTGCCGCGCATCCGGCAGCGCAGGCGAGCAGCACGTAGCCCCAACTCGGGTTGACAGCTTCGACTCCGGCGGCGGTCACCAGTGGTACCAGAATTCCGAATAGACCCAGGATGATCATCGCCGCGGTGAGCGCTAGGCTTGTCCGCTGCTTCGCCAACTTATCCCTGGAATACCAATCGCGTGCGTCCATGGCGAACGTCTCGACACGTTGGAACAGCCAGGCAAGGGTCTCATCGGAACTTGACCAATCGGCGGAGCGGAGGTCCAGCGGAGGCGGTACCCCGAGGTCCTGCAAGCGATCCCCGCCGGTGGTCAATCGGTGTTCGGTCACCGCCGTACTGTATCGCCCCGACCCCGCCTCGGCTGCCCCGCCGGCCGAGCGAGCGGCGCTGCGGATCTCGCGGCCTACGACACGTGAGATACGGTGCCGCAACAAGACTCAGAACTGTGACGAATTCCCGCATCACTTCGATGGCAGCGCAGCCATATTCGGACTCGGGTCCGGCTGTCACACAGCCCACTGAGCAGCACAACTCGCGTCGGCAGGCGCGCGGGCCGGACGTTCGCGGCTGCCACGATCGGTGGCCCGCTCGAAAGTAACGACTCGAATGTAAGAGGTAAGTAACGACTTTCGATCCGGCATCCGCGAAAGCGGAACGACACCAGGCCAATTGTACGAGCGTGGGCCGATCATCGTGCGCCCGAAGGGCTTACCGAGCGACCGACTATTCGGGCCGCTGCGGTGTCTTCGTCGATCCTGCCTCGGCGACACGTCGTGCTCGTTCCAACAGCTGTTGCGTGGCATCTTCGATGCCCGCGGCGAGTACGGCGATATCGGGTGTGGAGTCGTAGTCGCCGGTGATTCCGAACCGCAACTGATCGTGGTAGCTCAGGATGCCGATCCCGGTGCGCAATCGCATAGCGATGGGAACGTAGGCCAGGATCTCCAGCACTTCGCGGCCGTGTAGATACAGGCGGTACTTCGGCCCCGGCACATTGGTCGCCAGACCCGCGACGCTGTGCTGCGGAAACCGCGACGCGAGCCGGACGGCCCAGGCCACCGAAACGAACGGCAGCAGCCCGGCCAGCGTGATGAAGGAATTCGCGGCCTGAGCCTCACCGCTGCTCTTGTGCTCGGACATCTGGGCGTGCACCGCGGCCAGTTGCTCCACCGGATCGCTCAATTCGACCGGAAGTACCGGCAGCATCACCGACACTCTGTTGTCGAGTATCGCCTTCGCATCAGGGGGTCGCATCGATACCGGTGCGAGGATGCGCATCTCCTCGGCACCGGGATCTTCGCCCCGGCCAAGGAGCAGCGTACGGAAGGCCGCGGTGAGCGCGGCGAGCGCGACGTCGTTCACGGTCACCCCGAATACCGCGCCGATCTCCCGGACAGCGCTCAACGAGGTGCGGGCGACAGCGTATCGGCGCTGACGTCCGATGGAGCCGTTCAGCGAGGTGTCCGGCGCGGGCTTGACCGCGCTGGCCACCAGCGGAACCGCGGCACGCACAGTACTCGCCAGAATTCGTGGCGCGTGGAAGGGAAGGCGAAGCCCCTCACGCACCAGTGCGCCGAGGCTGCGTGAGTCGGCCGCCGCGGAGGCGGGTGCCGGTGAATCGCCCGTTCTGTCACAGAAGCGCTCGAACAGCGCGATCCCCGATATGCCGTCGACCATGCTGTGGTGCGCTTTCACGATCATCGCCCACCGATTGCCGGCGAGACGTTCGATGACCACGCATTGCCACAGCGGATGATCCCGATCCAGCCGCTCCTCCATTGTCGTCGCGACCAATTCGAACAGCGCGTCGTCGTCACGGGGCTCCGGCACTGCCATCCACCGGACGTGGCGGGCGAGATCGAAAGCCGGGTCATCCACCCACTGCGGAGCGGCCAGATCCCAGGGCATCCTGCGCACCTTTTGACGTAACCGAACGTCGCCCGCCAATCGTTTCGCCAATTCGGCGGTGAACTCGGCGCGTGTCGGCGGCGTGCCTGCCACGATCGCCACGGCGCCGATGCCGACGCTGATGTGGCGATCGGTGTCCTCCAATTCCATGAATCCCGAGTCCAGCGGACGTAGTTCAGGCATCAGTGGTCGCCGCCTCGTCGGGGCCCTGGTCCAGCCGGAACGGCGGGTACTCGTCGCGCATCAGCGCCGCGTAGACCAGGACGCGGTACAACCAGCGATTGATACCGATGAGGAAATCGAAAAGCCCCCGCGGGTACCTGGCCGTGAAAAGCAGGATGACAGCGGCGATCAGGACGATGATGCCGAGCAACGGAACGGCACCGCTGTTGTCGTCCCCCGTGGAGGCGAAGTCGATTCCGCCACCGACCATGGCCAGCGCCACCAGGTAGTGCGGAATCGCCAGTAGCCACCATTTCACCAGCACCAGCCCGCGCGAGAGCCGCTCCGGATAGTCCACGTCGAAATCGGCGGGGTAGTCGGTGCGGGCCAGAGTGAACGGCGGATAGCGGTCGGTACCGAGCGCGGCGTAGGAATAGAACTGCACTCGCCAATTCCAGCGGATGACGCCGACATTGAAGTCGAACAGCGCCCGCGGGTACCTGCCGGTGAACAGGATGGCGAATCCGGCGAACACCGTCGACGCGAAGAAGGCGATCCAGAGAAAGAACAGGACGATGTAATGCGGGATCGCGAGTAGCCACTTCACCAGCCACAACCAGCGCGACAGGGGTTCGTCCAGCACGCCACGCAACCGAGCGGGGTAGGGCGAATCGGCTCCGGTGTTCATGGGCACTGCTCCTTGTCGTTCCGGTAATTACGACACTGTCACCGACTCGGCGGCTGTCGCAGGGGCCTAGGTCATCAGTTTGGAGGGCCGCGGTCCCCGATCCTGTGCCGCGTGATGTCCCCACCGCGTCGCCGAGCAGATCGCCGACGATGTGATGTGCTGTCGGTGTAGCCGATCGAGCCGCCGGGCGGATGCCCGTCGGTATCACGACGAGCCGAGAATCCGCACCAGGAACCACCCGGTGATCGCGGCCATCACCGCCGCCATCAGCAAGCCGCCGACAACACCGATCGCCGCGACCAACGCCACCCCCTGACCGGGCTGCCACAGCGGACTGGTGAACGCGGCGAACGCGAGCAACCCTCCCAGCCAGGCCAGCGCCGTCGCCGCTATCCATCGGGCCGAGCCGGATACTCGACGGCGCAGGACGAACCACTGACATACGCCGATCGACAGCAGCAGCACCGTGCCGCCCACCACCATCGCGGGTACCGCGACCGTGGCGGGCCAACCGGCCAAGCCGTCGGTCAGGAACGGCACCGAGCCCACCGACCAGGCTATGAGCGCACCCAGTACCGTCGCGACGATCCAGTGGCTCGGCCGTAAGCCCGCGACAGCGGTGCGCAGCACCCGCGCCTGGAACCAGCCCAGGACAGCGCCCTCGACGGCTCCCGCACCCAAGAGAACGGCCGCCATCAGCACCGGCGCCGCGTTCACCGTCAGGGCCCCTGCTGCCGCGGGCGCCATGAAACCCAAGAACTCCCCCATGGTGACGGAGATGAACCAACGACGCCACAGTCCCTGCGGTTTCGCGGCGACGGCGGCGGCCTCGTCCGGGTCGCGCACGGGCGCCAACTCGATCACCACGAATGGATCCGTCCCCGCCACCGCCGCTCGCGGATGCTCCGATCGATAGACCGCGGCGGCCTTGTCGTGGTCCGGCGATCCCGGTGCCGCCACATGTCCGGTACCGCCGCGCCATTCGCCGTCGATCCACACCGAGACCGGCAGCGGTGTGCGAAAGTTGCGCCACCACGACTTCGTGTCGGCGCGAGCCACACAGACGACGACGCTGTCGCCGGTGCGGGCATAGGACACCGGCAGGGCGATCCGCCGACCCGATCGCCGGGCCTGGTACCGCAGTTCGACCAGATTCCCGCGCACCCCGCGAGCCAGCGGCGAATGCAATAGCGCGAGCATCGCGGTGGATCCGAGTCCTGACTTCTCATAGCGAGCTGTTTCCTGCATACCCCACATCATGGTCGGCGTCATGGTTACGCGGCAGAAGCGAAAGGCCCTAGCAGGTCCCTTCGGCGCGCTCCCTCAGGTGACCGATCGAGTTCACGCGGTGACGCGATTGCGTTCCGCCCGAAAGTAAGTCATTCCGCTCTCGATCCACCGGGATCGGGATCCGGTCGATCGGCCGCCATGGCGGTTCGGTAGGCCTCCACGGCGGTCGGCAGGGTCGGATACAGGTGTGACGCACCGATTTTCCGGGTCAACCCGAATGCGTCCAGGTCGTCGAGCAGATCTTGTTTGACCCGCGCCATCGCGAAGACGATCCCCTGCTCCGCGAGTTCGGAACGCAACTGTTCCACCGCGTCCAGAGCGGTCAGATCGACCTCGACGTTGGCCTCCGCGTTGAGCACGAACCAGCGCACCGGCGCGCCACCGGCCGCGGACCAGGAACTCACCGCGGCCACGGCTCGCCGCCGGAAATCCTCGGCGTTGGCGAAGCACAGTGGCGCGTCGTACCGGTATATCACCAGACCCGGCAGCGGTTTCGCGGCCGGATAGTCATCGACGTCGTGCATACCGGCCAATCCCGGGACGAACCCGAGGACGGCGTCGTGTGCGCGGGCGATCCGGCGCATCAGATCGAAGACCGACAATGCGATGGCGATCAGCACTCCGTACAGCACACCGAGCGCGAGTACGGCCACGACGGTTCCCGATGCCAGGACGAGTTCGCTGACGCGAAACCGGGCGATGCGTCGGAATTCGGCGACGTCGATCAGGCGCAACGCCGCGTAGATCACCAGTGCGCCCAGTGCCGCGACGGGAAATGCGGCGAGCACCCCCCTGCCGCCGATGAGGACCACGATCACCGACGCGAGCGTGACCAGCGAATACAGCTGGGTGCGTGCCCCCATGGCGTCGGCGATGCTGGTCCGGCTTCCACTGGAGCTCACCGGAAAGCCGTGCAGCAGACCGGAGGTCACGTTCGTCACGCCGAGCGCGGCCAGTTCGGTGTTCACCACGACATGCTGTCGGTGCCGAGCGGCGAAAGCGCGGGCGGTCAAGGCATTGTCGGAGAACCCGACCACCGCGATGCCCACCGCGGGCAGGATCAGCGTCGCGATATCGGCCATGGTGACGTGGGAGAAGCCAGGCGCGGGAATTCCGGCGGGCACCGATCCGACCACCCGAATGCCGAACCGCTGCAACGCGAACAGTGCTACCACGGCGGACGCGGCGAGCACAACGAGCAGGGGGCCGGGAACCCGCGGCGCACGCCACGACAGCACCAGCAGTGCGATCAGTACCACCGAGCCGAGCACGAAGGTCTGCCAGTGCACCCGGTCGAGCTGCGCGGCGAATGAACGCACCTGCGCCACCGCCGATTCCCCTTCGACCGGCACCCCGGTCACCCGCCCGAGCTGACCGACGATCATGATCCCCGCCGTCCCCGCCAGATAACCGATCAGCACCGGCCTGGACAAGAGATCGGCGAGCATCCCGAGCCGAGCGAGCGCACCGACCAGGCACAACCCGCCGACAATCAGCGCGAGCACCGCCGCGAGCGCGGCATAACGCTCGGGATCGCCCGCCGCGAGCGGCGCCAGCGCGACCGCCGTCATCAACGCCGTCGTGGACTCCGGCCCGACCGACATCTGCCGCGAGGTCGCCAGCAGTACATAGACAGCCAGCGGTCCGATCGTGGCCCACAGACCGACCACCGGAGGCAACCCCGCGACCGTCGCGTACGCCATCACCTGCGGAACCAGATACGCGGCCACGGTAACACCGGCGACCACATCCGGCCGCAACCACGCCCGCTGGTAGCCGTCGAATTGCCGGAGTCCGGGCAACAGACGTGTCAACATCATCTCAGGATTGTGCACGCCCGCGCGCTCGGCCCACAGCCGATCAATTCCGATCCCCCGTCCTCGACAGCCGTCGATCGATGGGCCTACCGGCGCGATTCGACGGCCGGAGGTCCCACGGTCGAAGTCGGTTCGGCACTAGGGACCGCCGCCGCCCGAACGTAGCGTCGATCTCACCGTAATTCCGCAGTTCGCACGTGACCAGGAGGCCGATATGCGGGCACGAATCGTCTACGAATCGATGTTCGGCAATACCGCTGCCATTGCCGAGGCGATCGCCGACGGCTTGCGCGTACACGCCGATGTCGAGGTGATGAATGTCGTGACGGCCGCCGAGATGCCCGAGCCGACGATCGACCTGCTCGTGGTCGGCGGTCCCACGCACGCCTTCGGCCTCAGCCGGACTCGCACGCGCAGTGACGCCGCCGCCCAGAGCGATACACCGGTCGCCGTCGATATCGGCATCCGCGAATGGCTGGACGCGGCGCTGCCGGTGTCGCAGAACACCCGCGCCGCGGCCTTCGGCACCAAGGCGGCCACCCCGAAATGGCTGCCGGGTTCGGCCGCCCGAGGGGCCGGTAAACGATTGCGCCGCTTGGGCTATGACCTCGCCGATGCCCCTGTAGACTTCCTCGTCGATGGTGTCAAGGGTCCGCTCGTCGCCGGGGAACTGGAACGAGCGCGCGCTTGGGCACAGCGTCTGGCCCAGACGGAGTTCGATCGACTCGACCATCAGGTCTGAGCGATCGTCGCACTGCGAGCGGCCTTCGGGCCCTGCCGAACATGGCAAAGGACCGGCGTGGCCGTCGCGCCTCTACTCCTACGCTCGATTCAACGGATCGAAACGAATTCGAAGGGTGACGCGGATGACCACGAACGATGTCGATGTCGACGACCCGCACCAGTTGGCGTCGGCGCCCGTCGTCGTAGGGGTGGACGGCACCGAGGCTGCCGATCCGGCGGTGCGCTGGGCCGCTGAGACCGCGGCGCGGCGCGGGCGACGTCTGCGTCTGGTACACGGCCTGGACCTGGTCGCCGCGGAGGCGGTTCTCGGCACCTACGACCTACTGGTGCCGAGTATTACCGAGCACCTCCGGATCCACGGCGCCGAATACCTGGCCGCGGCACGGAAACTCGCCCACGAAGTAGACCCGGACCTGCCGGTCGAACTCGAACTTTCGGAAGACAATCCGGCTCGCCTGCTCGTCGCGGCCTCCGAAACCGCGCATATGGTCGTGCTCGGCGCGACCGACGGCGTCGGCACCATCGGTCATCTCGGATCCGTGCTAGTGGCCGTGGCGAGCCACGGCCACGGCGCTGTCGTCGTGGTTCACGACGCCGGCATGGACCAGCAGACGCGAACGCTCGGCCCGGTCGTGGTCGGCGTCGACGGCAGCGAAACGAGCGCTCACGCGGTCGGCGCGGCCTTCGCCGAGGCCGACATGCGCGGAGTCCAACTCATCGCCGTACACGCCTGGGCCGATCCGCACTTCGACCGGCCCGCCGGACTGCCCGACACCATCCGGGACGGCGACGTCGCCGCGCTCGCCGATCGCGTGGTGGCCGAGAGTCTGGCCGGCTGGCAGGAGAAGTATCCGGATGTCGTGGTGATCCGCAAGGTCTTCCAGTCCAACCCCCGTCACCACCTGAGGCAATGGTCGAAGGCCGCGCAACTGCTCGTTGTCGGCAGCCGCGGTCGCGGCGGCTTCCACGGACTGATGCTCGGCTCGACCAGCAACTACCTGGTACAGCGAGCGCAATGCCCGGTCATGGTCGTTCACACCCCCTGAGATCACATCGTCGGAAAGTTGGAAATCGTATGTCCTCCACTCCCCTCAAACCCCCCGTCCTCGTCGGCGTCGACGGCTCGGAAGCCGCGCTCGCGGCGGTACGCTGGGCAGCCGTCGACGCGGCTCAGCACGGCGCGCCATTGCACATCGTCTACGGGATCGGCGCGCCGATCGATTTCGGACCCGGCATCGCCTTCGACCAGATCGACTACGAAAGCTTCCGTACGGCCGGATCCGCCGCGGTGGCCGCCGCGAGGGAGACCGCGATCGCCGCGGCCACGCCCATCCATCCCATCGAAGTCGAGACTTTCGTGGTGGACGCGACCCCGATCCCGGTGCTGCGTGACCGATCCAAGGACGCACGCCTGCTCGTCGTCGGCACGCACGGTTTCGGCGCTCTGCGGCGCGGCCTGCTCGGCTCGGTGAGCACCTCACTGGCCCGACACGCACACTGCCCGGTCGCGGTGATCCCGCAACCGGCGGAAGGGGGGACCGATCGGACGAACGGGCCCGTCGTCGTCGGGGTCGACGGTTCGCCGGGCGGCGCACTCGCCCTCGACGTCGCCTTCGATGAGGCCACCCGTCGTCGCGCCGCCCTCGTCGCGGTGCTGACCTGGTCGGAATTCAATCGCTACATCCCACGCGCGGAGATGCAGAACGACGCCGAGGAACTGCTTGCCGAGAGCATCGCCGGATACGCCGAGAAGTACCCCGACGTGCGAATCCAACGAGTCGTCGTCGAAGGGTCCCCGGCCAAACACATATTGGCCACCGCCGATCACGCGCAACTGATCGTCGTCGGCAGCCACGGGCACGGCGGCTTCGCCGGAATGACCCTCGGCTCGGTGAGCCAAGCCGTCATGCATGCCGCCGAATGCCCCGTCATCATCGCGCGTCCGCACGATTGAACGACCGATCCGCACCGATGACCTCGGCCGCTCGACCGACAGTGGGCGCGAGCCCCCGATAACGTCGGTGCCGAACTCACTCTCGATGTTCGACCAAAGGCCCGGGAACCGGGCCTTTCGGCACTGTGCCGACGGGCGCTGTTACCGCGACGCTGGAGAAGACCGACGACGCAAACGAAGGGGCGACCGGTGTCCGGAATCGAACCAGCCGAAACACCAACCGTGCTGACAGTGACTCTCAATCCCTCCGTCGACATCACCATGACGACGCCACGACTGGTCAGCGAGGGTAAGAACAGGGCCCAACCCCCGACCGTCCAAGGCGGTGGGGGCGGCATCAATGTGGCGCGCGGTATGCGCAGACTCGGCGGGTCCGCGCTCGCATTGCACACCAGCGGCCGCGAAATCGGCCGATATCTCGATCGTCTCCTCGATGACGAGGGATTACTGCACCAAAGCGTCGAGATCGATGGCGATACCAGAACGGCCTTCGTCGTCGCCGAAGAGTGGACCGGGCACAGCTACCACGTGGTGCCGCCGGGGCCGGAACTCACCGAAGCCGACCAACACCGTTTCCTGGACGCTGTTGTCACCGCGGCGCCGCGCTTCCCCTACGTCGTCATCACCGGCAGCGCGACCCTGCGGCTGCGCGACGATTTCTGCGCCGAGATCGTCCGCGCGGTCAACGGAACGGGCGCCAAGGTCCTGCTCGACATCGCCGCACCGCAGTTGCACAAGGTCCTCACGAACGAGGTATTCCTGATCCGTCTCGACCGGGATACGGCCCAGACGCTGATCGGCAGGCCGATCGAGACATTCGACGACGCGCGCGCCACCAACGACTACCTCCTCGACGCCGGGGCCACCGGGCACGCCATCACGACGGTCGGCGCGCTCGGCGCGATATATTCCACGCCCGAGGCCCACTACGAACTCCCCGCCCCCGCGCTTGCTTCGGGGGCACGCAGTGACGCCTGCGCGGGCGACAGCCTGTTGGCCGCGTTGACCTATCGACTGACCCGGGGCGACACCTGCGCGCAGGCCTGCGCCTACGGAGTCGCGGCCGCCGCCGCGACGGTGGCGCTGCCCGGCACGCAGATGTTCGCACGCGATGACGTCGAGACACTGCACGCCGCGGTGCGCCCGTCACGGACCGTCCTTCGCACCTGATCGGCGCCCGCGTTCCCATCGAAAGGACTACGACGATGACCGCCGACGCCGCGGCCCCGCACTCCGGCCACGTCGCCATCCGACAATTGAGCCCCGGTGACACCGAGGCGATACTGGACCTGCATGCCGCGATGGACCGCCAAGACAGCGTCTACCGATTCCTCACCCCGCCGGTCCCGAAGGACTTGCCGGCCGTCGCCGCCGCCATCTCCCGCGACGACCCCGCCCACGGGGCGGTCGGCGCCTTCGTCGATGATCGACTCGCCGGGGTCGCGAACTTCGTGGCGCTGGACGGGACCGAATCAGCGGAGGTGGCGCTGGTCGTCGCTCGCGACCAGCAAGAACACGGCATCGGCACCGAATTGCTCCACCACCTCGCACGGCTTGCTCGCGAACGCGGCATCCAACGCTTCGTCGCCGATGTCATGCCCACCAACTCCAAGATGATGCGCCTGCTCATCGACGCGGACTTCCCCATCCTCGCGCACAAGCAGGACGGGCTCGCCCGGATCAGCGCGCAACTCTGAGCCCCCACCCTGCGTGGGTCCGCCTATCCCGGCGCATCGGGACCGGGGCCGTCACTGCCGATCACCGCGAGCGCCTGCGAGCGGTGATCGGCATCACGTCCATATGCATTGCGGTAGCACCGGACAGCGGTGACCGAGTGAAGACGACACGTAAGGTGCCGAGACCGTATTCGGTCAGATCGATGCGGAACGCCAACGGATCGTGGGGATCGTCGGGATGCAGCGCCAGCCCCCGGTAGAGGCCGGGTACCGGAGTCAGCACCCGCAGCACGAGTCGCCCGTGGTGAACCTGAACCCGGATTCCCGCGCCGACCATCGCCTTGGCGCGAACGTCGCTGAGCCGCCCCGGCACCCGGTAGTCACCGCAGAGCTGGCCCCAGAGCGCGGGATGCTGAGCGACGTCGGTGCGGATCTCCTCGTCGGCGACACCGAGCAGTCCACGCATCAGGCTCGAGGTCTCCGCGGGCAACCAGAGCATTGCGCGATGCGCGCCGTTGGTGAACGCCATCACCCCCACCTTGTCGTCGGGGGCTACCCAGATCTGGGAATCGAATCCGGTGAGGATGCCCTGGTGCTCGATGACGCGGTGACCGCCCATCTCGGCGCGGAAGAATCCCAGCCCCATTCCCGGAATTCGCGGATCGGGCTGATACTGCGGCTCGAACATCGTCGCGAGTGTGTCCGCGGCCAGGACAGTTCCGAATTCGTTCGCTCCGCCGTTCATGAGCGCGGCCAGGTAACGCCCCATATCGCGGACCGTCGAATAGGCCGAGGCGGCGCCCGCGGTGACCATCTCCCGCAGCGGAACCGGACGCGGGCCGTTGCGGCGATAGGTGTACCCGGTCGCCAGCCGCGCGTGCGGGTAGCTCAACGACGACATGGTGGTGTCATGCATCCCCAACGGCTCGAAGACGTGCTCGTGGAGATACTTCGCCAGCGTCACCCCGCTCACGTCCTCGACTATCTGGCCGAGCGTGGCGAAGCCGTGGTTGGAGTAGGTCCACCGCGTCCCCGGCTCGGCCTGGAGCGCCAGCGCGCCACGGTAGTACTCGGCCAAGGACGGGATCGTCGCGCCCGGCGCGACGCTCTCTCCGAAATCCGGGAATACGAGTTTGGCGGGGTGTACGGTCTCGCCGACCCCCGCGGTGTGGGTGAGCAACTGCCGCAGCGTCGGGGAACGGAAATCGGGACGCTCGGGGGCGAGGCGATAGGCGCGCAGGTACCCCTGCGCGGGGGCATCGAGATCGACCGCGCCGCGTTCGCACAACTGCATGATCGCGATGGCGGTGAAAGTCTTGGTGATCGAGGCCACCCGGAACACGGTGTCCTCGCTGACCGGACGCCCCGTGGCGACGTTCGAAAGCCCGTGCAGTGTCAGAGAATCCACACGCCCGTCACGTACGACACCGATCGCGGCGCCGACCATCGGGCGCCGCCCGATCAACTCCGCGATCCTGGCCTGCACATCTGTTCGATCGACTTCGGTCACGATTGCTCCATTCCTCGAGTCGTTCATCTCGGCGCCGCCCCGGTCAATAGCCGATGTCACGGCGGCGGAAGCCAGCGAACCCGGCGACCGACACCGCCACGGCGACGCCGATGAGACCGAGAATCGTTGCGGCGTTGGCCTCTTCGAGGGGGACGCGAGGGGTGTGCTCGAACGGAGATCCGACGGCGAACCAGTCGGGAAGGTCGAAGGAGTCCGCGAAGAGCAGCGCCACCGCGCAGTAGGCGAAACCCGCCCAGGCGACGACAGCCGCGAGCCGTGGGAGTACGCCGAATCCGAGGACCGCCACCGCGATCGTCACCCCGAGGGCGGGCCAGTAGGCCGCCGACGCCACGGCCATCCGCGTCGCCTGGCTCGCGTCCCGCACTGTCAGGCCGTAGGTCAGCCCCGCGCCGAACCCGCCCGCGACGGCGACCGCCGCGCTACCGAGCAGGGCGACAGTCACATGACCGGCAAGCCACCGTGTACGGCTCACCGGTGCGGCCAGAACGAGTTCGGTATGTCCCGCGATCTCCTCGCCTCGGGCCCGCAGTACCGCGGTGATGCCGAAAGCGGCCGCGAGCAGACTGGTCATCGAAAGTGTCAGTGCCAGATAGGAATTCACCGCATCGGCGGCGCCGCCGGGGAGGAACGCCGCCAATTCCGGGTTATCGGCCAGATAGTCGGCGATACTTTCGGCGAACGACCCATAGGCCGCGCCGAGTCCGAGCACGCCGAGGATCCAGCCAGCGAAGGACCCGCGCTGCAAGCGCCACGCCAACCCGAGCGGCGATGCCAGCGCGAACGACGCCGTTGCCCGCCCCGTTCCGTACGACAGCAGACCGGCGCCGAAATCTCGACGCTCGAGTAGCGCGAAGGCGGCACCGATCAGTGCGACACTCGCGACGGCGAACAACGCCACCGGCCACCACCGATCGACCACATACGGATAGGTGCGCTGCCCCCACCCGAACGGCGAAGCCCAGGAAGCGGTACCGCTGCCGACATCGCCGAGTGCTCGCAACACGTAGGCGAGCGCGAGGGCCGAGGTGACCGCGCCGTACACACTGCGTGGATTCTCGAATATCTGCGCGGCCAGCGTGGTCGCCGCCGCGAATGTCGCTCCGATACCGGCTATCCCGACACCGGTCAGTACCGAGCCCTCGACCGGCAGCCCGGTTCCCACCGCGGTGAGGGTCAGCACCACGCCGACACCGAGGTCGGCGACCGCCGCGAGGGCGAGCGCGGCCAGCGCGGGCGCTCGCCGACCCACCTTCGCCGAGCGGATCAACTCGTCGCGTCCGGCTTCCTCGTCCGAGCGGGTGTGCCGACCGATGAGGAACATGTTCATGAGCGCGACAACGATCGCCAGGTAGGCGAATACCTCGAACAGCACTTCGCCGCCGATGGTGTCCAGCAATCGGGTCGGCCCACCCAGCGCCACGGCCGCCGCGTTCGCGCCCATCATCTCGCGGAGCCCGGCGAGGTCGGCCGGGGTGTCGTAGAAACGCTGGCTGCTCACGGACTGCATGGCCAGCAGCAGGGCGGCGCCGAGAAGCCAGCACGGCAGGGTGAACCGTTCCCGGCGCAGCGCGAAGCGCAACAACACACCCGCGCCGGCGGCGCTCGTCATGGCACGCCGAGGCGACAACGTGGAGACGCTCACCGCGCCACCTCGGCCGGGTCGGGACCGTAATGCCGCAGGAAGATATCCTCCAGCGTCGGCGGGGTGCTGGTGATACTTCGCACCCCGGCCTCGGCCAGCACCCGCAGCACGGCATCCAGATGCTGGTCCTCGACGTCGAACCGGGCTCGAAGACCGTCCGTGATCACGTCGTGGACGCCCGCGATGGTGTCCAGCGGCGGCGTCGGCCGCTCGGTCTCGACGGTCACCGCGGTGCGGGTCAGATGGCGCAATTCGGTGAGTGTGCCGCTCTCGACGGTACGTCCGTGCCGGATGATGCTCACCCGGTCGCACAGCGCCTCGACCTCGGCCAGGATGTGACTCGAGAGCAGAACCGTCCGGCCGAGCGCGGTCGCTTCCCGGACACACTGCTGGAATTCGGCCTCCTTGAGCGGATCCAGCCCTACCGTCGGCTCATCGAGCAGTAACAACTCGGCCTCCGAGGCCAGCGCCGCGACCAGTGCGACCTTCTGCCTGTTCCCCTTCGAGTACGCGCGCGCCTTCTTGTGCGGATCCAAATCGAAACGCTCCAGCATCTCGGCACGCCTGCGCCGGTCGATCCCACCGCGCAACTTCCCCATCAGATCGATCACCTCGCCTCCGGTGATGCCTGGCCACAATGTCACCTCACCGGGGACGTAGGCGAGGCGACCGTGCAGCGCGACGGCGTCTCGCCAGGGATCACCGCCGAGTAGCCGTACCGTGCCCGCGTCGGCGCGCAGCAGACCGAGCAGAATCCTGATGGTCGTGGTCTTCCCGGCTCCGTTCGGTCCCAGAAAGCCGTGCACCTCACCGGTCTGCACCGACAGGTCGAGGCCCTCGAGCGCGACGGCGCGGCCGAAGGACTTGGTCAACCCGGTTATCGATATCGCGAGCTCAGCAGCCATGCCGTCCATCCTCACCGCGCCCTGTGTCCGTCGTCAGAGGCGAACGTCACGGTATGAAGACCTATTCGGCCCTGCCACGTGTCGAACCAGCTGGACGGACGGCTCCGGCGCTCATCACTCACCGCGCGGGATCACGGTGAGGTTGCTCGACGTTCCGGCCGTCACATTAGCGGAACTTCGCGGATCGAGTCGGCGCGCGAAGGGTTTCCGCCGTCGGCGCTGTCGGTACCGCAGCCATTCATCGACGGCCCACACGATCACCGGGAAGGGGGCGAGGAGCAGCAGCATCCACGGCGACAGCGCCGCGGTGCCGAAGATCGTCTGTAACGGCGGCAGGTAGACGAGCGCGAACGCGAAGACGATCTCGAATACGCAGCCGCCCAACAACAGTCGGTTGGACGTGAAGCCGATCGATCGCAGCGACGCGTACTCGGTGCGCGCGGCGAACGCGGTGCCGAGCTGG
The DNA here is from genome assembly GCF_040606855.1 of Nocardia sp. NPDC005366. Taxonomy (NCBI): domain Bacteria; kingdom Bacillati; phylum Actinomycetota; class Actinomycetes; order Mycobacteriales; family Nocardiaceae; genus Nocardia; species Nocardia sp. NPDC005366. The sequence continues at coordinate 68,920 of NZ_JBEXFQ010000032.1, forward strand.
CATGCGACGATGCCGACGAAGGTGACCGTGGTTGCCTGTAGATACGCGTGATGCAGCGGCGAGCCCGCGCCGACGTCAGCACCGGGATGCCAACCCGCGTGCACGAGAACCGTGAAGTAGCCCGCCATCACAAGCACGGCAGAGACCACACCGAGAACCCCCCAGGCGCGCAACAACAATCGACCGGTGATGACACCTTCGGACCGCGGACGAGGTGGTTTGCTCATCACCCCTGGTTCGGCGGTCTCGCGGCCGAGGGCCAGCGCGGGAAGGGTCTCGGTACCGAGATCGATCGCCAGGATCTGCAGCACTGTCAATGGCAGCGGTATCGCGCCACCCGACAGCGCGAACAACAGGAACGGCACGACTTCCGGCACCGCGTGCGCGAAGATGTACAGCACGAACTTGCGAACATTGTCGAAGACCCGGCGCCCCTCCTCGATCCCGACCGCGATGGTGGCGAAGTTGTCGTCGGTCAGGACGAGGGTGGCCGCCTCCCTCGCCACGTCGGTCCCGCTCTGGCCCATCGCGACTCCGATATCGGCGCGACGCAGAGCAGGCGCGTCATTGACGCCGTCGCCGGTCATCGCCACCACCTCGCCGTTGTGGCGCAGTGCGTCGGCGATCCTCAGCTTCACCTCGGGGGTCGCACGGGAGAAGACGATCTCACCGGGCAGGGCCAGTAGCGCGTCCAACTGCTCATCCGACATCGCCTCGACCTCGAGGCCGTCGAACACCCGATCGACGGCGATCCCGACTCGGCGCGCGATCTCGGCCGTGGTCCCCCCGTTGTCGCCGCTGATGACATGGACGCGGATCCCGGCTCGGTGCACCGCGGTGACCGCCGCGGCGACTTCCGGGCGAGGCGGGTCGAGTAGCGCGACCAAGCCGATGAAGACGAGATCGCGCTCGACCTGTTCCCGATCGGCGGGTGCGGGCCCCTCCCATTCTCGCCGCGCGACCGCCAGCACCCGAAGCCCCCGCTCCGCCAGGGCCTCGACCTGCGTCCTGGCCTGCTCGACGGTGGCGAAATCCCCATCCTGGGAGTCACTACAGCGGGGCAGCACCGCTTCCGGCGCGCCTTTGACATGCACAACGAGTCCGCCGTCGATCTCATCGATGGTCGACATCAACCGGATCTGCGGATCGAACGGATACAGCCCGCGACGGGCCGCATGACGTCGTGCGGCCGGGATCGCCGCGCCGACCGACTCGGCATATCGGAGCAAGGCGACCTCCATCGGATCCCCCGACTCCTGCTCGCCGAGTTCCGCGGTGGCGCACCACGCGAGGGCTTCGGCCATGGCGGGGTGCGCCGACGTCGTCGTCACCACGCTCATCTTGTTCACCGTCAGCGTGCCGGTCTTGTCGGTGCAGATCACCGTCGTCGAGCCCAGCGTCTCCACCGCCGACAGCCGCCGCACGACCGCGCCGCGCCGGGCCATGGCCCGTACCCCCGCGGCCAGTGCCAGGGTGATCGTCGGAAGCAGCCCCTCGGGCACGTTGGCCACCAGCAAACCGATCGCGAAAAGGAAGGCCGACGACAACGACAATCCGGCCATGAGACCCAGCGGCAGAAAGGCCGCCCCCACACCGACCGCGACCGCCGCGATCAACCAGGCCACCCGCCTGACCTGCCGCTCGAGCGGGCTCGGTTCCTGCCTGACATGCTGGGACAGTGCCGCGATGCGGCCGAGTTCGGTATGCACGCCGGTGCTGTGCACGACGGCCAGCGCCGTTCCCCCGGTGCACAATGTGCCACTGAAGGCGAGTGCGGGCGAATCCACGGATCGGTCGGCGCGATCGGTCGCCGTAGAACTGCGCGTGACCGGCGTCGACTCCCCCGTCAACGCCGACATGTCCACCCGTACCGCTCCATCGAGCAGGCGCGCGTCCGCGGGTATCCGCTCTCCTTCCTCGATGATCAGCACATCACCACGCACGAGCTGGGAAACCGATATTCGACTGTGCCGACCGCCGCGGACCACCATCACCTGCTGCGGGAGGAACCGCCCGAGCGCCGCGACCGCGTGCTCGGCTTGGTTTTCCTGCCAGAACGCCAGCATCGCGTTGAGCACGACGACCACCACGACCGCGATGCCGAGCACGACCGCGCCGGAGAGGAAGGCCAGAAAGGCCGCCGCCCACAGCAGCATCGCCAGGGGATGCACGAACTGGCGTCCCAACGCGGTCCACCATCGGCCCGCCGATCGCTGCGGTAGTTCGTTCGGGCCGTACAACTCCAGGCGTCTGGCCGCTTCCCGCTCGGACAGTCCATCGGGTGTGGTCCGCAGATCTCTCATCAGCGCCGAAACCGGTTCGCGCGGATCGATCCCGGTCGGCTCGGTCTCACTGGCGTGTTCGAGGCTCACCGTCCCACTATCGCCGGAGAGTTCGACGATCGCTGTGTGCGGAAGTCCTCGATACTGGACCGGAAGTCACCGACGACGATCGCCGGAGTCGCCTCGACCGGAACCTCGTGACCAAGGTCCCCACAGCACGGGCGCAATTCCCGTAGTCGCCTGCCCATCACGTCATCACACTCGGTTCATGACCAACAGCAACATCTCCACCATGCCCGATCATTCGACGGTGCTCGCGGCGATGCGATTGGCCGGCCGCGCACCGTCTGTGCACAACACACAACCGTGGCGGTTGGTTCTCGACGGCCCGACCCTTCGGTTGTATCGCGACGACCGTCGAATGCTCGACGTAGCCGATCCCTCCGGCAGACAACTCCTGATCAGTTGCGGCGCCATGCTGCACCATGTGCGCACCGCGTTCGCCGCCACCGGGTGGCACACCGATACCATCCGGATGCCCGATCCGGCCCACCCGGAATGGCTCGCCACCATCGAATTCCGGCCGTGGACCGATCCGCCATCGGGGGTGCTCGCCCGCGCCGAGGCCATCGCTCGCCGACGCACCGACCGGCTGCCCATGCGAGAACCCGATCAATGGGATCAACTGCTGCACAACTTACGGATGCTGGTATCTCCCCACGAGGTCGTACTGGACGTCCTCGACGAATCCGTACGACCGCGATTGGCGACCGCCTCCGAGCACACTGCGGCCATCCAACGGTACGACATGCAATACCAGTCCGAATTACACTGGTGGATAGGACATTCCAGGCCGACAGAGGGAGTCCCGCGTGAGCTGCTGGCCTCCGAGCGTGAAGCGCGCAATACCCCGATCGGCCGCACCTTGCCCGCCGGGAACAACGTCCCGAGGCGTGCGGACATCGATGATCGCGCCCGGCTGATCGTACTCAGCACCCACGGCGATTCGACGCTGGAATGGCTCTGCGTCGGCGAGGCGCTGTCCGCGGTGCTGCTCGAATGTGCCGCCATGGGTGCGGCCACGTGCGCACTGACCCACCTCACCGAGCTGCCCGCCGCCCGTCGGCTTCTCACCGGACTGATCGGCCATCAGGTCACCCCGCAAGTTGTCATCCGGATAGGAGCGGACGACGATGGACCCGAGTCGCCGATGACTTCGCGCCGCCCGGTCACGGAGTTCTTGACCATAGGCGCCCAACCGCAGTCGCACTGAAGACACGAGGTCGTCGTCACAGGCCCTCGCGGCAATCGATCCGGCAACTGCCCGACACGCGTCGGGCAGGGCCGTTCGTCCCTGTCGCACAGGCCCGATGACTCTGACCCGCTGCCGCACCGAACGGAAGGCTCGAGTACATGGAATCGAAGAAGACTCGTATCGCTGTCGTCTACGCGACCGCTCAGGGATCCACACGGGAGATCGCCGAATACATCGCCGAGGGATTCACCACGCGGGGCGCGGAGGTGGAGCTGGCCGATGTCGATCACGCGCCCGAGCTGACGCGCTTCGACGCCGTGGTCCTCGGCAGCGCGATACACGACATGAGCCTGTTGCTGCCGGCCGTCGACTACGTGCGAAATAATCGGGCCGCGCTGGCCGACACCGCCGTCTGGTTGTTCAGCGTGGGTCTCGGTCCCGCCCTGCGCGGGCCCATCGGCCGCGTCATCGGCCGGACCGTGCCGCCGAAGATCGCGGCGGTGCGCGACTCGATCTCACCGCGCGAATACCGAGCCTTCGCGGGCCATTACGAACGTGTGGGGGTCTCGTTGAAGGCCCGCGTCCTCTACCGGTTGATGGGTGGCGGCCGCTACGGCGACCTGCGCGACTGGGCAGCGATCAGTGGCTGGACCGCCGCGATCGCCGACGAACTCGGCCTCCCTCGAACCGGCGCCGCGATCGTCCACCCCTGAACCGATCGGGTCCGACCACCGGCCGGACCCGTCGCACGCCCTACTCCAGTGGCCGCACCATATCCTCCAGGGGTCGCCTCGGGGTCGCCGGCACGCGGGCGGCACTGGTGGCCGCCCACCCCACACGGACGATGAGTTGCGGAAAACCACTGTCGGACAAGACATCCGTGCGCACGAGCGCACGCGTCCCCGGCAGTTCCAGTGGTTCGGTCAACGGACAGGTCGCCAATCCGAATACCGTGGCCGACAACAACACGGCACTGGTGGCCTCCCCCGCCCGCAACCGCGACATCTCGTCGTCGGAACCGGTATGCACCAGCAGCAACCTGCCGTGCACGTCGAGGTCACGCAATATCCCCTCGGTCAGCGTCGACCCATGGAACTCACGTGTCAACGGATCATCGGCCAGCACGGCGTTGCGGGCGGGCACCCCCTCGATATCGGCATGGCGGCCACTCCACCGAGCCAACTCCGACTGGTACCCGTCATCGGTCCGATGCTCGGCCGAAGCGGCACGGAAAGCCTCCACGAGACGAATACGAGTACCTCCCCCGGGGATCTCACTGACCATCGCCCCTTCCGCGACACCCGCGGCGACCAGGGTGGTGACGAATGCCTCCGGCACCTCCCACGAGGTGGGCTGGCGGCGATCGGTACGCCGCTCATCGATCGCGCGCGCCATCGCGACCACATCCGCGGTCGGCGTAACCGGTACGAACTCGACCGCCGCCAGATGTTTCGGGTCGTCAGGGTTCGGGAAACGGTGCACCACGGTGTTCCAGCCGAACGAGCGAGCGGCCACCCGGAAGTGATGAAGCGCGGCCCCGCAACTGAGGAGCAGTTCCCGGTGGTCCGGATCGGTATGGGGCAGGCCGCGCTCGTCGTCCACGTACAGATGCACGGTCCGGTCGCCGACGCGCCACTGCCACGGTTGCGTGTTGTGCACCGAGGGAGCGCGCACAGCCAGGGCCAGCGCGGCACGCACGGTGTCGGAGTCGGGATGTCTATTGCTCATGATTCCTGCCTGCCTGCGGAGGTGTCGCGCACGATGATCATGGGGCACTCGACCGAGTGCAGAAGGGTATTGCTGGTCGAACCGAGCATCATGGACGCGAATCCGCCACGGCCGTGGCTGCCGACGACAACCAGTTGCGCGTTGCTCGATTCGTCGAGCAACGCGCGGGCGGGCCGATCGCACATGACGACGCGGCGTACCGCGACATCCGGGTAACGCTCCTGATAGCCCGCGAGTTGCTCGGCGAGCAGCACATGCTCCGATTCGCGGATCGAATCCCAACCGGGCACCGGAAGATCGAGCGCGGTCGCATCACTCCACGTGTGCAGCGCGGTCAGACCGACCTTGCGCAAAGACGCCTCGGCGAAAGCCAGTTCGATCGCCCGCGTGCTGTTCGCGCTGCCATCGACACCCACCAGCACCGGTCTGACCTTCCATTCCTCGGTCTGGCCCGCGGCATCGTGGATCACCGCGACCGGGCACTGCGCGTGCCGCGTGATGGCGGTGCTGACCGACCCGAGCAACCCCCGTTGGAACGCTCCGACACCCCGGCTCCCGACCACCAACATGGACGCCGACTTCGAGCGCTCGATCAACAGCGCTATCACTTCTTCGAATATCACCTCGGTGCTGATCTGCAACTCCTCGCCGGGCGCCGCCTCGGCGGCGATCCTGGCGGCCTCGTTCACGATCCGCTCGCCGTCACGAGTCAACCACTCGATATCCGCCTCCGACAGTGACAATCCCGGGCCGAATCCGTCGGGAAGTCCCACCGCGGTGAGGATGTGCAAGGGCCACCGACGCATGGCCGCCGTCGAGGCCGCCCACGCCGCCGCCTGATACGCACTCGCCGAAGCGTCGACGGCTACCACCAGTCGCGGACCGGGGGCTGGACCAGAATTGTCGGCCATCATCATGCCTTTCGTCGTAGTCGATACCCTCGATGCCGAGCATCCCCCGCCGCGGTGCGGCAGGGTCAGAGACGAAAGTCCCGCCACCGATGGGCCTGTGGCACAACTTGGCGTCACCGAGGCGAGCCGCAGTCGCACAGCCTGACTCGATCCGGTCCGAACAGTCGGAAACCGAGCATGCCGTATCGGGTTTTCGCCTGCCGCCGTCCACCACCTACGACGGCGACTTCGGCACTTGCCACGGTATCAAGGCCGTCCTCGGACTGCCCGACGCCAGCGACGACTCCCCCCTAGTACGTTGAGGTTCCACATACCGGGGGAACCGCGGCCTCGAGTACCTCCGAGATCGGACGCCTCGGCACGGCGGGCAACGTGGCGGTGTCGTTGGGCCACCCGACGCGGATGACAGCCTGTGGATAGGAGACATCGGCCAGCACCCCGGTCCGGATTCTGCGCCGCAAGTCGGGGACCTCGAGAGGTTCGGTCAGCAGACAGGTCGACAACCCGATATTCGTAGCGGTCAACAGCACCGCGCTCACCGCCTCCCCCGCACGCAAGCGGGACAGCCGATCGTCACCGGCCGTGCCGACGACGAGCAACTCCGCGTAATCGGGTTCCCGTGAGGTATCCACCAGACGCGGGGTAGCGAAGACACGGTTCGGGATGCCTTGCCCCGCACGTCGATGCGGAGCGCTCGCCGCCGGAACACCGTCCGCGCTGTCGTGCCTGCCGCTCCATTCGGCGAGTTCGAGTCGGTAGTAGCTGTCGCCCGCATGTCGGCGGGCGGCCTCATACATCGTCTCCACCAGCACCCGACGGGGTTCGTAGGCAGCCTGGAGCACCGTGGCGCCATTGGCCGCGGCGCGCTCGGTCACCAATCCGAGGTAACCGCGCGGTATGGGCTGGGAACTGAAATGCCTTCGATCGGTCCGGCGGTGGGTGATCGCGGCGCCGAGCGCCGCGTCGGTCGGCGTCGGCCGATGACGAACCAGTTCGATCGTGGCGAGGTGGTCGGGTCTATCCGGATCCGGTAGACGATCCACGACCGCCGACCATCCCAGCGAGGCGAATGCGATGCGCGCGTGATGTAACACCGCTCCGCAGCTCACCAGGAGATCGCGCTGATCGGGATCGGCGGCGTCCAGCGAACGCGCCGGATCCAGGTAGAGGCGAATGCCGCGGTCGGCGATGCGGAACCGCCACGGCTGGGTGTTGTGCACCGACGGCGCCCGCACCGCGAGCGCGAGCGCTGCTTCGATGAGTCGTTCATCGGGCATTCCGTATCGCATTGTCCCTGATCCGTCCTGGTCGTCATCGGTAGTTCTCACGCTGCCACCGGTGACCGATCCCGCATAAGGGCAGGATGTCCCCAGGTCGTGGGACCTCCGCCGTCACCTGTCCGAGGACGCTGAAGCGGCGATCCGCCACGCCGTGGCGCGCGGAATCCCGCTCATGGGACCAGTACCGCGGCGCCGTCGAATCTGCCGTGGACCAGATCGCTCAACGCGCGATCAGCGTGCTCCAGCGCGTACCGATGCGTCGAAACACGCAGCGGATGACGCTGCGCGAAATCGAGGAACTGCCTGGCCTGTTCCCGCGTATTGGACGTGACGCTGCGAATCTGTTTCTCGCGGAACAGATGTCGCTGATAGTTCAAGGGCGGGACATCTGTCAGATGGATACCGGCCAGCGCCAGCGTGCCACCCGCGTCCAGCGCTTCCAGCGCGGGGAGCACGAGTTCACCGGCCGGCGCGAACAGTATCGCCGAGTCCAGCGGCTCCGGCGGCGGATCCGCCGGGCCCTGCGCGGAGTGCGCCCCGAGCGCGAGAGCGAGTTCGCGGGCCGCGCTCCCGCGAGTCATCACATGCACGCGAGCGTTGCGGGCCAGCGCTACCTGCGCGGTGAGGTGCGCACTCCCGCCGAAACCGTAGATGCCGAGCACCCCGCCCTCCGGCACCTCGGCGCGCAGCAGAGCGTGATAGCCGATGATGCCCGCGCACAGCAGCGGGGCCACCTGCTCGTCGCCGTAGCCGGACGGCAATCGGAGCGCGAAATCGGCCGACACCGTAGCGTATTCGGCATAGCCGCCGTCGGCGTCCCACCCGGTGTATCGCGAATTCGGGCAGAGATTCTCGGCACCGCGAAGGCAGTACCTGCACGACCCGCAGGTATAGCGGAGCCAGGGAATCCCTATCCGATCGCCCACCGCGAAGTCCGCCCGACCGTCCGGTACGGCGACCACCTCACCCACGATCTCGTGGCCGGGCACCACCGACCGCCGATGGACGGCGAGATCGCCCTCCACCACGTGCAGGTCGGTCCGGCACACACCACACGCCAGCACGCGCACCAGCAGCTCGTCACCCGACGGCTCCGGCTCGCTCATCGCATCCATCACCATCGGGGACGTGTCGACCGGACCCGGTTTCCGAACTCGCCATGCGCGCATGTCCACACTGTGGCATGCCGGGTTCGTCACCGCAGGTTCCGCCACTCGCTCTACGCTGGCATCGGAAGACAGACAAGGAGGCGTGATGGACGTTCTCGCTCCCGACGAGGCCACGGTGCGCACGGTGGTGGAACGCGCGAGCCGCGCGCCCTCCTTGCACAACAGCCAGCCGTGGCGCTGGCGCTGGAACGGCGTCCGGCTGGCCTTGACCGTCGACGCCGAACGACTGCTCCCCTCCACCGATGCCTTCAACCGGCAGGGCATCATCGGCTGCGGCGCCGCGCTGGATCACGCGGTGACCGCGTGGACCGCGGCAGGGTGGCGACCGCGAGTCGAGCGCTTCCCGCAACCGACCGACCGGACTCACCTGGCGTCACTGGAGTTCAGCGGTCCCACCCCCGTGCTGGACAGCGATGTGGAACTCGCCGCCGCGATCGATGACCGCTACACCGACCGCGCGCCGTACGCGCCCGCCGAGCCGTGGCCCGACCTCGTACCGGTCCTGGAAGAACTCTGCCGACACCACGACACGCGGATGCTGGCGATCGATGACGAGACGCGCGAGACGCTCGGCCGAATCTCGTGGAGCGCCTCGGCGCTGCGCCGTCGCGATCCCTACTACCAGGCCGAGCTCACCTGGTGGCTCGGCGCGGCGGGCCCCGACGCCGGTGTCCCGGCCTCGGCTCTGCCGCCGCGCGAAGACCACCTCCGAGTACCGACCAACCGCGAATTTCTCGCGGGCACAGCGAGTCCGGGACCGGAGGAGCGGGACCAGGCGCGCATCATCGCGCTCGGCAGCCGCGACGACACGATCGAATCGTTGTCGGCCTGTGGTGAGGCATTGTCAGCGGTCCTGTTGGAATGCACCGTCTACGACCTGTCGACCTGTGTGATGAGCCATCTCACCGAATTGCCCGCCATCCGCGCGAGGGTCATCGAGGCGATCGGTGAACCCCATCCCCAGATTTTCGTCCGTGTCGGGCGCGCCACCGCCCCGGGTCCACCGCGCACACCACGCCGCCCGATCGATGAGGTCCTCGTCAGCGGATAGAGCGCGAACCATGCCACGTACACTCGGGGATGACGAACCGAAAGGCCCTGATGATCGGGGACTTTCGGCCATCACCACAGTGATCGCCGTCCACCATTGTTGAGGGATCGACTACCCAAGGAGTTGGTCACCATGCCCGATCTTCGTGGCCGCAGCGTGATCGTGACGGGGGGTGCGCGCGGTATCGGCGCGGCCATCGCGCGAACGCTCGTCGACGCCGGAGCCGGCGTCATCGTCGCCGATCTGCTCGATCAGGCCGGTAAAGCCACCGCCGAGACGCTGGGCTCGCGAGCGATGTTCTGCCATCTCGATGTCACCGACGAAGACCAGTGGCGGCTGGTTCTCGATGAGGCCGAGGCGACGTTCGGGCCATTGGCCGTCCTTGTCAACAATGCCGGGATCGTCGATTTCGGGGGCATCGAATCGGAAGCACCCGCGATGTTCCGGCACGTGCTCGACGTCAATCTCGTAGGCCCCTGGCTCGGCATGCACCACGCAGCGCCGCGTCTGCGTGCCGCGGGCGACGGTGTCATCGTCAACGTCTCCTCGACCGCGGGGCTGATCGGCTACTCGGGCATCGCCGGCTATGTGGCGAGCAAGTGGGGTCTGCGTGGACTGACCAAGGCCGCCGCCCTCGAACTCGGGGACGCGGGCGTGCGCGTCTGTTCGGTTCATCCCGGCCCGATCCGCACACCCATGACCGCCGACCTCGATCCGAATATGGCCGCCGGACAGCCGCTGGCACGTTTCGGCGAGCCCGAGGAGGTCGCCGACATGGTGCGGTTCATCGTCGAACAGGCGACGTATTCGACGGGATCGGAATTCGTGCTCGACGGCGGCTCCACCGTCGGCCTCACGGTGGCCGGACCCGCTACCGACGCCTCGTGAACGTGGTCGGCTCCACCCCCGCGCGGATCCACGAGACGCATACCGGAATCGTGACCCTGTGCGGCGAGCGCGCCTTCAAAGTGAAGAAACCCATCGCGACCGACTTCCTCGACTTCAGCACCCAGGAACTCCGCGAACGGGCCTGCGCGCGCGAACTCGAACTCAACCGGCGGATTGCGCCGGATGTCTACCTCGGGATCGCGCACCTGGTCGACCCGACCTCGGCGTCGTCGGAGCCGGTACTCGTGATGCGGCGGATGCCGGAGGACCGCCGACTGTCCAACCTCGTGAACGAACCGGCCTGGGACAGCTCGCGATTGTCGTCGCTGGTGCACATGCTCGCGCGATTTCACGACGACGCCCGTCGCGGCCCCGACATCGACGCCGAGGGCACGCCCGCCGCACTGCGCGACCGGTGGCTGTCCCTCCTACGCCCGCTGGCGGACCAGTCGGCCGAACTCGTCGACCGGAGCCGACTCGCCAGGATCGAGCACCTGGCGCTTCGCTTCCTCGAAGGACGTGCTCCGCTGTTCGCGCAGCGCATCGCCGACGGCGAGATCGTCGACGGTCACGGCGACCTGCTCAGTCAGGACATCTTCGACCTGCCCGACGGATTCCGGGTTCTGGACTGTCTCGATTTCGACGACCGGCTGCGGTTCGTCGACCGTCTCGACGACATCGCCTTCCTCGCCATGGACCTCGAATTCCTGGGGCACCCCGACCTCGGCGCCGCGCTGCTCGCGGAATATCGCCGAACCACCGGGGACTCGGCCCCCGTCGCCTTGACCGATCACTTCATCGCCTATCGCGCACTCGTCCGAGCGAAAGTCGACCTGATTCGACACAGTCAGGGCGATGACACCGCGCTCGACCGCGCCCGGCGGCATCTGGCCATCACCGAGCAGCATGTGGAGAGCGCGGCGATTCGCCTGGTCCTGATCGGAGGTCTACCCGGCACCGGCAAATCGACCGCCGCCACCGAACTGGCAGCGGCCACCGGGGCCGTCGTGCTCTCCAGCGATCACCTCCGCCGAGAATTGCTCGCCAACCATGAAATAGCCGGGGACGCAGGTTCGTTCGGCACCGGTCTGTACTCCGCCGCGAGCAAGAGCCACGTCTACCGCGAATTGCGCGCCAGAGCACGCGCACTGCTCGGGTCGGGCCGCTCGGTGATCCTCGACGCCAGTTGGACCGACGAGACCGAGCGTCGTCACGCTCGCGAACTCGCCGACGCCGTCAGCGCGGAGCTGATCGCGCTGGAATGCGTCTGTCCTCGCGAGATCGCCGAGGCGAGAATCGGCGCACGCCACAATACCGATTCCGACGCCACCGCCGAGATCGCGGCGGCCATCGCCGCGACCGGGACCTCGTGGCCCGACGCGGTGCGCTTGGATACCGCCCGCCCACTCGAGCGCACGGTCGCCGATGCGATGCGGGCCTGGCTGCTCGGTGCACAATGTAATACGACAGTTTCGTCGGTTCGGTCCGCGGACGCCACAACCGGTGTCGACGCCGCACCCGGTGAAATCGCTCCCGCCATGGGATAGCCATGAGCGGACCCAGCGAGGAGGAGGCGCCATGATTTCGGTGTTCTTGGTTGACGATCACGAGATAGTCCGTCGCGGGGTGGGTGAGCTGATCACCGCGGAGCCCGATCTCGAGGTGATCGGCGAGGCCGCCGGCTACTCCCACGCGCTGGCGAGGATCCCCGCGCTACGCCCCGACGTCGTCGTCCTCGATATTCGCCTGCCCGACGGCAACGGCATCGAACTGTGCCGCGAGCTGCTGTCCGCGAATCCGGATCTGAAATGCCTCATGCTCACCTCGTTCACCGACGAACAGGCGATGCTGAACGCCATCCTCGCCGGTGCCAGCGGCTATGTCGTCAAGGACATCACCAGCCTCGAACTCATCGACGCGATCCGTGAGGTCGGTGCGGGAAGATCCCTGCTCGACAACCGCGCCGCCGCGGCGTTGATGGCGAAACTGCGCGCTGAGGCCGAGAGCGACAAGGGCCCCCTCGCGACGCTGACCCAGCAGGAACGCACACTGCTCTCGCTGCTGGGCGAGGGATTGACCAACCGGCAGATCGCGACCCGGATGTTCCTGGCGGAGAAGACGGTCAAGAACTATGTCTCACGCTTGCTGACCAAACTCGGGGTCGAGCGACGGACGCAGGCGGCGGTGCTGGCCTCGAAGTTGGATCGCCCCGACCAGCAATCTTGACGATGGCTATACCTCACCCGCGCCCGATACTTCTATAGTGATCTTATGCCGGACACGGAGGACCAGCGGTCTGGTTCGAGATCGAACGGCCGGATCGCGGTCACCGAGACACTGTCGCAACTGCGACTGCACGAATTGCTCCTCGAAGTACAGGACAGGATCGCGCAGATAGTCGATGTCCGCGACCGGATGGATCGACTGATCGAAGCCATGCTCGTCGTCACCGCCGGGCTGGATCTCGACAACACGCTGCGCGCCATCGTGCACGCCGCTATCGAACTGGTCGACGCGGGCTACGGCGCACTCGGGGTCCGTGACACCGAGGTCGGAAGCCAGCAACTCGCCGAGTTCGTCTACGAAGGCATCGATGACCGCACCCGGGTCATGATCGGCGATCTGCCACGCGGCCACGGCGTTCTCGGCGTCCTGATCGAACGGCCCGAACCCATCCGCCTCACCAATCTCTCGGACCACCCGTCCTCGGTCGGCTTCCCCCCGCACCACCCTCCCATGCACACTTTCCTCGGCGTTCCGGTCCAGGTTCGCGACGAGGTGTTCGGCAATCTCTACCTGACCGAGAAGGCCGGTGGTCAGGAGTTCACCGATGACGACGAGGTGGTCGTTCAGGCGTTGGCCGCCGCCGCGGGTATCGCCATCGAGAATGCCCGCCTCTACGAGCAGGGTCGCGTTCGGCAACACTGGCTGGAGGCGACCAGGGACGTCGCCACCGAACTCCTCGGCAACGGCGAGTCCGGCGACGTCCTCGAGGTCGTCGTCGAACGCACATTGGCCTTGACCGAATCTGCCGTGACCTTCGTGGCAAGACCGGAGGACCCCGACATCCCGGCCGAGGACACCACCGAACTCATCGTGGTCGCCGCGGCGGGCACTCGGTCGGGCACTCTGGTCGAAACCCGTATACCCGTGGAGAGTTCGCACTCCGGCGAGGTCTTCCGAACCGGGCGGATGGTGTCGGTCGAGAAGCTGGCCTTCAACCCGTTCGATGATTCCACCGAGGAATTCGGTCCGGCGCTGATCCTGCCGCTGCGCGCCGGTAACTCCGTGATCGGAGTGCTCACCGCGCTGCGCCCGGTGGGCGCGCCATCTCTGGAGATCGCGGCACAGCAGATGATGGGCGTCATCGCCGATCAGGCGGCACTGGCCCTGCGCCTGGCCGACACCCAGGCACGCATGCGGGAACTCGACGTCCTGTCCGACCGCGATCGCATCGCGCGAGATCTGCACGACCACGTGATCCAACGTCTGTTCACGGTCGGGTTGTCCCTACAGGGAACCGCGCAGCGGACCAAATCACCTGAACTGAAATCCCGTCTGACGGCGACCATCGAAGACGTCCAGACGATCGTCCAAGATATCCGGCACTCGATCTTCGACCTGCACAGCAACAACGCCGCCGATTCGGCGAACTACCGCAAACATCTGCACGGCATCGTCGTGGACACCACCGCCGACTCCGGCCTGCGCACCACCGTGCGACTAGCCGGTCCCGTCACGGCGCTGTCACCCCCGTTATCCGACGATGTCGAGGCCGTCCTGCGCGAAGCCATCAGCAATGTGGTCCGTCACGCGCACGCGACCACCCTGGCGGTCGAACTGCGCGTCCGTGACGACGTCACCATCGAAATCACCGACAACGGCACAGGGATCAGCGAAATCGACACGCGCCGAAGCGGATTGGCCAACCTCGCGGCACGCGCCGAAAACGCGGGCGGAAGTTTCGGCATCGGACCGAATCCGAGCGGAGGCACCATCCTGCGCTGGGCCGCGCCGCTGCCCTGACAGGTCGGCACGCTTTCCCCTCCGCGCTGCGCGTCGGCCGCGTACCGGATCACTGTCGCGCGGACCAACTCCTCCCGGCAGGGGGCGTTGGTCGATGGCGGCCGGGTACAACGGCACTTGCTCTCGGCGCCTTCGGCACCGATGATCGGTATGTGCCGCAATCGCAGCTCGACGCCGAGACACCTCCGTCATCGGCACGCGGAGACCTCACCAGACTCGATGACGCACCGGCCCGGACCGGACGCACCGCCAACGACTACGGTGCGGTAATCTTCGACCTCGACGGCGTCGTCACCGACACCGCTCGACTGCACGCCATCGCGTGGAAAGCACTGTTCGATCCCGTGCTCTCGGATTCAGCGAACGCGGACACCGAGCCGTTCGACGCCGTTGACGACTACCGTCGCTGGGTCGACGGCCGCCCCAGGGAAGACGGTGTGCGGTCCTTTCTCCGCTCCCGGGGAATTCACCTACCGGAGGGCGCTCCCGACGATCCACCGGATCGGATGACAGTGGCGGGACTCGCCGCCCGCAAACAGCAGATCTTCGCCGCCGAACTGGCCAGCGCCGGCGTGCAGGTCTTCCCCGACGCGGCTCGCCTGCTGCGCGAACTGCGCGCCGCGCATGTGCCGACGGCGCTGGTGACCGCCAGCCGTAACGGGGCAGAAATCCTCGACGCGGCGGGAATCTCGGAGATGTTCACGGCGCGGGTCGACGGCACCGAAGCCCAGCGAATGTCGCTCGCGGGCAAACCCAACCCCGCGACGTTCCTCGAAGCGGCCCGACGGCTGGAGATCGAACCCATCGACGCCGTGGTCATCGAAGACGCGTCCGCCGGAGTGTCGGCCGCGTCGAAGGGCGGATTCGGACTGGTCGTCGGTGTGGACCGCGACGGAGCGGGAGCCCAGTTGGCGGAAGCGGGGGCGGATGTCGTCGTCACCGACCTCGGAGCTATCGGGCTCGCCGACTCGGCCCCGGTCTCCGACCACCCGGACCTCCGATGGTGCGGCGGAGCGGCGCCGATCCAACCCGGCGGCTGGAACCTCACCTACGACCACTGGGATCCCTCGCGCGAAGGCACCCGAGAAGCGTTGTGCACGATGGGAAACGGATACTGGGCCACCCGCGCGGCACACCCCGGTACCACCGCCGACGCGATCCACTATCCGGGAACCTATATCGCCGGAATCTACAACCGATGCACCACCGTCATCAAGGGTTGGCCCACCGAAACCGAACATATGGTCAACGCACCGGACTGGACATTCCTGAGTGTCCGATTGGACGACGGCACCGAACTGCGCCCCGGAATCCCCGAAATGCTCAGCCACCGCCAGAATCTGGACCTACGCACCGGGACGCTGACACGAGTCGACCGATACAAGGACGAGGCGGGCCGAGCGACCACGATCACCACGCGGCAGTTCCATTCGATGGCCGAGTTCCACCTCGCTGCCATCCAACTCACCATCGAAGCCGAGAACTGGAGCGGGCCGGTCACAGTCACCTCGATGACCAACGCCGATGTCGCCAATCGCAACGCGATAGCCGACCGCGATATCGCGTACCGGCATCTCCTGCCCGGCCGACACGAATTCTTCGACCAGTGGACCGTACTGCACGAATCCACCACAGATCAGTCACGTATCGATATCGCCGTCGCCACGAGGACCTCACCCGGCGGCCCCTGCGTGCGGCACCGGAGAATCAGCAGAACAGACAGTCCGGGAATCGAATTCACCTTCACCGTGCAGACCGGCACGGCGCGGACGATCGAAAAGGTCGCGGCCTTGACGACAAGCCGGGACCGCGGCATATCGACTGCCGCGCTCGACGCCGCCGAACGCATCGCGGACGCACCCGGTTTCGCCGCACTCCGTGCCGAACACATTCGGGCGTGGACCAGGTTGTGGCGGCGGTTCGGCATCGTTCTCGGTGACGGGAAGCGCCACCGAATGGCCTTGAACCTGCACGTCTTCCACGTCCTGCAGACCACGACCGCGGCGGGCCCCGACGCCGACATCGGACTGCCCGCTCGCGGCCTGCACGGCGAGGCCTATCGCGGTCACATCTTCTGGGACGAACTATTCGTCTACCCGATGCTGACCCTGCGCAGTCCCGGCCTGACGCGCGCGTTCCTGGAGTACCGATACCGTCGACTCCCCCGAGCGAAGACGGCGGCCAGACGCCTCGGCCTCGAAGGCGCCCTGTTCCCATGGCGCAGCGGCAGCGACGGGCGCGAGGAAACCCCCACCCGACTGCTCAACACCCGCACCGGCAGCTGGATGCCGGACAATTCCCACCAACAGCGCCACGTCGGACTTGCCATCGCCTACATCGTCTGGCAGTACTACCAGTCGACCGCCGACCTCGCGTTCCTCATGGAATCCGGCGCCGAGATGGTCATCGAGATCGCCAGACTGTTCGCGAGCATGGCCGTCCACGACCCCGGCGACGACCGATTCGACATCGACGGCGTCATGGGTCCGGACGAATACCACGACGGATATCCCGACTCCCCCGGCTCCGGAGTGCGCAACAACGCGTATACGAATGTCCTGACGGCGTGGGTGCTCGCCCGCGCCGGTGACGTCGTCGATATCATCGCGGGCCACGACAACGAGTCACTGCACGAGAGGCTCGCACTGCGGCCCGACGAGCCCGAGCACTGGGACCGAATCAGCAGACGATTGCGAGTGCCGTTCCACGAGGACGGGATCATCAGTCAATTCGAGGGTTACGAAGCACTCGATGAATTCGACTGGGAGTCCTACCGCGCGAAATACGGCAACATCGGACGTCTCGACCTCATCCTGCACTCCGAAGGCGACAGCACCAATCGCTACAAGTTGTCCAAGCAGGCCGACGTGCTGATGCTGTTCTATCTCTTCTCGGCCGAGGAATTACGCCACATCCTCGATCGTCTCGGCTATTCCCTTCCGCCCGAGGTGATCCCGCGCACGGTCGGCTACTACCTGGCTCGCACCAGTCACGGTTCGACCCTGAGCCGCCTCGCCCACTCCTGGGTGCTCGCCCGTACCGACCGAGCCATGTCCTGGGGACTGTTCTCGCAGGCGCTCGAAGCCGACCTGGACGATACCCAAGAAGGAACCACCCGTGAGGGCGTCCACATCGGCGCCATGGCAGGTACCGCGGACATGGTGCTGCGCTGCTACGGCGGAGTAGAGACACGCCGCGACACACTGTGGCTGCACCCCGTGCTGCCCGACGACCTCCCCGAGGTCGAATTCACTCTCAGCTACCGAGACCAACCGCTGACCGTTCAGGTCAGCCACTCCCGGGTGGTCGTTCGATTGCATCCGAGCACCGCCGCGCCGATCCGCGTCCACATCGAGGACGTCGAGAAAACCCTCACCTCCGGCCAACTGTGGGAGGTGCCGTTGCGCTGAGCGCGCCGACGGCACCGGGCACAAGGGCCCCGCGATCGGGGACCAACGCCCGCATTCACCCGGACACGGCCGGTTTACCGTTCGAGTCGACGCATTTCATGGAATCCGAAGGGCTCGGTCATGACCGCCAACAACAACGACAATCCGCACCAACTCGCGACCGCACCGGTCGTGGTCGGTGTCGACAGCTCCCACACCTGCGAGCCCGCGATCCGATGGGCAGCGCGCACCGCGGCACAACGTCAGCGCAGGCTGCACATCGTGCACGCCATCGACCTCGCCGCGATCCGCGGGGTACTCGGCAGCTATGACGTGATGGTGCCCGCGGTCACCGAGAATCTGCACAGCCACGGCGAGGAGATCCTCGCCGAAGCCGTGGCGACGGCAAGGAACGCAGCCCCCGATCTGACCATCGCCACCGAACTGTCCGAGGCGAACCCCACCCAACTGCTGATCGCGCTGTCGAAAAGCGCGCATATGGTCGTACTGGGGGCGCTGTCCGGCGTCGGAACACTGACACGTCTGGGATCCACCCTGCTGAAGGTCACCGCACACGCGCACGGCGCCGTCGTTGTCGTCCACAACATCGATGCCGGGAACGCACCCGAGAACAACGGCCCGGTAGTGGTCGGCGTCGACGGCAGTCCGATCGGAGAGGCCGCCATCGCCGCGGCATTCGCCGAGGCATCCGAGCGCAACGCAGAACTCGTCGCCGTGCACGCCTGGAGCGACCTCGACGTCGGGCAGTTCGCCGGCGCCTCCTACCTGGAAATCCCCATCGCCGACCTGGACGTCGCCGAGCACACCCTCCTCGCGGAGCGGCTCGCGGGTTGGCAGGAGAAGTACCCCGACGTACGGGTCACACGAAAGGTCTTCCCCACCGGACCGAGACACCATCTCGCCGAGGCGTCGGCATCGGCACAGCTGATCGTCGTCGGCAGCCGAGGACGCGGCGGCTTCCGCGGCCTGCTTCTCGGCTCGACCAGCACCTGGATCATGCAGCACGCGCAATGCCCGGTCATGATCGTCCACCCGGATCAGACCGCGCAGACCCACCCATAGGGACGTACACCGCCGACCCACTCCGGCAAACTTGAGTGGAATAGACTCAACTTTTCCGGCGTTGGACGGCGTGAATGCGGTACCGGAAACGGGGCCGGGCTCGCTCGCCGCCCGTTCCGGACAGACCGCGTAAATCGATAGGTAGGAAGGTGCTCGTGGACTCGTTCAATCCCACCACCAAGACTCAGGCGGCGTTGACTGCTGCTTTGCAGGCGGCTTCGGCTGCGGGGAATC
>NZ_JBEXFQ010000033.1:0-85600 GCF_040606855.1 Nocardia sp. NPDC005366
CCGCTCGACTTGCATGTGTTAAGCACGCCGCCAGCGTTCGTCCTGAGCCAGGATCAAACTCTCCGTTGAAGACTCACAACCACACCCCAAAAGGAGTGCAATCAGATCTAAACTAGAGTCCGAAAACCCAGCAAAACAAAACGCCAACAAAAAGTATTTGCTGACTAAATGTCCAACCCTATCCATACGGGGGTATGAAAGAGCCGGAACCAAATAAAACATTTGGCACTGACATTCATCGACACACTATTGAGTTCTCAAAGAACACACGCACACACATCGGCGCCCGTTTCTACCCGGACCTTCTGTGAGGCAACTTTTCCAGCCTAACTGACCTCCCCCACGGAGTCAAGTCCGCGCGGTCGATCACTTCCGGCCGGTGTTCTATAGGTTGGCCAGGCGCTCATCGTCCTACCTCGTTTCCCGGTCCCTATTTCCAGCCTCTGAGCTGGGCGTTTGGGCTCCGGGTCGGTGTCCGTGTCGCTCTGACCTGGACTAAGTTACGCGGCAGAGAACGCGGCGTCAAATCCGCACTACACCCATGTAATTCCGCTGGTCAGAGGCTTGCGAGAGGGTGGAATCGCGGCCAGGGTCACGAAAATGTGACCCAAGCCACGAAATGCGTCAATCGCCGGACCGCAGCACCCCCGCGATATTGCGCTTTCCTCGTCGCAGCGCCAGCCAGCGTCCATGCAGGTAGTCGCCCTCGGCGGGGGTCCATTCGAGGTCGGAGACCTTCTCGTTGTTCACGTACGCGCCGCCCTCGTTGACCGCGCGTCGAGCCGCGCCGCGACTTTCGGACAGTCCACTCGCCACGAGGAGGTCGACGATGGTCGCCGGCTGGTCCGGCGCGGTCTCGGCGATCGTGCCGTCCACCGCGGCCTCGCGCAGGGCGGAACCGAGCGTCTTCTCGTCCAGTTCCCGCAGATCAGCGCGGCCGAACAGGGCCTGACTCGCCAACTGCACGGCGCGGGTGTGCTCCTCGCCGTGCACCAGGGTGGTCATCTCGGCCGCGAGTTTGCGCTGCGCTTCCCTGGCATGTGGGCGTTCCTGGGTCGCCTGCTCCAGTTCGGCCAGTTCCTCCCGCGAGAGGAAGGTGAACCAGCGCAGGTAGCGCACCACATCGGCGTCCGCCGTGTTCACGAAGTACTGGTACCAGGCGTAGGGGCTGGTCATCTCCGGATCGAGCCACAGACTGCCGCCGCCGGTGGACTTGCCGAACTTCTTGCCATCGGCCGACGTGACAAGGGGCACCGTCAGCGCGTGCACCGATTCGCCGTCGACACGGCGGTTCAGTTCCACGCCCGCGATGATGTTGCCCCACTGATCGGATCCGCCTACCTGCAACCGGCACCCGTATTCGCGGCGCAACTGCAGGTAGTCGTTGGCCTGCAACAGCATGTAGCTGAATTCGGTGTAGGACATGCCATCCCCGTCGAGGCGGCGCTTGACGGTGTCGCGCGCCAGCATGACGTTCACCGAGAAGTGTTTGCCGATATCGCGCAGGAACTGGACGGTCGAGAGCGGACCGGTCCAATCCATGTTGTCGGCGATCACCGCGCCGGTCGGCGAATCGTCGAGATCGACGAAGCGCTCGAGTTGCGCGCGGATCCGCAGCGCCCATTCGGCCACCGTGTCGGTCGAGTTCATGGTCCGCTCACCGACATCGCGCGGATCACCGATGAGCCCGGTGGCGCCGCCCGCCAGCACGATCGGGCGGTGACCGGCGCGCTGGAAACGCTTCAACGCCAGCAGCGGGACCAGGTGACCGGCGTGCAGACTCGCGGCGGTGGGATCGAAGCCGGCATAGAGGGTCAGCGGTCCGCCGGCCAGCGCCTCGCGCATGGCGTCGAGGTCGGTGGACTGCGCGATCAATCCGCGCCAGGTCAGTTCGTCGATGATGTCGCCGCTCACGCTGTCCCATCTTTCCGCACCGCGGTCCTGCGCCGATGCGCAGGTGCCGAGGGTGATCGCGACGGACGGGGGCTTTCGGTGTCGGAGGGTTTCCGAATCCGCCGACGCGGTCCACCGGGCGACGGGCCGCCGTACTGCGTCGAGCACCGACGTGCGTCCGCGACGGTCGCCACCGACCCATTACGGGCGACCGTCCGCGAAACGCGCAATGCGGCGACCGGCGGGGTCAGCCCGCCGGTCGCCGGTCGATCGTCGACGTGATCAGCGCTTCACCAGCGCCCACATGGCGTCGATGGTGTCGCGGCGCTGGTAGGCGATCCAGCCGAAGATCGCGGCCAGCACCAGCGGGAAAATCGCGAGACCCGGGGCGTCGAGGAGGAACGCCTGCGTGGCGGCGGCCAAGACCGTGGTGATGGACAGACCGAGCGCCGCCAGCCCGCTCAGACGGTAGACCATCAGGCCGATACCGCCCGCCACCTCGACCGCGCCCGTGAAATACATGAACCAGGTGCCGAAGCCGATGTCGGCGAAGATGCGCGCGGCGTCGGCCTGGCCGACGAGTTTCGGGGCGCCCGAGGCGAGGATGAAGAAGAGGCCGAGCAGGATCTGCAGCGTCCACAAAGTGCGGTTGAGTGCCTTGCCGGGACGGGTGGTCGAGGCGATCGGGGCGGCGGTGATGGCGGTCATGATGTCTTCCTTCGAGGTCGGTCGCGCCGAGTCGGCAGCGCGTTCACCAGGTAGGACGGGACACCCCACGCAAACTCATCGCGTGCCGCGAAAGTCGTGGTGGAGGCGGATCACGGGACCGGTCGGGGCGCGCGTGGACTGCGCCGATAGGTGGAGACCGCAGGCGAGTCGGGGAGCCAGAATCGCCACGGCGTATCGGCCGCGAGACTGACGCCGACCCTGGGGCCGACCGCGATCCGCTCCGGGTCGGTCGGATCATTCAGGACAAGCCGGATCGGTGCGGCCGGATCGAGCAACTCGGTTCCGTAGTCCGCCAGCGTGATTCCCAGGGAGCTGCCGAAATTGCCTGGCCCCCTTGCCAAATCGGCTTCGGCACGGGCCGTGGGGCGGCGCGCCCGCACCTCGTCGAGGCCCGCGATCACCTCGCCGGAACGAAGCAGTACCGCGCTCGCGCTGCCATTCGGGCCACTGGTCACGTTCACACAGATATGCGTGCCGTAGCTGAGATAGACATAGAGCACGCCGGATGGACCGAACATCACCGCGTTGCGCTTGGTCGGGCCGCGTCCGGAATGTGAGGCGGGGTCCGGCCACGGTCCGCCGGGATCCCCTCCGTACGCCTCCACCTCCACGATTCGCACACCCACCGGGCCCGACCACAGCACCGAACCGAGTAGACGACGGGCGGCGGCGGGGGGTGCTACGGCAAGTTGATCAACGGACACAGTGGGTCATTCTTCTAGATGCCCGCGCCTTCACCTTGCCAGCGATGAGTTCACGTCCCGCGCGGGCGTCCGAGGACCAGTGGGACGCGTCGGCGAGAGATTCGTCCCCGGACCGCTCGGGCGCACGCGGGTTGTGGCCCCCGGCCCGGTGTCTCCTTTGGCCGGTGTCTCCTGGCCCGCCCTCAGCCGAGTACGTCGACGCCCTTGAAAAGTCCGGTGAGTTTGTACGGGTTGACCTGGATTCTCAGATTCTGGATATGTCCGTCGAGGAGGTCGTAGGTGAACACCGCGACGGGATTGCCGTCGATGACGGCCAGCGCGCCGAGTTCCCCGTTGATCGTCGCGAGCCGGAAGGTGACGCCCGCCGAAACCGGCTTGGCCAGCACGCCGAGGGTCCAGCGCGCTATATGGTCCTTGCCGTAGAGCGGACGGCGCGCCGCGGAGACCACACCGCCGCCGTCGGACCACAGGGTCGCGTCGGGGGCGAGCAGACTCATCAGGGTGTTCAGATCCCCGCCCGCGCAAGCGGCCATGAATTGCGCGGTGATCCGTTCGCGCTCGGCCCGGTCGGTATCGAAACGCGGGCGACGCGATCGCACGTGCGCGCGGGCCCGGTGGGCGATCTGACGGATGTTGACCTCGGATTTGTCCAGGGTTTCCGCGATTTCGGCATGGCTGTAGCCGAAGACTTCGTGGAGCAGGAACACCGCGCGCTCCACCGGAGCGAGGGTTTCGAGCACCACGAGCATCGCGGTGGAGACGGTGTCGGCCAATTCGGTCTCCTCCGCGATATTCGGTGTGGTGAGCAGGGGTTCGGGCAGCCAGGGACCGACGTAGGTCTCACGGGTCGCCCGCGCCGAGGTGAGCCGGGTCAGGGACAGGTTGGTCACCGCGCGTACCAGGTAGGACTTCGGGTGTTCAACCGCGGAGTGGTCGATATCGTGCCATTTCAGCCAGGCGTCCTGTAGGACGTCCTCGGTATCGGCGACGGTGCCGAGCATCCGGTAGGCGGTGGCGAAGAGCAGCCGCCGATGTTCGATGAAGAAGTCCGCCTCGTCGTCCATCGGATCTGCTCCTCACTGCATTCGTGCTCGCGTCCCTCACGCGAGATGCGCGGTCGCCCTGCCGCCTTTGTACGGTTGGACCGGAACGGCGGCGAATCGCCGGCTGAGCCCGAAAATCGGGACCGGGCTGCTGCTGACGGTCTCCTTGTACAACACGGCCGCTTTCCCGGTCAGATAGAAACGCCCCGGGGTGTCGTCGGCCTTCGTGAACTGGATGACCGCGTCCTTGCGGCCGAGGCCGACGGGCTGATGGATGTAGCCGAATCGGAACGGTGCGACCTTCTTGCCGCGCAGCCGCCGCACGATCGCGTCGGCGACGTAGGCGGCGGTCGGCATTCCGGACTGGCAGGTTCCGTGGATTTCACCCCAGGGCTGGCGGACCGCGGCGGCGTCGCCGATCGCGTGGATATTCGGATGCGAGACAGATCGCAGCGTGGCATCGACGACGACGCGACCGCGTTGGTCGGTGGCTATTCCGGATTCCTCGGCCAGCGGCGGCACCCGGACCCCGGTGGTGGTCAGGGTCAGATCGGCGGGAATAAGGGTGCCGTCGGCGAGTTCCACCGCGTCCGGCAGCACCTTCGTGATCCGCTGTCCGATCGCACGGGTGATGCCGAGCCGGTCCAGCGCCCTGTTCAGGTAGGCGCGTGCTTTCTCGCCCATCATCGACCCCGGCTCAGCGCTGCTCACGAGGGTGACCCGCAGGCCCGGATGTTGTTCGGCGATTTCGGTGGCAGCCTCGATACCGGTCAGACCCGCGCCGCAGACCGCGACGGCGCCGCCACGGGCCTCGGCCACCGTGAGCCGCTCGGCGAAACGGTGCGCGCTGCGCGGATCGTTCAGGGTCCAGGCGTGTTCGGCGGCTCCGGGGATCGCCGAGCTGTCCGTGCCGCTGCCGAGGGCGTAGATCAGTTCGTCGTAGCGCAGGGTCGCGGTGCCGTCGACGGTGACTCGCCCCGCGATCGCGTCGATCGCGGTGGCTCGGCCCTGGACGAATTCGATGCCGGTGCCGTCCAGGATGTCCGCGATGCGATATTCGGCGAGCTCCTGTCCCGTGGCGATCTGATGCATGCGCAACCGCTCGGTGAAGCGAGCCGACGGATCGACCAGGGTGATCCGTACGGTCCGGTTGCGGGTTCGCCTGGCCAGCCGGATCGCGGCCAGCATGCCGGTATAGCCCGCGCCGAGGACGACGAGGCGATATTCGGTGTTCATGGTGTTCGTTGCGTTCATGGCGTTCGTTGCGTTCATGGCGTTCGTTGCGTTCATGGCGTTCGCTCCCGATGGTCGGTGTCACCGGTTCGGGGATGGTGACGACCATGGGACCACTCGACCGCACCGAACGTGACAAGTCCTTGTAGTGACGCCCGTCACAACGGTGGCCTGGACAGGTATACGCTGCCGGAAATCAGGGGGGACCGGTGCCGAAATGGGGACGCTCCCGGATGTGGCGGAACACCGCCGATCCCTACCGTGATGCCATGTCTTCGATCCATCACCGGTCGCCTACGTTGCGACGGTTGTCCATCGGTGTCGTCGCGTTGGTTGTCGTAGTGACGACGACGGTGGGCGGATGTTTCGCCGTGACCTATACCGGCGCGGACATCTCCACCGTCGGGAAGCTGGATTTCACCGAGGAACTGGCGATTCCGCCACTCGCGACCGGCACGACCGAACCCGATGGCACCCGGGTATTCGAACTCGAAATGCGCCAGGGCCGCAAGGAATTCCAGCCTGGACGGCTGACGAACACCTGGGGGTTCAACGGTGACTACCTCGGACCGACCCTGCGCGCCCACCGCGGTGAGCGCGTCCGCGTCGACATCCGCAACGCCCTACCCGAGGCGTCGACGGTGCACTGGCACGGTATGCGTCTACCCGCCGCCATGGACGGAGGCCCGCACCAGATGGTGCGGGCGGGCGCCGAATGGTCTCCGCGGTGGACGGTCGCCCAGCCCGCCGCGACGCTCTGGTATCACCCGCATCCGCACGGCGCGACCGAATCCCACGTCCGGCGCGGACTGGCGGGAATGTTCATCCTCGACGACTCCGAATCCGAATCATTACCGCTGCCCCACGAGTACGGCGTCGACGATCTGCCGGTCATCGTCCAGGACGTGAGATTCGACGGTGACGAGTTGGACGGCTCGCACAGGATCTTCCGTGACACGGGATTCCTCGGCGATCGGATACTGGTCAACGGCACCCTGGCCCCGTACCGGGAAGTCGGCGACGAACTCGTTCGCCTGCGACTGCTCAACGCCTCCACCGCACGCGTCTACGACTTCGGCTTCGGCGACGACCGTGCCTTCACCCTGATCGGCAGCGACGGCGGTCTGCTGGAGTTTCCGGTGACCGCGGATCGGCAGCGACTGTCACCGGGCGAACGCGCGGAAATCGTCGTCCGCATGCGTCCGGGTGAGCGAACGATAGTGCGCGCCAACACACTCGACGCCGGTCTCGACTTCTGGAATCAGCGGTTCTCCGGCGGTGACGACAGTTTCGACGTGCTCGAATTACGCGCGTCCACCACCTTGCGTCCCTCCCCCGAACTCCCGGCGGCCCTGGCCTCCTCCTCCACTCCCGACGGATCCGACTCCGTACGCGAGCGCCGGTTCGAGCTGAGCCTCGCTGGCATCAATGGGCGGCCGATGGATATGGACCGCATCGATTTCTCCGTCACCAGGGGCACCGCCGAAACCTGGGTGGTGCGCAATGCCGACGGTATGCCGCACAACTTCCACGTCCACGATGTGCGGTTTCGGGCGCTGACGGTGAACGACGCGCCGCCGCCACCGGAACTTGCCGGCCCGAAGGACACCATTTTCGTGCCGCCGAACACGACCGTGCGCCTGGCCATGAGCTTCGACGGACCGGCCGACCCGAATGCGCCCTATATGTATCACTGCCACCTGTTATGGCATGAGGACCAGGCGATGATGGGCCAATTCGTCGTCGTCGAGCCCGGTCAGAGCGCCGGTGGACCTCCGCATCACGGTCACTGAGGTCTTGCCTCGGCGGGGCCGGGCACGCTAAATTCATCACATAGTGAATTCAACACTCGATGAATTGAGGCGACCATGTCGCAGCCCTCGTCATCCGTCGCGGTCGAGGTTCGGAACCTGACCGTGCGACGCGGTAAACGCGAAGTCCTGCACGATATTTCGCTGACCATTCCGCGCGGGTCGATCACCGGCCTGCTCGGACCGTCCGGATGCGGCAAGACCACGCTGATGCGCGCCGTCGTCGGAACCCAGATCGTGGAGTCCGGTACGGTCTCCGCGCTCGGACTGCCCGCGGGCTCCTCCGAATTGCGCAGGCGCATCGGGTATGTCACGCAGTCGCCGAGTATCTACCCCGATATCAGCGTCCGGGACAACGTCGCCTACTACGCGGCGCTCTACGGCCGCGACCGCGACGACACCGACAACGCCATCGCGGCCGTCGGCCTACTCGAGCACGCGCGTCAACGCGGCGACGAACTGTCCGGCGGCCAGCAGACCCGCGCGTCGCTGGCCTGCGCGCTCGTCGCCCGACCGGACATGCTTGTCCTCGATGAACCGACCGTCGGACTCGACCCCGTACTGCGGGTGGAACTGTGGAGACAGTTCGATGAACTCGCCGCGGGTGGGACCACGCTACTGGTCTCCAGCCATGTGATGGACGAGGCCGAACATTGCGACCGATTGCTGCTCATGCGCGAAGGCAGGCTCCTCGCCGAATCGAGTCCAGAGGAATTGCGCGCGCGAACCGGCGAACAGAACCTCGAAAGGGCCTTCCTCACCCTCATCACGACGGGACCGACAGCATGACCGCCACTCTCGCCCGCACCCGTCCTACGCTGCGTCCCTACCTCGCGACCACCGCTCGCATCCTGCGCCAACTGCGCAACGACCACCGCACGGTCGCCATGATTCTGCTGGTGCCCGCGCTGCTGATGACGCTGCTGTACTTCATCTACCAGGACGCCCCGCACCCGCCGCTCGGCCCGCCACTGTTCGACCGGGTCGGCATCAGCATGCTCGGCGTTCTTCCGTTCATCGTGATGTTCCTGATCACCGCGATCGCCATGCAACGCGAACGCACCTCGGGCACGCTGGAACGACTGCTCACCACGCCGCTGTCGAAAATCGACCTGCTGGCCGGATACGGCACGGCTTTCTCGCTGGCCGCCGCCGCCCAGGCCGTCGTCGCCTGCCTGGTTTCCTTCGGACTGCTCGGACTCGACGCCGCAGGCGATCCGGCGTGGGTGGTGCTGATCGCGGTGGTCGACGCGATCAACGGGGTCGCGCTCGGTCTGCTCGCAAGTGCCTTCGCGCGCACCGAATTCCAGGCCGTCCAGTTCATGCCGGTGGTCGTGGCGCCGCAGATCTTCCTGTGCGGCCTGCTCGTTCCGCGCGATCAGTTGCCCGGCTGGCTGCAACCGATCAGCGATGTGATGCCGTTGAGCTACGCGGTCGACGCGCTGCAACAGGTTTCACAGAATCCGGAGGTGACCGGACGGATGTGGCGTGACCTCGGAATCGTCGCGCTGTTCACGATCGTCGCGCTCGGCCTCGGTGCGGCGACGCTACGACGGCGCACCCCATGAGTGCGGCCGAATCCGGCGGCGGTCGACGTCAGAAAGTCGGCTCCGGGCCCGGCGAGCCGGAGGTGGCCGCACGAGCGAACACCACCGACGACGGCGAACGATCGGCGCGCTCCGGACGCAGGCCCGGCCGATCAGGGGCGAAGGACGCGATTCTCGCCGCGGCCCGCACCCGGTTCGCCGAGCACGGTTTCGACAAGACCTCGATCCGCGCTGTCGCCACCGACGCCGGGGTCGATCCCGCGCTCGTTCATCACTACTTCGGCACCAAACAACAACTGTTCACCGCCGTGGTCCAATTGCCGATCGACCCCGAAGCCACGCTGCGACTGATCGCGGACGCACCCGTGGACCAACTCGGGGAAACGATTCTGCGCGCGGTTGTCGGCGTCTGGGATTCGCCCGCGGGACCTGGTGTCGTCGCCGCGTTCCGCAGCATGATCGCGGGTGGTGATCTCACCCTGGCCCGCACCTTCGTGCTGGAAGTGGTGCTGGAGCGAGTCCGCCATCGCATAGCCACCCCCGAGGACGACGGCCGCGCGCGGGTCGCACTCGTCGCCTCGCAGATGATGGGTGTTCTGATGGCGCGCAAGCTCATCGGGGTGGAACCGCTCGCGTCGATGCCGCTGCCCGCGCTGGTCGCCGCCGTCGGGCCGACATTGCAGCGCTACCTCACCGGGCCGCTCGACCTGTCCGGCGACTGACCCGCGAAGCGGATGGAACCGGGCCGCCGCTATCGGCGGAACGTACGTCACTGGGACAACACCCGAGCCCGTGAATCGCACGTCGCCGCTGGGACGGGGAGGGCCGAACCCCGCTACGCGTCGGCGCGCTGGGCGATAAACGCCTGGTGCTCCGCCTCGGTGGCGTCGCGGGCGTCATCGATGAGCAGGACCGGGATGCCGTTGTCGATCTGATAGACGCGGCGCAGACGCGGGTTGTAGAGCAGGCTGTTGCCGTCGTCGTCACGCACCAGCAGCAGCGGGCCTTTGTCCTGCGGGCAGGCGAGCAGACTCAGCAGTGTGGTGTCCAAGGCGGTGTCGTCCGGCATGACCGATAACCTACCTGGCCGCCGGATTCGGTCCGCCACCGTCCGCCGCTACCGGCCTCGGCCGGTGGAACGAGATGTAGCGGTGGCCGAAGAAACTGGCGATCGCGACCAGTCCCATGATGATCACCGCCGACGGCTTTTCGGGAAAGTGCAAAACCGTCACCGCGAGTTCGATCAGCAGCGCGTTCAAGAGCAACCCGCCGGAATTCACCGCGCAGAAACGCAGGAAATCGCGTAACGCATGCCCGCGTACCCGGAAGACCAGCGTGCGGTGCAGCACGAACGCCACCACGATGCTGACGGCGTAGGCGAGGGCCACCGCGACGAACGGCTGGGTGCGCTCCCCGAGTACCGAAAGCCATACGACCGTCATCGTGATGCCGAGTGCGGTGTTGAAACCGCCGACCACCGCGAAGGCCAGTTCTTGCCGACGCACCAGACGCAACAGTGGCCCCGGATCCTCGGTTCCCGTCACGCCCGCGTGGATCGCGGTCTCGTGGTCGAGCGGTTCGGCGCTCATCGCATCGCGCCGGCGAGATCGGGGGTTTCGGCGGCGGGCGCGTCCGGCGGGACATCACCGTCGCTATCGGAACCTCGGCGACGTTCCCGCAGGGAGAACCACTGCAGCGCGCCGACGCCGAGCAATCCGAGCAGTGCGGCCGCCGCGCCGAGTTTCCAGCCGGGTGGCTGCCAGGTCAGTTCCAGATCGCCGTCGTGGGTTCCGGCCGGGATATCCACGGCGGCGAACGTTTTCGCGACCAGTCGCACGGGGATCTCGCGACCGTCCAGGGTCGCCCGGTAGCCGGGCCAGCCCAGGCGCGCGAAGACCACTCGGCCGCCGCCGTCGGAATGCACACGCGCCCGGCTCGCCTGATTCGATTCCGCCACCGACACCGCGGTGACGCCTTCAGCCGCCGCGATACGACCCTCGCGCGTCGACAGCAATCCGTCCTGGCGTTCCAGCACCGCGATATAGCGCTCGTGGCCGGGATAGTCGACCCACGTCCAACCGGTCGGCGCGGGCTGGGCCATGGCATCGGGGAAGAGTGCTTTCTGGAGTACGACCCGATCCACCTTCATCAGGTCGACGATGCTCTTACCGGTCGACGGCTCGATCGCGAAGGCCCGGCGGTACGCGTCGGGGCAGACGCTGGTGTCCCAGCGCATGCACAATGTCTCGCCGAACCAGAAGTGGCCGTTGGGGGTATAGCCGCTCACATAGGTCAACTCCAGATCCTTGGCGTAGTTGCCGAAGACCAGCGATCCGTACGCGCCCTCCAGTGTCCGCTCCTCCGGCGGGATCAGAGCGCGATCGGCCAGTTGCAACGTGGTGCCCGTGAAATCGGGGAAGGCCGCTTTCATCTCGGAGCGCTTCTCCGGCAGATTCCACCCCATCGGCGTCGGCTGCGCGGCATGCACCTGGAGGTAGGCGATGGGGAAGATCGAGACGATGACCAGCGCGCAGGCCGCCGCGGTCCCACGCCGCAGGCCGAGCCACACCACCGCGGCACCGAGCGCCGCGACGCCGAGCGCCGACACCACATGCCACACCAGCTCGTCGGGCGCGGCCGAGAAGGTTCGCACCCACAGCAATCCGATCAGTATCGCGGCCGCGACGGCGCGCTGACGCCAGTCACGCGCCGTCGCGTAACGCCCGAGCAGTACGCAGACCAGCAGTAGCAGTCCCAGCGCCACCATCGGCAGCACCCGCGCGGGCCAGCGCAGCGGGCCGATGGCACCGGGGCCCGCTGTCCACATCAGCGCCATGAGCGCGAAAAGCCCGATCGCACTGAATTCGCGCCAGTTCTCGCGGGCCCGGCGCCAGTCGACGAAGGCGAGTGCCGGGATCAGAAACCACGCGATATAGGTGACGGGCATCGGCTGCACATATCCCCACCACGAGTTGTAGGCGGGCAGGGTGCTCGGCAAGCTGGCATTGAGCGATTCCGACCAGGGCACGGTCAGGAATTGGTCGTTGTTGATCTGGGCGGTGCCGCGCCAGGTCACCTTCGCCGAGAGCATGCTCGGCAGGTAGGTCGCGAGCCCGACGAGGGCAGCGCATCCGGATACCGCGAGCAAACGCAGCGACGGCGACCACACGCGCTGATAGATCAGCTCCCCGACGACCACGGCGGCGATCATCAGACCGGCCTCGACGGCGGGGAAGATGTACTGCACCGAAATGGCGAGGTACAGGAAGACGAATGTCGGTATCGGGCCACCTGCTCCGGTGCGCCCGCGCGCGTAGCGCACCCCCGATGCCCACGCCTGCACCAGCCACGCGGTACCGGTCAACGCGGTGTACCAACTGGCTTCGTCGAAGAACAGCAGCCAGCCGGTGAACGGAATGGCGACGCCCGCGACCGAGGCCCACGGCAAGGCCGCCCCGTATTCCTTGCACACCCGGTACACGCCGAGTCCGAGGATGATCGCGAAGATCAGCTTGACCACCGTCGCGTACAGCGCGACGTTGTCCACCGACGGCGCGATCAGATCGATCAGCAGCTGCGGCGGATTCAGCAGTCCCGCCTCTTCGATGGTGTAGTTGCCCGCCATCCAGTGCTCGGGAACCATCGTGGGGAAATGTCCGTCGCGCAGCGTCCGGCCGAGCATCACCCACAGCGGGGCGTACTGCGATTCGGTGTCATCGGTATAGAAATGCCGAGCATTGGCGAACAGGACGGCAACATATCCCGCGATCACACCGAGCGCGGTCACCAGGCCCCAGATGTATATGTCCCGCCGCGCGGGGGCGTTGCTTTCCACCACGAGTTCCAGACCATACAGTGCCGGACCGGGCGCTCACCCCGGACTCTGCGATCGGCGCCGGGGGCTCATGGTCCGCCCGGCTGCCTCGACCGGGACGCCGGGGCTACGAGACTGCGTCGGCCAGTTCGCGTTCCGGCTCACGCGGCGCCGGATCGGTCGCGAGGTCCGGCTCACCGCGACGCCGTGACCGCACGTACAGCCACTGGAGCACGCCGAGGCCGACCACTCCGGCCCCCATCGTCGCGATGCCGATCTTCCAGCCCGGCGGACGCCAGGTGAGCACCAGTTCGGCATTCCGAGTGCCAGGCGGGATATTCACGGCGACAAAGGATTTCGCGACCGTCGTGATATCGACCCGCTTACCGTCGATGGTGACCCGGTAGCCGGGCCAGCCCAGCCGGGCGAAGACCACCTTGCCGCCCTCGCTGGAGGACACCCGCACCCGGCTGGTGGTATCGGTTTCCGAGATCGAGGTGGCGGTGACCTTCGCGGCATCCGATACGCGACCGTTCACCGTCGAGATCAGACCGTCCTGGCGTTCGAGGACGGCGATGTAGCGCTCGTGCCCCGGATATTCCACCCACTTCCACCCCTCCGGCGCGGGCTGGTCGAGTGCGTCGGGGAACAGCGCGCGCTGCAGCACGACCCGATCGAGTTTCATCAGGTCGACCAGCGGTCGCCCGGTACTCGCCTCCGGGGCGAACATCCGGCGGTAGGCATCGGGGCAGACACTGCCGTCCCAGCGCATGCACAGCAGCTCGCCGAAGTAGAAGTGGCCGGTGGGGGTGTAGCCGTTGACGTAGCTCAGCTCCAGGCCCTTGGCGTAGTTGCCGAAAACCAGGGAACCGTAGGCCCCCTCCACGCTCTTGTCACCCGGTCCGAGCAGCCCACGATCCGCGAGCTGAATGGTGGTGCCCGTGAAATCCGGGAAGGCGGCCTTCGCGTCCGAGCGTTTCACCGGCAGGTTCCACGCCATCGGCGTCGGCTGGGCGGCGCGCACCTGGGCATAGGCGATCGGGAACATCGCGACGATGGTCAACGCGCAGGCCGCGGCGACGCCCTTGGTCCGGCCGAGCCACACGACGGCCGCGACGAGCGCGGCGACCACGGCGGCGGCGAGCACATGCCACAGCACATCGTGCGGGTCCGCCGAGAAGGTCCTGACCCACAGCAAGCCGATCAGCACGGCGGCGGCGATCGCCCGCCGCTTCGGCTCCCGGAAGCTGCCGAAACGCCCGAGCAGAACGCAGACCAGCACCAGCAGGCCGATCGCGAGCATGGGCAGCACACGGACCGGCCAGCGCAACGGGCCGATGGTGCCTGGACCCGCCGTCCACATCAGCATCATGATCGAGAACAGCCCGACCGCGCTCAGTTCCCGCCACGCCGCGCGGGCCCGGTCCCAGTCGACGAAGGCCAGCGCCGGGATGAGGAACCACGCGATATAGGTGACCGGCATCGGCTGCACATATCCCCACCATGAGGTGAACGCGGGCAGCGAACTGGGCAGACTCGCGTTGAGCGATTCCGACCACGGCACGGTCAGGAACTGGTCGTTGATGATCTGGGCGGTGCCGCGCCAGGTCACCTTCGCCGAGAGCATGCTCGGCAGGAAGGTGAGCAGACCGGCGAGTCCGGCACAGCCCGACGCCAAGGTCAAACGCAGCACCGGCTGCCATTTACGCTGGTAGACGAGTTCACCCACCGCTACCGCGAGCAGCATCAGCGCCGCCTCGACCGCGGGGAATATGTACTGCGTCGAAATGGTCAGGTAGAGGAAGACGAAGACCGGAATCGGCCCGGATTCGCCCCTGGTGTAGCGCACCGAGGAGGCCCACGCGTGCACCATCCACGCGGTGCCGGTCAGCGCGGTCATCCAACTGGCCTGATCGAAGAACAGGAAGAAACCCGACAGCGGGAAGGCCACTCCGGCCACCGCCGACCACGCCGGTTTGCCGCCGTAGGCGAGGGCGATCCGGTACACGCCGAGCGCGGCGATGATCGCGAAGATCAGCTTGACGACGGTCGCGTAGAGCGCCACGTTGTCCACCGACGGCGCGATCAGATCGATCAGCAACTGTGGTGGATTGAACAACCCGGCGTCGTCCATGGTGTTGTTACCCGCCATCCACTGTTCGGGCACCATGACGGGGAAGTTCCCGTCCCGCAGTGAACGACCGAGCCCGACCCACAGCGAGGTGTACTGGGATTCGGTGTCGTCGGTGAAGAAATGCCTGGCGTTTGCCAGCAGCACCGCGAGATATCCCGCGATGACGCCGAAGGTGGTGACGAAACCCCACCGCAACACGTCACGGCGCGGATCACGCTCCGAGACAACCGGATCGGGGGTGGAGGCGGCATCCCCCTCGACCCGGGTGGGTCGTTCGTGCGCCGCCTTCGGTACTGCGCTATCGGTCACGAGTTCCAAACCCTACAGGGGACCGGTGTGCTTGGCATCGGCCCTGGACGCCACCATGATGGTGTGATGATCAGCCCCGGAATGCTCGGTGTGCGCCGTGCTAGAGTTCACGGCGGCTCGGACTCCGCTGTTCAGCGGGGTGTTCCGGCACGCACCGTCTTCGAAAGTCGATCCAGCTGATGCCGATTCCCCCACCACGCCCGCACCGCTCCGCCGATGTCGCGTCGAGCGGTCGCCCCGGCGCCGACCGGCCGCATACGGTATCGGTCGTCGTCCCGGTGTATCGAGGTGAGAGCACCATCGGCGAACTCGTCGCCGAACTGCATCGGCTGACCGTACCCGGCACGACCCCGGCGGGCACCTCGTTCGTCGTCGACGAGATCATCCTTGTGCACGACAACGGACCGGACCGCTCCGATGTGGTGTTACAGGAGCTGGCTCGCGACCACGACCACGTGCGCACCATCTGGCTCAGCCGCAACTTCGGCCAGGACGCCGCCACCATCGCCGGAATGTCGGCGGCACGCAGCGACTGGATCGTCACCATGGACGAAGACGGTCAGCACGATCCCGCGTTCATCGGGGCCTTCCTGGACGCGGCGCTCGCCGAGCGCGCCGATCTGGTGTATTCGAAACCGAGCAATACGCGCCCGCACGGATTTCTGCGCAACCTCACCTCGCGCGGCGCGAAACTCGTGCTCGCGACGGTTTTCGCGTTCCCCGATTCCACCCGGTTCGAGAGCTACCGCCTGATCCGCGGGGATATCGGCCGCCAACTGGCCGAGGTCGCCTCCAACGGCGTCTACCTCGACGTCGCGCTGACCTGGGTGGTCGGCCGGGTCGCGCAGGTGCCGGTGGTGCTGCGCGCGGAGGGTCGCGAGGAATCCGGCTACAACTACCGGCGGCTGTTCTCCCTGTTCTGGAAGATGGTGCTGTGCAGCGGCACCCGCGGCCTGCGCCTGGTCAGCCTGCTCGGCGTGACCTTGGCGCTCGGCGGTGTCGTCATGGCGGGGGTCGTGGTCTTCGAAGCGCTGACCACCCCCGACGACTGGGCTCCCGAGGGCTGGGCGTCCATCATCGTCGTACTGCTGCTGTGTTCGGGCGCGGTGCTGTTCTCCCTCGGTCTCATCGCCGAATATCTCGGGGTAGCGCTGCACATCCTGGTCGGCAAACCGCTCTACCTGACCGTCGAGTCACCCACACCGCGCCCGGCGGAGGCCGCGCCCGAAGAGGTAGCCTCGCTAACCACACCGGGATCCGCGGACACCGCGGAGCACCGGGAACTTTCCACCACCGTCGCCAGCAGGGGGAACGACCGGGTTGAGCACTGACCGCGTCATCTTCAGCCGCCCGTTCCGGGCACGCCGGGAACTCGCCAATCTGGAGGCGGTACTCGCCTCCGATCACAGCCACGGTGACGGACAGTTCACCGCGGCGGCCACCGCCAAGCTGAAGACCATCACCGGGGCGCCGCACGCGCTGCTGACCACCTCGTGCACCGCCGCGCTGGAAATGACGGGACTGCTGCTCGAGCTGGGCCCGGACGACGAAGTGATCGTGCCGAGTTTCGCGTTCACCTCCACCGCGAACGCCATGGCATTGCGCGGCGCCACCTGCGTCTTCGCCGATATCGATCTCGATACCGGCAATCTGGACCCGGAATCGGTCGCCGCTGTGGTCACCGAACGGACCAAGGCCGTCGTCGTCATCCACTACGGCGGTGTCGCCGCCGATATGGACCGACTGCTGGATCTGGCGAACACCCACGGTTTCGCGATCGTCGAGGACAACGCGCACGGACTCGGCGGCACCTGGCGCGGGCAGCGGCTCGGCACCATCGGCACCATGGGGTCGCTGAGCTTCCACGACACCAAGAACGTGCACTGCGGCGAGGGCGGCGCGCTGCTGCTCACCGACGAGATCCTGATGGCGCGCGCGGAGATCATCCGGGAGAAGGGCACCGACCGTGCCCGCTTCCTGCGCGGCGCGGTGGACAAGTACTCGTGGCAGGATATCGGCTCCAGTTACCTGCCGAGCGAACTGAACGCCGCGGTCCTCGACGCCCAACTGGACGAATTCGACACCATCCAGGCCGGGCGGCACCGGGTGTGGGACGCCTACGCCGCCGCGCTACCCGAGTGGGCCGCGCGCAACGACGTCCGACTGATGCGGATCCCCGCCGACCGCGGACATACCGCCCACCTGTACTACCTGCGCACCCCCACCGAGCAGCGGCGTGATGATCTGATCGCGCATCTGGCTTCGCGTGGGATCTCCGCGCCGTTCCACTACGTCCCGCTGGACTCCAGCCCGGCGGGTCTGAAACTCGGCCGTACCCCGGTGCCGTGTACGCGCAGCGCGGAGTTCTCGGGAACGGTCGTCCGGCTGCCGCTGTGGCCCGCGCTGAGCGACGAGCAGGTGGACCGCGTTGTCGACGCGGTCACCGCGTTCACGGTCTAGGACTTCTAGGCCGTCAGCACGTACAGCTTCTCGCGACCGCCGGCGATGAGCGACCGCTGCGCCACCCGGGTCTGGTAGGCGCGGAAGAAGTCGTCCAGGCTCGTCTCGGTGAATCGGTGTTCCTGTGCGCCGTCACCCGCATCGGTGAAGCGGCGCGCGGCGGCGGCGAGCACCCGATTGTCGCTGGTCGCCATATTGCGAACCGGTTCGGCGACGATCACCTGCTTACGCGCCGCGGCCAGCATGCGGTCGAGGACCGGGGCCGGATCGGGCAGGAAGTGGTACAGGCTCGCCTGCATGACGAGGTAATCGGCCACCGGCAGCGCGTCATCGGAATGCATATTCCACACTCGACCGTGACCTCCGGCCTCGTCGAGCCGGGCGATGAAACCCTCGTTCAGATCCAGACCCGTGTACTCGACATCCTTTTCGCGCAGGTAACGGGTGTAGAGCGTCGCGGGCCCGCAGCACACGTCGACCACCGCCGCCCCGTCGGGGACGAGTTCGGCGATGGCCCGGTACCGAGCCCCGTAATGGCGGCCGTAGAGTCCCCGCATCAGCAGTTCATAGGTGGTCCGATTACGGTAGATAACACTCGCCCTCACACCCTCGGATGCTACGGGCAGAAGCCGATCGGCACACAGCCGCGATATTCCGTCCAGGTGAAGCCCGCGTTCGACAACACGTTTCGATAACGTCAGCCGCCGAACAGCACCCCCGCCGCGTCGACGGTGAGGATTTCGTAGGTCTCGGCCCCCCGGTCGTACCACCAGGTGTCCTGGCCGGGTTCCGGCCTACCCGCGGCCCGTACCGCACTGACAGAAGGCCGGTAGGAGGAACTGCGCGCGATCTCGTCGACGACGTAGACCAGATCCGGGCGCTGATCGGGCTGGAGCGCGCGGACCGCCTCGGTGACGTCACCGGGCGTCAACCGGTATCCCGCGCGCAGGCTCACCGCCGCCACGGCGAGAATATCGTCGCCGACCGGCAGACCGTAGGCGACCTCGAGATCGACGGCGGTGATGTCGTTGAGCGCATCGACGATCGGCTGGGTGAAGACCGGACCGCGCGCGGTCTTGATGACGGTATCGGTGCGATCGACCAACCAGTAGTCGCCGTCGCTGTCGCGGCGGAACAGGTTCTCGGTGGGCATCCAGGAATCACCCGCGGTGAACACCCCGCGCAGTCCGCCGTCGGAGATGTCCATACCGTCGGAGGCCTTGCCGATCAGCAGGCCGACCTCGTTGTCCGCACAACGGCGGGCGAAACCGGATTCGTCGGTGAGGACGCGTTCGGCGCTCGGGTCGTAGGCGACCAGTTCGACCTTGGCGGTGCCGGGCACCGGCCTGCCCTTGCAGCCCGCTTTGACGCCGGTCACATTGGCCAGCACCACATCTCCTTCGATGGAGGCGTAGAACTCCAGCACCCGCGCCGGTTCGAACTGTTCGGTCGTGCGCCGCCACAGCCCGGCGGGCATACCCGATCCGATGAACAGTCGGATCGGATGCGCGTGACCGGCCGGGAACACCTCGGCGTCGAGGATGTCGCGCAGCATCGTCCAGGTGTAGGTGACGACCGTGACCCCGTAGCGGTGCACCTCCTCGGCGAAACGCGCCGGATCCAGCGAGCGGGCCAGCGCGATCCGGCTGCCGCCCACGATGGCGCCACCGAGGCTGACCAGCAGGCCGGACGAGTGATGCAGCGGCGCAAGGCAATACACGGTGTCGCGCCGATCGAGATCGGCGGAGGTCGCGGTGCCGAACGCGGAGAGCGCCCACCGGTGGTTGGTGATGTACTTCATCTCCAGCCGGTCGCCGGTCCCGGTGACGAGTACGAAGGCCAATTCGCGGGCCAGGCCGGGATCGGGGCTGTACCACGCGGGCAGGCGAACCTCGCTCGGTTCGATCTGTTCGAGGTCGATCACCTGCTCGCTCAACGGAATATCGAGCGTGCGCGCACTGCCGCCACCGAGCACGAGCACCCGCGCGCCGATGGCGGCGGCCTGCCGGAGATTCTCCGGATCGGTGACGACGGTTCGCGCCCCGGTGCGTTCCATGGCGCGACCCAGCTCGCTGCCCGGCGCGAGGAGCACCGCCACGGCGCCAAGACGCGAGAGTGCGGCGACCGTGGCGAGCGCACTCGGCCTCGTCTCCATCACGACGGCCACGCGCTCGGCCGGTCTGATGCCGACCGAGATCAGCCCGCGCACCACATTGTCGATGCGAGCGTCGACGGCCGCGTTGGTGTGCACCCGGTCGTCGAACAGGAAGCATTCGCGCAGCGGCGCGCGACGTGCCTGCTCGGCGATCAAGCGGCCCAACGAGATTCGGGTACTCGGCTGGATCATGCCGAGGCGTGTCAGCCGGGGCAGCGCCCGCGCGGCCTCACCCGCGAGTTCGACCGAACCGCGCACGGTATTGCTCGCGATACCCTCGAGCGCCTTACCCATACCCGCTCCGGCCTCGGCCAGCGTCGCGGCGGTGTGCAGTACCCGGGTGGCGGCCGAGCGCGGGACGGTGGTCTCGATATGTTCGGTCATACGGGAGATGTCCGAGGGCAGCGGTGCGTCCTTGTCCATCCAGTCGATCCACTGCCGCACCAACGGCCAGGTCCGGTTGGTCGCCGTACTGCCCGCCACCAGGCCGAAATGTCCGGCCACCAATCCGGCCTCGTACACCTCGGCATTGGGTGCGGCACGCAGGATTCCACGCACCGCGGCGGGCTGGCCGATATCGTCGACCTCGCCGACGAAGGCGAGGATCGGGCATTTCAGCTCGGCCAGCGATACCGGATGGTCGCGGATCACGAATCCGCCCGACATCAACCGGTTGTGCACGACGAACTGTTTGAGCAGATCCGCTGCGGCGGGCCCGGCATAGCCGACCCAGCCGTCGCTGTTGAGGAATCGGCGCTGACGTTCCTTGGGAAGCAATGCCTCGCGATCGTGCAGCTGGCGCAGGAAATCGATGCGCGCTTTGGCGGTTTTGACCGGATCGAGCATCTGGAAGCCGAAGCGCACCATCGAATCGGTGATGGGCAGCCTGGTCACGACGTGATCGGCCAGGAAGTCCGCGACATCGGAGACCAGCCCGTACGGCAGTCCGAACGGCATACCGGCGACGATGTCGACCGGACTGCCGAAGGTCACGATGCTCGCCACGCTCTTGCCGTAGCGATAGGCGGCGGTCTGATAGGCGAACATGCCGCCCTGGGAATACCCCATCAGGTGGACCGGGGAGCCGGTTGCCTCGCTGACGGTGTCGACGGCGCTGTTCACCGCGAGCACATGGTCGGCGAGATCCCGTTTCCAGCCGCCCTCCTCGGTCGCGGGCGAGCCGAAATCGACGACCCAGCAATCGATTCCGCCCCGGTTCAGGATGCCGACCGCGCCGTCCTCTGCATTCACATCCCAGATATCGGCGCTCACCATCAGCGGCGGCACCAGCAGGGCCACCGGGCGACCGGGCGTCGCGGTGTCGGGGAAGTAATGGCGCAGTCGATACATGCGCCTGCGCTCGACCACCTCGAAAGGCGACGACTCCACATCGGTGGTCAATCCGCCGAAACGGAGCACCTCTAGCCCGTTCTGCGCGGTCGACATCAACCGCTGTACCGAGCTCACCATATCCTTCGCACTCAACTTCACGATCGCTCCTGGCCTAGCATGAACGTGACCCACAACACATATCGCGACATGATCACAACGAGCTTCCCACATCGTCTGTCCATTATGTGGCCGCTGTGACGGGATAGGCCCACCGATAGGCTTTCGCTGTGAATCCACGACAGCGGGGCGGTCGGGCCGCTCAGGCCGAGGAGCGAAGGGAAGCGATTCTGCGCGCCGCGATGGATGTGATCGCCGAGCGCGGGTACCGGGGCGCGTCACTGGCCGCGGTGGCCGAGCGTGTCGGGCTCACCCAGCCCGGACTGCTGCATTACTTCCCCAGTAAGGAATTACTTCTCGTCGCGGTCCTGGAAGCGCGCGATCGGTGGGATACCGCCGCCGTCCCCCTCGACCGGTGCGGCGATTGGCGGCTCAGCCACCTGGAACAACTGGTGGAATACAACGCCTCCCGGCGCGGCCTCGTGCAGACCTTCACCGCACTGGCCGGGGAGAGCGTCACCGGATCCGATCATCCGGCGCAGGAATTCTTCCGGCAGCGCTATACCAACGCGCGCACGGTGTTCACCGAGATCCTCGCCGCCGAATTCGGTGAGCGCCTGCCGGGTGGCCTCACCCCCGACCAGGCCGCGCCGCTGCTCATCTCGGTACTCGACGGTCTGCAGATCCAATGGCTGCTCGATCCGGAGACGGTCGATATGACCGCCGCGTTCCGAGCGTTCCTCGGCCTGCTCGGAACGAGCGAGCCGGCGAGTCGGTAGCTGTCGGCGCACCGGCGTCAGGCAGGCGCGACTTCTCCGAGCGCGGTCAGTACCGCGGCGGCCATCGCCCGCTCCCCTGCGGCGTTGGGATGCACGGGCGCGGCGGGCTGGAACGGGATCAGCCCTTCGACCCAGCGCTCGGCGGGCGGCTCGCAGATGCCGTGGCCGATGGTCGGGGTGTAGGTGTCGACGTAGGTGGCGCCGTTGGCCGCGGCTTGCGCGGCGAGCATCGCGGCGAAGTCGTACATGGTCGAACGGACGAAGGCGACGTCGCCGACGGCGATGAGCTGGTCGCCGAGGCAGCCCGCATCGTCGTCGGGAAGGGTCGCCGGATATCCGACGAGGAGTACCTGCGCGCCGGGCGCCCGCGTCTTGATCGCCCGCAGCGTGTCCGCGACGCGGGGCGCGAGCTGCACGGTGCGCTCGGCCAAGTCCGATCCGAAGGACGCGGCGCAGGGCGCTCCGTACATATCGTGCACGGACAACGCCGCGCACCGCCCCACGATATCGGCGAATCCGAGATCGTTGCCGCCGATGGTGAG
This sequence comes from Nocardia sp. NPDC005366, assembly GCF_040606855.1. Lineage (NCBI taxonomy): Bacteria > Bacillati > Actinomycetota > Actinomycetes > Mycobacteriales > Nocardiaceae > Nocardia > Nocardia sp. NPDC005366. The sequence goes on from NZ_JBEXFQ010000033.1 coordinate 22,603, forward strand.
CGTCACCAGGGTGGTGTCGGAGCCGATGGCGTCGATTTGCGGGGTGTTGATCACGATGCCGCCGATCTGGCTGATCTGCGGCTCCGTCAGATCCTTCAGCACCGCGCCGCCGCAGGTCATATCGCGCATCGTCACCGGTCGCAGCGCGGCGGCGACCACGCTGGGGTAGTTGCGGTCCGAACGTGTGCACAGGCCCGCACTCTGGTTCAGCACGCCCGAGGCCGCCGCGTAGGAATCTCCGAGCGCCACGTAGACGTCGGTACCGGGGCGGGCGGCGGCGGGGGTGGGGGTGAGGACCGCGCCGACGAAAACGGTTGCGGCGATTCCGATGAGGACGGCCTTCGCGGCCCGGCGTAGTCGAGTTCGGGCAGGGGTGAAGCGCATGGATCATCCTCAACGATGCGGTGCCGCCGACCTGGTCGTAGGTAGACGAACAAAGAATATCGGCTCCCCACTGCTCACGCCGGGGATTTCACGCTCAGAGACCGCGTGGATACGCTCGTCGATTCCTGACGTCGATCATCGGCGAACTGGCGCGTCGCGGGCGGAACTGAGATCGGTTGGCATCGGCGAGAAGTGACGTCACCGACACGCGCGGCTCACCGGCTGGACATGTCTGCCGAATCTACGAATTCCGCTGCGCCGCCCGCTCTCCGCGTCCTAGCATCGACAGGTCTGGAACGCAGTGTCGTGTAAGTCAATTCGTTCGAGTGACTGGATCCACCTGCCCGTGTTCGTCCACAATTCCGAACCGTCATCGATTCGCATGCACCGCACAGCGACCCACCGGTCGCCCGCCCGGTCCGGGCCGCCCTACCCGGGTGTCCCGAAACCACTGCGGTGCGGGTCGATTGAGTATCGATAGGAACCGCACACGATCATCCCGCTACCTCCACACACCGCGCACCGACCGGCGCGGCAGAAGTTCCCGTCGGACCGCCGCAGGGGGTCGGTCCGACGGGACCGCATCCACCCGCGATTCCCCTGCGCCCCCGCGGACCGGTTACGTCCTCGACGATCGTTCACGGTCCCCGGTCACCGAAACCGATCGGGCAGGGCCAGCGGGTGGCACCTACGCTCGCGGACGCACACCCGCCCCGTCACGGGCGACAGCGCCGCCCGGCAGGCTCTCGGTCACCGCCGCCAGGAAGATAGCCGCTGATCGCCGCCGATAAGCTGGGGCAGTGACCGAGACCGCCGAAGCACTGACCGATCGCGAGGCGCTGCCCGTCGAACTCGTGGACGACGCGGGCCGCGCGATCGGCGCCTGCCCGGTCTCGCGGGCGCATCAACCGCCGGGACTGCTGCATCGCGCGTTCTCGGTGCTGCTGTTCGACAGCACGGGCCGCGTGCTGTTACAGCAGCGTGCGGCGGTGAAAACCCGTTTTCCGCTGGTCTGGGCCAACACCTGCTGCGGCCATCCCGCCCCCGGCGAATCGGTGACCGACGCGGCGGCGACCCGCCTCGCCGAGGAATTGGGCCTGGTCACCGACCTCACCGAGGTGGGAGTCTTCCGCTATCACGCGGAAGACTCCCACACGGGGCGGGTCGAGCACGAATGGGATCACGTCGTCGTCGGCCGCTTGGACGCGGGGCAACCGCATCCGAATCCGGCCGAGGTGGCCGATTTCGCATGGGTGCGGCCCGATGTGCTCCGCATGCGGCTCTGCGACGATCCGACGAATTATTCACCCTGGCTCGGGTCCGTCCTCGACATCGCCGACGAGGCGTATCACCAAGCCGTGCGGTAGCCCCGGCGGATCGCCACGGGCCTATCCATCCGGGAGGCCTGCTTCGATACCGGGAGAACACATCGTTTGATGCGCATATCAGCGTACTACCATGTTTCGCAGCGGTAGGGGCCCTCAGGGTCGGCTCAGCGAAAATCCCAGGTCGGCTCCGGAAGTTTGGCTAAATCACAGGTTTGCCACAGGGTCACACCAGGCGCGCAGAGGATTCTGGAGTTGTACGCAATATCAGCGGCAAGTGAGGTGCACCATGGTCGAGGTCGAAGTCACGGATGACAAGGTGACGGTGAATGTGCTCGGTATGGATCGAATCCTTTCGCTGCGCGAACAGGTGACCGTCGACGTCTCCGACATCACCGAAATCGCCATCGCCGAGGTGGACTTGCGCCCGCCGTGGGTGCGCGCCCCCGGCGCGTTCTTCCCCGGTGTGATCGCCGCGGGCACCTATCGGGGCAGACACCGGAAAGAATTCTGGGACACCCGCTTCGGCGGGCGCGCCATTCGCATCGACCTGGCAGGCACCGAATTCACCCGCATCGTTGTCGACGTCGCCGATCCGGATGCCGCGTTGGAGGAATTGACCTGGGCCGTCGCTGCCTGACGTTCAGCACCGGCCGAACGGGTGGAGGACGCCGCGATACGTTTTCGACGGGGGCGCGGCGAACTCCCCGGTCCCGGATTTCCTGAGACCGAGGGTGATCAGCGACTGCACGGTGGCGGCGGCGACCCCGTCGACAACGGGAACGCCGATCTCGGCGCGAATATGCGCGCACAGGTCGGCCATTCCCGCGCAGCCGAGCACGATCGCGTCGGAGCCGTCCGATTCGACCGCCTCCCGGCATGTCTCGGTGACGACCTTGCGGGCATTCGGGTCGGAATCCAACGCGAGCACCGGGATTTCGCAGGCGTGGATACCGCGGCAGTAGCGTCGCATCCCATAGCGCTCGGCCAGATCCACCGCGCGCCCGACCGTGCGATCCAGCGTGGTCACGATGCTGAAACCACGGCCGAGATGCGAGGCCGTCCGCATGGCGGCCTCCGCAATGCCGATCACCGGTCCCGCCGCCAGTTCGCGGGCGGCGTCCAAGCCGGGATCCCCGAAGCAGGCGATGACGTACCCGTCGACGCCAGGAAGGTCTGGATGCCGTACCACGCCACCGCGATCAGGCCGCGGATGATCGCGGGGCTATTGGCGCCGACGCTGTGCACGTCCGACATCCAGAACGCGAAGATGTTGTACGAGCCCCACTTCTGTTCGCGAAGCGGGGCCAGATCGTCATTGGTCAGCCGCGGATCGTAGTCCGGCGTCGCCGGCACGGGCGGCGTCGCCGGTCCCGAATCTGCCGACGCGACGGGAGCGAGCGTTTCGGCCATGGCGATTCCCATCCGACGGTGAAACTGTGATGGGTTCGACGGTAGGAATCTCGCATTGCCCGGCAATTGCGCTGTTATTGCCCGACTACTGCACGACAGATATGTCTGCCGCGGGGGCAAGTAGCCCGGTGTCGGTGGGCAGGGTCGCGATCACCTTTTCGAGTCTGCGATGGTGACCTTCGGCGATGAGCAGCAGTCGGTCGATATCGCGGGCGAGGAAGGCGTCGAGCATGAGCGCGTGGTCGGTATGCAGTCGCACCCGGTCGGCACGCCCGATATGCACCATCGATTGAACCGGTTCGGTCACATTCCACGCCGATTCCAGCATGTGCAGCAGGCGGAACATGCGCGATGGCCGGGTCAGCGCCACGTGGAAATAGCGGGACTGCCGATGGTAGGCGGCCGGATCGTCGTCGCGGATCGCCTGTTCCAGCAGCGCGTTGATCTCCCGCAGCGTCTCGCGGTCGGCATCGGTGGCGTTCGCGACTGCGGCGGCCAGTGACGCTGTCTCCAAAGTCTCACGCACGATATACATTTCGCGCAGTTCCGCGGCCGTCAACTGGGCGACGGTGTATCCGCCGTGCGGTTCGTGGGTGACCAGCCCCTCCCCCATCAGCGTCTTCAGTGCCTCGCGCACCGGAATGTGGCTGACCCCGAATAATTCGGCCACCTCGCGTAGCGGGATCGCGGTGCAGGGCGGCACCGCGCCGTCGAGGATGACTCGGCGCAGTTCGCCGAGAATGATCTGTGGCCTGCCCGGTTCGTCGACAACCAACCTCGCGAGCAGCGCCGAACGTCTCCGTGGAGGCATGGACCCACCGTAGGACAGCTGTGTTGCGATCTCGGTTCCCGATGTGACGCTCAGGAAAATGCACAATCACTCGGAGCGGGCGGTGAGATGACGATTCGGTCGGACGTCATACGCTGTACGAGTTGACGGAAGAGAGGACTACCGATGACCACGATTCCGAGCACCCAGTTCGTGGACCGCCGTTACGCGACCCTCGTCGCGGAATTCGACCGGCTGTTCCGCCGCCCGGGAGACGGCGGCGGCGCCCTCGCGGTCTACCAGCACGGCGAGCCCGTTGTCGACGTCTGGGCCGGATTCGCCGCCCCCGACCGGCCGTGGCAGCACGATACGGTCGCGATGGCCTACTCGACCGGCAAGGGCGTCGCGTCCACGCTGCTGCACCGCTTCGCCGAACGCGGCCTGCTCGACTACGACGCCCCGGTGGCCGATTACTGGCCCGAATTCGCGGCGGCGGGCAAAGAGCGGATCACCGTACGCGAACTGCTCACCCATCGGGCCGGGCTGCACCGCCTGCGCGGACTGCTCCCCGGGCCCGCGCAGAACTTCCTCGACGACGCGGCGGTCACCGAGGCCCTCGCCGCCGCCACCCCCGATCCGCGACACACCGTGACCAGCGGATATCACGGCATCAGCTTCGGACATCTCGTCGCCGAACTGGTGCGCCGGGTGAGCGGCGGCGATTTCACCGAATTGCTGCGCACCGAGATCGCTGACCCCCTCGGGGCCGAGGAACTGTGGTTCCGGGTGCCCGAGTCCGAACGCGACCGCATCGCCCCCAATTTCCCGCGTCTGACGATCGCCGGGATGAGCTGGGATGCCAGTGCCAAGCTGCTCGGCCGCAGCCGCTTCACCTCGGCTGCCGCTGAGACCACCCCGGCGGGGTTCGCCGATCTGGTCTCCGATCCGCGCCTGCACGACTCGGTCATGCCCGGTGTCAACGGCGTATTCTCCGCCCGCGCGCTGGCCCGGCTGTACGGCGCGCTCGCCAATGGCGGCGATCTCGACGGATACCAACTGCTGCGCCCGGAGACCATCGCGGCGATCAGCACGCGCCAGGTGTTCACGCCCGACTATGTGCTGGCGTTCCGCATTCCCTGGGGCCTCGGGTATCACGGTGTGCCGATGAAACCGTCCAAGGCGGAACCGATTTCGGCGTTCGGCCATTTCGGGCTCGGCGGATCGGGCGCCTTCGCCGATCCGAGCACCGGTATGTCGCTCGGATTCGTCACCAATCGGCTCGGTGGCAGGCTGACACCGCTCGGCGATGCCAGGCTGGCCAGGCTGGGCGCGGTCGCCCACAATCTCGCCAAGAACGCCTGACCCCCGTCGCCGGGGGCGGCCGGGACATTCGACGAGCGTGCCCGCGTCGGGTATCTCAGTGCGCCCCACCGAGTTCCAGCGCGAGCACGCCAAGGATCACCAACGCGATGCCGCCGACCTGCACCAGGGTGAGTTTCTCGTCGAGGAAAAGCACGCCGATCGCGGCGACGGCGGCCACGCCGATCGCGGACCAAATTCCGTAGGCCACGCCGATCGCCATACCGCGTTTCAATGCCTGGGAGAGGAAGAAGAACGCGGCGCAGTAGCCGATCACCACGATGATCGAGGGGATCACCTTGCTGAACCCCTCGGACAGTTTCAACGAGATGGTCGCGGAGATCTCGGAGACGATCGCCAACAGCAGGAACAGAAAGGTCATTGCGGCACAATAGCGAGGATACGATCGGGGATGGGGGGGACCGGGGTGGGCCGCGTAACGGAGATTCAGGGGGACGACCGTGGACTTGTCGACGCGATTGGCGATGGGAGCGCTGTTCATCACGCCGGTGGCACTATTGGCAGTGTTCCTCGTGCTCACAGTCACTGCCAGCCGGACCGGTCATGGCGTCCTGTCGCAATTCGGGCATTCGCTGTCCGGCGACAGCACGGATGCGCTGTCGACCGGACCGGCGTGATCCGGCCGACAGCCGAGTCCGATGTGGTGTGCGAGTCGGTCAGCGCAGCCAGTCGCGCAGTGCCGACGCCTCCGCGCGCACCTCGTCGAGCTGGGCCGCGACCTGCACGCCCGCCGTGCCGCCGCGAGCGTTGCGCGAGGCGATGGACCCCTGCACCGTCAGCACCTCGCGGACCTGCGGGGTGAGTGCCGGGTCGACGGCGCTGAATTCCTCGTCGGTGAGTTCGTCGAGTCCGACGCCGCGGGCTTCGGCGGCGCGGACGCACGCGCCCGCCGCCTCGTGCGCGACACGGAACGGAACCCCCTGGCGCACAAGCCATTCGGCGATATCGGTGGCGAGGGTGAATCCGGCGGGGGCCAATTCGGCCATTCGGTCGGTGTGGAAGCTGAGGGTGGCGACCAGACCCGCGATGGCGGGCAGCAACAGTTCCAGCTGGGCGACCGAGTCGAACAGCGGTTCCTTGTCTTCCTGCAGGTCACGGTTGTAGGCCAGCGGCTGCGCCTTGAGGGTGGCGAGCAGGCCGGTGAGATTGCCGATGAGCCGGCCCGCCTTGCCGCGGGTGAGTTCGGAGACGTCCGGATTCTTCTTCTGCGGCATGATCGACGAGCCGGTGGACCAGGCGTCGGCGAGGGTGATGTAGCCGAATTCCGGTGTGCTCCAGATGACGACCTCTTCGGCCATCCGGCTCAGGTCGACGCCGATCATGGCCAGGACGAAGGCGGCCTCGGCGGCGAAATCCCGCGACGAGGTGGCGTCGATCGAATTGGCCGCGGCGGCGGAGAAATTCAGTTCCGCCGCGATCTGCTCCGGATCGAGGCCGAGCGAGGAACCGGCGAGCGCACCCGAACCGTAGGGCGAGACGGCGGCGCGCTTGTCGAAATCGCGCAGCCGGTCGATATCGCGCAGCAACGGGTGCGCGTGCGCGAGCAGATGGTGGGCGAGCAGAACCGGTTGCGCCGCTTGCAGATGCGTTTTGCCCGGCATCACCGCGTCGGGATGCGCGGCGGCCTGTGCGACGAGGGCGTCGACGACCTCGAGCAGGCCGAAGGCGACGCGGCGGGCCGCGTCGCGCAACCACATCCGGAACAGCGTGGCGACCTGGTCGTTGCGGGAACGGCCGGCCCGCAACCTGCCGCCGAGTTCGGTGCCGACCCGTTCGATGAGTCCGCGCTCCAGCGCGCCGTGCACGTCCTCGTCGGATTCCAGCGGACCGAACGCACCCGAATCCACATCCGCCGCAAGCTGATCCAGTCCGACGAGCATTCCGGACAGATCGCTGTCGGACAGCAGTCCCGCCTTGTGCAGCACCCGCGCGTGCGCTTTGGACGCGCGGATGTCGTAGGGCGCGAGCACCCAGTCGAAATGCGTCGACTTGCTGAGCGCGGCCATGGCCGCGGCGGGGCCCGACGCGAAACGGCCACCCCAGAGCGCACCCTCGTTCGTGCCGCCGCTCTGCGACGAGTGCTCGCTCGGTGTCATCGTGTGCTCTCCTCCAAGTCGGGGGGACGTCGGTTCATCGGGCCGAGTGCGCCCACAACGGAGCCGACGACCCGATCGGACCGCCGACGTCTCCGCCGCTACTTCTGGTTCAGATCCCGGCGCGCGGCGACCTTGGAGGACAGACCGTGGATCTGCACGAAACCCTTGGCCAGCGACTGGTCGAAGGTGTCGCCCTCGTCGTAGGTGGCCAGGTTGAAGTCGTAGAGCGACTGCTCGGAGCGGCGGCCGTTGACGACGGCCGTACCGCCGTGCAGCACCATCCTGATATCGCCGGAAACCTGCTGCTGGGTGTCCTGAACGAAGGCGTCGAGGGCGCGCTTGAGCGGGGAGAACCACAGGCCGTCGTAGGCCAGCTCGCCCCAGCGCTGCTCGACCTGACGCTTGTAGCGGCCCAGCTCACGCTCGATGGTCACGTGCTCGAGGGCCTGGTGCGCGGTGATCAGCGCGATCGCGCCCGGCGCCTCGTAGATCTCACGGCTCTTGATGCCGACGAGCCGGTCCTCGACCATGTCGAGACGGCCGACGCCCTGCCTGCCCGCACGGTGGTTCAGCTCGACGATCGCCTCGAGCACGCTGACCTGGCGGCCGTCGATGGCGACCGGCACACCCTTGTCGAAGGTGACGATCAGCTCGTCGGGGGCTTCGAAGTTGACCGTCGGGTCGGCGGTGTAGTCGTAGACGTCCTTGGTCGGCGCGTTCCACAGATCCTCAAGGAATCCGGTCTCGACCGCGCGGCCCCACACGTTCTGGTCGATGGAGAACGGCGACTTCTTGGTGACGTTGATCGGGAGTTTGTTCTCCTCGGCGAAGGCGATGGCCTTCTCCCTGGTCCAGGCGTAGTCGCGGACCGGTGCGATGACATTCAGATCGGGCGCGAGTGCGCCGATGCCGACCTCGAACCGGACCTGGTCGTTGCCCTTGCCCGTGCAGCCGTGCGCGACGGTGGTGGCGCCGTGGAATTTGGCGGCCTCCACCAGGTGCTTGACGATCAGCGGGCGACTGATGGCGGAGACGAGCGGGTACTGGCCCATGTACATGGCATTGGCCTGGATGGTGGGCAGGCAGTATTCCTCGGCGAATTCGTCGCGGGCGTCGACCACGATCGCCTCGACCGCGCCGCAGTCGATGGCGCGCTGGCGCACCACGTTCATGTCCTCGCCGCCCTGACCGAGATCGATGGCGACGGCCACGACCTCGGCGCCGGTCTCCTTGCCGATCCAGCTGATGGCGACGGAGGTGTCCAGCCCACCGGAGTAGGCGAGTACGACGCGATCGGACATGTCTGTGTGCTCCTCGGTTCTCTTCGTGTCTCAGCAGTATGAGGCCCGCGCCTGAGCGGTGGGCCGTGGGCGGCGGTCACAGCCCGAACCCGGCGCGGCGGGACCACCTCGACCGGCCCGCGCCGTCATACAAATGATTATGCACGATGATGCAAGCTCATTCATAATCGGGGTGTCGAACTCCCGCTACCTGCACAGATTGTGCCCGACGAAGCCTTGGACGCGCCCCGGTGCTGTGGAACTCTGGACCTATCCATCCGACTCGGATTAGGAGCGACCGATGTTCACCAACATCATCGAACCCCTGCGGGATCTGGCCGAACAGAATCGCGATCTGATCGGTTTCGTCGTCATCGGGCTCGGCAATGGCATTCTCGGAATCACCAAATGGGGCCTCGACGCGGCGACCCCGTTGCTGCAGCAGTTCTTCTCCGAATACCCGCCGGGGCACTACTGACACTGCGCTTGCCCCACGGGTCGGCTATCCCCCGCCCGTACCGTCGTTTTCGTAGATGTAGTCGCCGAGGTGCACGATGGCGTCGAGATCATCGCGGGCGGCCAAGTGGCGGTACGCGCCGAAGCTCAGGGGTATGCGCTGACTCCGCAGGTGGTCGCACCGAGATAGGGCCCGCAGTGGCGACTTGACGACACGCACGATCGTGCTCCACCTCTATTCCAGCTGACATTCGGCAACAAGCTTTCAGGGACAATGCATTTCGCGAGCTAGTAAGGTCGTCCGCTGTGACGTCTCCGATACTGTCGCGCGGACAGAACCTCACCTTGCCCGCACCCGTTCGCCGCGTCGTCGCGGTCATCGGCTGGGCCGACTCCAGCACCGAAGTGGATGCCTCGGCGCTGCTGCTCGGAGCAGATCAAAAGGTCAGGTCCGACGCCGATTTCGTGTTCTACAACCAGCCGCGATCCGCGGATGGATCCGTGCGGTTTCGAGTCGGCGATGCGAGCAGCAACCAGGCAACGATCGACATCGAATTGCCAGCAGTGCCCGATGAGGTACACACCATCGCGCTCGTAGGCAGCATCGATTCCGATACCTTCGGCACACTGGGCGAGCTGTCGTTGACGATCCTCGATGACACAGGCAGCACTCTGGCGAAGTTCGTCACTCACGAGGCCACCACCGAGTCCGCATACCTGTTCGGAGAGATCTACCGCCGGGCCGACGCATGGAAGGTACGTGCTGTCGGACAGGGCTGGGATACCGGATTAGCGGGCCTGGCTACAGACTTCGGGGTATCCGTGGACGACGACGCCGGTCCCTCCGAAGTCGTACGCAATGATGCGCCCCAGCGCTCTGTCGAACAGCCCGCCGACTCGGCTTATCGACTGTGGGGACAGAACCGGGGCTGGCAGAGCTATGAGTTGACCATCGATGACGAGTTCCTGCCTGCGATCCGAAGTTTGTATCCCCGCGAGCTTTCCGACTCTGACGGCAACTCGTCTCCCGAGGCCCAACTGATTCCCGAGCCGAACGGGCCGCGAGGGGCATATGCGGTGTCGATCAGGACCGGAGGCCGGACGATCGGGTACCTGAACGACGACGATGCACAGAACTGGTCGGCGGTTCTCCGGAGAATCCTTGCTTCGGGATACCTACCGACGACGTCGAGCAAGATGTGGGTCAGCGAGTACGAGACCTGGGACGGCGGCCTCGATCTGCGCGCGAATGTGTTCATCGGTCTCGAAGACCCGCGCCTGGCGATCCCCGTCAACGATCCCCCGAACTCCGCCTACACCTTGCTCCCGCGATCGAGAATCATCCAGGTGACGAAGGAACACGAACACTTCGACGCGCTGTCGAAGTTCGTGCCTGAGGGCGGGATCGGCCTGCTGTTCGTCACTCTGCACGAGAACTCGACACAGGGCAGCCGAGCCAATCCTCACATCGAAGTACGCATCGACGACGAACGGATCGGGCAGTTGACTCCGCAGATGAGCCAGCGTTTTCTGCCGATGATCCGGCATCTGGAGTCGCGGGGTCTCGTCACCGCGTGCTGGGGCGAGATCACCGGATCGGCGGTCGCGGCAAAAGTGCGGATCGACGCGATCAAAGCCAACGAGGCGAGCCCGGACGTGCTGGACGGTCCGCCGGTCACTGTCCCCCGTCTGCTCCCGGCAATGCGCGATCCGCTCGCTTACGACCTGACCGCCATGCAAGCCCACCTCGAGCCACTTCCTCCGCCGCCACCGGTTCCGCCGAGGCCAATTCCGATCGAACCCGTGGACGGGTCGGTCGTCCGGTTCACGAAAGGCGGGAGCTACACCTACGTCGCGGTCCGCCGCGGAACTCACTGGGAGACAACATCCTCCATGAGCGCCGCGATAGATGAGGTGATGACCTGGTCGGATCTGGCGTCACGAGTGCGCACTTTCGACATCGCCACCGACTGGGCACCGGTCGGCACGCACGGCGACACACGGATCCTGGAACATCGAGCCGTCGTCCGCTTCACGATCGGCTCGAACTATCTGGCCGCGCTCAATATCGACGACGGCCGTCCGGACGGCGACTGGTACACCACGGTCACCCGACGCGACTCGTCCCGTCTGCCGCTCGGCGACCTGGCCGACTGGTCCGAGATCGTCGAGCACGGCGTGCATATTCAGGTGGCGACGGGTTGGCGACTGCTCGAGTGATATCCCGCCTTACCAATAGTCGTTCGAGTATTACTGCTTCCGCTGTCGCATTCGTTGCCGCCTCGGCGTTGCTTACCGTGATGATATTCGCCGTGACCCACTCGAATCGGCCCCCGGCCACAGGTAAAGCGATTCCCGGAGACTGCCGCAACACCTTCGATGTCCCGGTGGGCGGGAAAGCACCCGGTAAAAGCTTCACGCTGCTGTCGGCCGCTCAACACGCGGCAACGGGAAACACTCCGGTCACGATGGCCGAAATCACCCGAGCCGCGGGATTCCTGGACGAATGGGACACCGTGGTCGTCATCACGCCGTCGATGACACCGCACCGGCTGAATGAACTCACGAACATCATCGATACCTGCTGGGAGAACCTGCCCGACGGTTCATACGATGAGGACGTGGCGACGACGGCCTACTACCTGTACCTCCGGGACGGCATACCTTTGCGGGCGGCGTCGTGGCTCTTCCCCACAGACAACGAACTCGACTTCCGGCGAACCGGCACGCAGGTAGTCCATCCTGGAACGGTGCTCACCCCGGACCAGCCTCCCGGGATCAAGCCGCAACTGCGAGTGACGTCGGCGAATTGATCGGGTGGCCCAGCGAACCCAGCCGCTTGTGATCTTCGTGGTCGAATGCCTCCGTGGGACCGACTCGAAGCGGGACCTCGACGTTAGCGCAACGCCCCGACCGCTCGGCCCGGTCCGACGATCGCGACCGGCGTGTCGGGGCCGTGTCCGGAGATAAGTGTGCGGAGGCGGCTGAATCGATCATATTCACAGCTTGTCCGCGGGAGCGCGGAAGAGGTTCGGACGCAGGCGATAACCGGCTTCTGGCCCGGCCGGCTCGGTTCTCGATTTCCTGCGTGCCGTACTGGGGAATCGCTGGTCAGCTTTCCTGGGGCACCGCCGGTCGGGTGACGGGCACGACAGTGAGCAGGTTTTCGAGTCCTTTGAAATCGTTGGGGTTGGTGGTGAACAGCGGTAGGTCTTCAGCGATGGAGATCGCGGCGATCATCAGGTCGGCGATACGACGCCGTGGTTTGCGTCCAGCGCTGATCACCGCCGCGCTGACGCGACCATAGATGCGAGCTGCCTCCGCGTCGAACGGGATGGGGTCGAATTCGTTCTCGGCGCGTTGCAGCACATCGAGGCGGCGGGCGCGTTCGGCATGTTCGTCGTAGCCGCTTTGCTCGTCACCGCGCCGGACTTCGTGCGGGCCGGCGGACAATTCGGCGAGGGTGATGGCGGTGATCGCCATTTCGTCCGGGAGTTCGGCCGGATCCAACCACCGCCGTAGAATCATGATGTTGGTGTCGACCAAACCTTGGGTGAGAGAATGTGGTTCAGCGGTCATAGGGGTCGTCCGCGTAAGCCTCGGCGGTGGCGTCCTGGTCTGCCCGGAAGGCATCGAGGTCGATTTCGGGGGCGGTCCTGGACATCGCCGCGAATTCCGCGCGGGAGACGAAACGGCGGCGGCGGCGCAGAGGGACGAGTTGGCCGATCTGATGCCCGTCGCGGGTGACCGTGAACGACTGCCCGTTCTGGACGGCGTCCATGATTTCCCGGGACCTGCTGCGCAGGTCCCGCTGGGTGATCTCGGGAGCGCTCATGAGGACCATGATACGCCGATGTGCCGCATCGTGCCACCAGGTGGCACAATGTCCTCGGAATCACCAAATGGGGCCTCGACGCGGCCACTCCGCTGCTTCAGCAGTTCTTCTCCGAATACCCGCCCGGACATTACTGACAGACCGGGGTCGGCCTGAGCCGACATTCGCCGTCGCGGGATGCGGGAATACCCGTCGAATCCAGTAAGGACTGTTCGCCCGAGCCGGATCCCGGGGCATCCCTATGGCCTCAGGCAAGTTCTTCGATTTTGACGGCCAATTGCCCGGCGCGAGGGGCATCACGCTTTATGTTGACGCTCGTCCAAGAACTGCGCGACCCGCGCCGAACGTCATGGTCGATACGCCCGCACTCAGATTCATTCACCACCCCTGCGACAACCTGTCACCGACGCATCCCGCACATACACGTTCGCGATCACCAAATGGCCGATCTCGACGAAGATCGCCCACTACGGCCGATACGGATCAACCAAGCTGATCGGCGTTCGTGCGATCTCCAGCACAGCATTCGGAAACCGTTCTCCCGCGACGTAATAGCGCGCCCTCGTCCGCCCGACCGGCGTCAGCACGCCCCGCTGCGTCAGCACCTTCAGGTCTCGTTGAGCCTGCTGCACGCTCAGCCCTTCACTCGCTCCGTACCGAGACCTGCGAACCCGGCCCGCCATCGCCACGTCATGCAGTGCGGACACCACCCGCTCGTCGAGTCCGGACTGCGTCGCGAACTCCGACGATCGCTCCCACACCCGCCCTGACCGCTCGAACCTCGCGCGCACCGTCTGTGCCTGCTGGTGATACGCGAGCAAGTTGAAGCTGATCCATTCGGAGACATCCTGATCCGGCCGGTAGTGGGCGCCACGGCGGGCCAGGACCTGGTAGTACTCCCAGGTGTTGCCAGGACGTCCGAGCCACGCCTCGATCGACGAAAATTCTGGCGCCAGCACACCTTCGCGTGCGATCAGCAATGTCTGCAAGGAACGCGACATGCGGCCGTTGCCATCACACCAGGGATGAATCGACACCAGATGCAGGTGTGCCATGGCCGCCCGAACGAGGGCATGCGTGTCATCGGGAGCGTTCAGCCAGTCCACCAGTTCATCTGCCAGTGCGGGTATCTGCTCGGCGCGCGGGGCGGTATAGGCCGCGATGCTGGGGTCACGCGCGTCCGTTACGTAGACCGGACCGCAGCGCCACTGACCGGCGGGCTTTCGGGATGTATGCCTATGGCCCTGCAATATCCAGTGGAGCGCGTTCAGTTGCCCCTTACCGAATCGGAAGTCCGGGGCATCGTGCAACGTTTGCAGATAGGTCATCATCCGCTGGTAGGCGAGGGTTTCCTCGCGGTTCTCGTCGGAGACGTCGACATCCTGCTCACCGGCCATCAGGTCCTCGACGTCGACCGTCGAGACCTTGAATCCCTCGATCGAGTTCGACGCCGCTACAGCATCGGCTGTAAGAAACTTCCGAAGCCCGCCCGTCCACTTCACGGGGACGCTCTGTACTTGATGACGCAGCCGCTCACGCATGCCGTCGACCTCGGCCAAGACCTGCTTGTCCTGTCCGGTCAGCTGCGGAGTCGGATATAACATCACCCCATGATGCATTGATGTGATCATTACGTCAATACATTGCGTCCAAGTGCCGGATCCCGGGACAATTCGGCGGATTCAGGCGAGTTCTTCGATCTTCGCCGCCAGTTCCGCGCCGGTGAGCGGTTCGCGGGCGATGACGGCGATGGTGTCGTCCCCCGCGATGGTCCCGACGACGAAGGGCAGGGCGGCACGGTCGAGGGCGCTGGCGAGATAGTGCGCGGCCCCCGGCGGCGTGCGCAGCACGGCGATATTGCCGCTGGAATCGGTGGACACCATCAGGTCGCCGAGGAGTTTCGACAGCCGGTCGGTGCCGCCGGTGACCCCGCGGACGGGACTGCCGTCCTCGGGGACGAGGTAGACGCCCGCACCACCGTCGGCGGCACGCAGTTTGACCGCGCCGAGTTCATCGAGGTCACGCGAGAGCGTGGCCTGGGTGGTCTCTATCCCCTCGGCGGCGAGCAGGGCCGCGAGTTCGGTCTGACTGCGGACCGCGTGAGCCGAAAGCAGTTCGATGATGCGTGATTGACGACCGGCGCGGGTGCGGGCGATCGCCGCGCCCTTGGCGACAGCGCCTCTGCCGTTGTCCGGTTGCACGGTCATGCTCTCACCTCGCCGCGGCCCGAGGGCCGCTCTGAATCAGCCGGTGGCGCGGCCGAAGCGGCCACGCCACCGGTTCGTTCGTTCACAACGCGTCTCCGCGATGTGCGGCCAGCAACCACACCAGCAGCGCCTTCTGTGCGTGCAGCCTGTTCTCGGCCTCGTCCCATACCGCGCTGCGCGGGCCGTCGAGCACCTCGTCGGTGATCTCCTCGCCACGATGAGCCGGAAGGCAGTGCAGCACAACGACATCGGGCTGCGCCTTGGCGAGCAGCTCGGAATTCAGCTGGAAGGGACGGAAGGGGCCGACCCGGTCCAGACCGTCGTTCTCCTGGCCCATCGAGGTCCAGGTGTCGGTGACGAGCGCGTCCGCCCCGAAAGCCGCGGCCACCGGATCGCCGGTCATGGTGATGGTCGCGCCGGTCTCGGCGGCCCGCTTGCGCGCCGCCTCCAGAATCCACGGCAGCGGTTCGAAACCCGCAGGCGCGGCGATGGTCACATTCATGCCCGCGGTGACGCCGCCGAGGAGTAGCGAATGCGCCATATTGTTGGCGCCGTCACCGAAGTAGCTGAGATTGCGCCCGGCGAGTTCGCCTATGCGCTCCTTCAAGGTCAGCAGATCCGCGAGCACCTGGCACGGATGGAACTCGTTGGACAGCGCGTTCACCATCGGAACCGTTGCCGCCTCGGCCATTTCGTCGAGGCGGACCTGCTCGAAGGTGCGCCAGACGATGGCGTCGACATAGCGCGACAGCACCCTGCCGGTATCGCCGAGGGTTTCCTCCCTGCCCAGTTGGGTGTCGCGACCGTCGACGACGACCGCGTGCCCGCCGAGCTGGGAGATGCCCATTTCGAAGGAGAAACGGGTGCGGGTGGAATTCTTCTCGAAGATCACCCCGACACCGCGCGGACCTTCCAGGGGGCGGCGCGAGAACGGCGACTTCTTGAGTTCGGCTGCCAACGCGAGGATTTCGGCCTGCTCGGCCGGGGACACATCGTCGTCGCGCAGGAAATGCCGTAACCGCGCGGTTGCCTCGCTCATGCCGTGGTTCCCTTCGCGTCGTCGGCCGCGCCGTCCAGGATTCCCGGAAGGTCGGCGACGAAATTATCGGACTGGGTTTCGGTGAGCACAAGGGGCGGGGCCAGCCTGATGACATTCGGCTTCGGCGCGTTCACCAGATAGCCCGCCTCCCTTGCCCGATTCTCGACCTGGGCGGAAATATCTTGGGTGAGCACGATTCCCAGCAGCAATCCCGCGCCGCGCACGTGGTCGACGAGCGGATGTTCGAGCAGTTCGATCCCGTCGCTGAGCCGCTTGCCCAGCGATTCGACATGGGCGAGCAGATCCTGCTCATCGATGGTCCGCAGCACCGCGAGGGCGGCAGCCGCGCAGACCGCGTTACCACCGAAGGTGGTGCCGTGCAGGCCGGGGGTGAGCAGGTCGGCGGCGGGCCCCGTGGCGAGCACCGCGCCGATCGGCAGGCCGCCGCCGAGCCCCTTGGCGAGGGTGATCACATCCGGCACGATGCCGCAGGACTGATGCGCGTAGAACTTCCCGGTGCGACCGATCCCGGTCTGCACCTCGTCGAGTACCAGCAGCGCGCCGTGCCGCGCGGTGATCTCCCTGGCCTTGACCAGATAGTCCATCGGTGGCACCACCACGCCGCTCTCCCCCAGTATCGGCTCGAGGAAGACCGCGGCGGTGTCCTCGTCGACGACGGCCTCCAGCGCGGCGGCATCGCCGTAGGGAATGTGCACGACACCGGGCGGCATCGGCTCGAACGGCTCACGCTTGGACGGCTGCCCGGTCAGGGCGAGCGCGCCCATGGTCCGGCCGTGGAACGCCTCCTCGCAGGCGACGATCTTGCGCCGCCCGGTCAGCCGCGCCATCTTGAACGCGGCTTCGTTGGCCTCGGTGCCGGAATTGCAGAAGAACGCCCGGCCGTGCCCGTCGCCGAATTCGCCGTCGCCGAAATGCGCGAGCAGCCGCTCGGCCAATTCGATGACCGGTTCGTTCGCGTAGAGGTTGGAGGTGTGCCCGAGGGTGCCCAACTGGTTGGTCACCGCCTCGAGGATCGCGGGATGCCCGTGGCCGAGGCTGTTGACCGCGATACCGCCGAGGAAATCGACATAACGGTTGCCGTCGGCGTCGTAGACCACAGCCCCCGCGCCGCGCACCAGCGCGATCTTCGGGGTGCCGTAATTCTTCATCAGCGCGGCGGACCACCGCTGCTGTAGGTCTGCTGTACTCATTCGTCGACTCCGTATTCGCTCGGACCCAGGACCTCGCGGCTCACAGCACTGCGGCCCGTATCGCTGACAGGTTCGTTCATGACTGGGCTTTCATGGCATGGCTTTCATGGCATGGCCCTACTCGCGGCGGGTGTCACCATCGTGCCGATCCCCTCGCCGGTGAACAGTTCGAGCAGCACCGAATGCGGCACGCGCCCGTCGATGACGTGCGCCGTCGGCACACCCCCCTCGACGGCGCGCAGGCAGGCTTCCATCTTCGGCACCATGCCCGCGTCCAGGTGCGGCAGTAAGGCCGCGAGATCGACGGCGTCGATGCTGCTGGTCAACGAGGAGCGGTCCGGCCAGTCGGTGTAGAGGCCCTCGACGTCGGTGAGGATCACCAATTTCTCGGCGCCGATACCCTCGGCGAGCGCGGCGGCGGCGGTGTCGGCATTGATGTTGTGCACGACTCCGTCGATATCGGGGGCGATCGTGGAGACGACGGGGATTCGTCCCGCGCCGATCAGATCGAGCACCGCATCGGGATTCACCCGGGTGACGTCGCCGACGAGACCGATATCGGTCGGCTCGCCGTCCACGTCGACGGTGCGGCGAGTCGCGGTGAAAAGACGCGCGTCCTCACCGGAGATGCCGACCGCGTACGGGCCGTGCGCGTTGATCAACCCGACGAGTTCGCGACCGACCTGACCGAACAGCACCATCCGCACCACATCCATCACTTCGGGTGTGGTTACCCTGAATCCGCCGCGGAATTCCCCCTGCAGCCCGAGTTTCTTCAGCATCGCGCTGATCTGCGGGCCGCCGCCGTGCACCACCACCGGATGCACCCCGACGGTGCGCAGGAACGCCATATCCGCGGCGAACGCGCGTTTGAGATCATCGTCGATCATGGCGTTGCCGCCGTATTTCACGACGACGACCTTGTCACGGAACTTCTGCAGCCATGGCAGCGCGTCCGCGAGGACATGCGCCTTGTCCACCGCCGAGAGTTCGTGCAGCAGTGGGCTGTTCATGAGCTGTAGGCCGAATTCTCTTCGACGTAAGCGTGCGAGAGATCGGTGGTGCGGATCGTCGCGGTTCCCTCGCCGACATTGAGGTCGATTCGCACCTCGATATCCATGCCGGACAGATCGACCTGACGCGCACCCGGTGCGCCGACGCCGTCGACGCAGACCGGATTGCCGTTGAACGACACCGAGATCCGGTCGGGGTCGAGGGTGATCGGCGCGATGCCCACTGCGGCGAGCACCCGGCCCCAGTTGGGGTCGGACCCGAACAGCGCGGTTTTGACCAGGGAGTCGCGAGCGACGGCGCGCGCGGCGATCAGCGCCTCGTCCTCGCTGAGCGCGCCGGTGACGGTGACCCGCACCCGCTTGGTGACGCCTTCGGCGTCGGCCATCAACTGCTCGGCCAGATCGTCGCAGACCGCGAGCACCGCCGCGTCGAGTTCCTCTTGCGACGGCGTGACTCCGCTGGCGGCGTTGGCCAGTAGCAGCACGGTGTCGTTGGTGGAGCAGGAGCCGTCCACGTCGAGCCGGTCGAAGGTGAGCCGGGTGGCATTGCGCAGCGCGTGATCCAACTGTTCGGCGGTGGCGCGGGCGTCGGTGGTCAGGACCACCAGCATGGTGGCCAGTGAGGGCGCGAGCATGCCCGCGCCCTTGGCCATCCCGCCGACATTCCATGTGTCGCGGTGGTGGAATGCCGCTTCCTTGGGCACGGTGTCGGTGGTCATGATGGCGTGCGCCGCGTCGAGACCGCCGGACAGGCCGCCGCCCATTTCGTGCACGATCTCGGTGACCGCCGGGATCAGTTTGTCCATGGGGAGCCGGTCACCGATCAAACCCGTTGAGCAGACCGCGATCTCGCCCGCACCGGTTTCGGTTCCCCAGTTGCTCAGCGCCGCGGCGAGAGCTTCGGCGGTCCGATGGGTGTCCTGGAAACCTCCGGGCCCGGTACACGCGTTCGCACCGCCCGAATTCAGGATGACCGCACGCAACCGGCCCGAGGTCAACACCTGCTGCGACCACAGGACCGGGGCCGCCTTCACCTGATTGCGGGTGAAGACACCGGCCGCCGCGTAATCGGGGCCCTCGCTGAATACCAGTGCCAGATCAGGTTTCCCGCTGGCTTTGATACCCGCGGCGATACCCGCCGCGCGGAAGCCGAGCGGGGCGGTGACGCCCTGGGTCCGGATCAGCTTGCCGCTCGCACTCTCGACTGTCGTCACGGTGCCACTCCTACGGTGGAAAGTCCTTCGGTCTCGTCGAATCCGACGGCCAGGTTCATGGATTGGACCGCGGCTCCCGCCGTGCCCTTGGTCAGGTTGTCGATCGCGCCGATCACGACGAGCAGGCCCGCGTCGGTGTCGACGGCCACCTGGAGGGTGACCGCGTTGGAACCGAGGACCGAGCCGGTCTGGGGCAGCACCCCTTCCGGCAGCAGGTGCACGAAAGGTTCGTCGGCATAGGCTTTTTCATAGACGGCGCGGGCCTGGGCCGCATCGACCCGCACCGGCGCGGTGCAGGTCGCGAGGATGCCGCGCGGCATCGGCGCGAGCACGGGGGTGAACGACACCGCGACATCGGTTGCGCCCACCGCGCCGAGATTCTGCGCGATCTCGGGGGTGTGCCGGTGCGCGCCCGCGATCCCGTAGGCGCGCACCGAGCCCATCACTTCCGAACCGAGCAGGCCGACGTCGAGTTTGCGACCAGCGCCGGAGGTGCCGCTGACCGCGACCACATGCACCGCCGGTTCGACGATTCCCGCCGCGATCGCGGGCGCGAGCGCAAGGCTGGCCACCGTGGGATAGCAGCCGGGCACCGCGATCCGCCGCGCACCGCGCAGGGTTTCGCGACCGCCGGGCAGTTCGGGCAGGCCGTACGGCCAACTGCCCGCGTGCTCGCCGCCGTAGTACTTGGTCCACGCCGCCGCGTCACGCAACCGGAAATCGGCGCCGCAATCGATGATGACGGTCGATTCGGGCAGGGCCCTGGCCAGCGCCGCCGACTGGCCGTGCGGAAGGCCGAGGAAGACGATGTCGTGTCCGGCCAGTTCCTCGGCGGTACTCGGCGCGAGCACGCGGTCGGCCAGCGGCAGTAGATGCGGCTGGTGTTTACCCAGTCTGCTGCCCGCGTTCGACCCCGCGGTCACCGCCCCGATCTCGAGACGACCGTCGCGGAATCGGGGATGACCGAGCAGCAGGCGCAGCACTTCGCCGCCCGCGTATCCGCTCGCACCGGCAACGGCGACCCGCGTGACAGGTTCGCCCGACGTATCAACCATGAAATGATTATGCACGACTATGCAATCCCATTCATTAACGGGGGGCGAATTCGGCAACCTACCGAACCGCATCGGGGATACCGTCGGGGTATGACCAAGACCAAGGTCTTCCACGAGCTGCACCATCGCGACACCCCCCTCGTCCTGCCCAACGCCTGGGACTTCGGTTCGGCGGCCATGCTGGTGGCCGAGGGATTCCCCGCCGTCGGAACCACGAGCCTCGGCGTGGCCGCGGGAGCCGGACTCACCGACGGCGCCGGCGTCACCCGCGACGAAACCCTGACCATCGCCACCCGGCTCGCGCGCCTGTCGGTACCGGTGACCGTGGATATCGAGGGCGGATTCAGTGACGATCCGGGAGCAGTGGCCGATTACGTCGCTCGGCTGGCCGAAATCGGCATCGCCGGGGTGAATCTGGAGGACGGCCGCACCGAGACCTCCCTGGCCGTGCCGGGACAGCAGGCCGAGGTGATCGCGGCGATCAAGGCTGTCGCACCGGAGATATTCGTCAATGCGCGGATCGATACCTACTGGCTCCAACTCGAACAGGAATCCACTCTGTCACGCGCCGACGCCTACGCTCGAGCGGGCGCGGACGGCATCTTCGTGCCAGGGCTGAGCGATCCCGCGGAAATCGGTGCGGTGGTCACGGCGGTGCCGCTGCCCCTCAACATCCTCTATCTGACGACCGGGCCGTCGGTCGCCGAACTGGCCGCCCTCGGTGTGCGGCGGGTGAGCACCGGATCGCTGCTGTACCGGGCGGCGCTGGCGGCGACCGTGGATATCGCCTGCGCGGTGCGCGACGGCGCGCCGGTGGCAGGCGGGATCCCGACCTACCGCGACGTGCAGTACCACGCGCGATGAATGTCGGCCACGGTGCCGATCAACCGGATGATGTAGGCCGCCGAACAATGCCGCCGAACAATGCCGCCGGAGAATGCCGCCGGAGAAGACCTAGGAGATCATGCGGGGATCTGGCGGCGGTCAACGAAGAGATCCGCGCGGGCGGGTGCGTGGGTTTTCGCCGCCGGACTGCATCCACCCGGTGCCACCACGGTGGTGCGCGAGGCCGATCCGCGGTGTTCAGCGTTCGACGACGCGCTCTCCCTCGCCCGGCTTCCAAATGGTGATGTGCAGTGTGTCGTCTCCGACTTCGACGGTGGAGGCCCCGGTCAACTCGGCCACATAGAAGTGATCGAATTCCTCTCCGCGAATGTCGAAACCGCTCTCCTCGAAAAGATCTTGGGCGAAGCGCCGGTGGACCTCCCTGTCCGGCAGGTCGGTGACGGTGCCGAACAGTTTCGCGTCACCGTCGCCGACCATG
This sequence comes from Nocardia sp. NPDC005366, assembly GCF_040606855.1. NCBI lineage: Bacteria > Bacillati > Actinomycetota > Actinomycetes > Mycobacteriales > Nocardiaceae > Nocardia > Nocardia sp. NPDC005366. Next base: position 44,604 of record NZ_JBEXFQ010000033.1, read on the forward strand.
GTGTCGACCGTCGCGGTGTGCAGGCAGAAACGCGGGTCGCGGGCCAGATCCTTGAATTTGGTGGTGTTCGGCATACCCGCGATGACGAGCATGCCCTCGAATATGCGCGGTTCGACGGGGCTGATTCGCGGGGAGCCGTCGGCGCGCAGAGTGGCGAGCATGCAGAGGTTGCCCGTGGCCCGATGCCGACGTTCGAAGATGGTCGCGATCTTCGGTGCTTGCGCGGTGAACTCGCTCCAAGTGGTCATAGGGACGACGGTACGACGAAAACCTGTCATCTTCTGTCAGGTTCGGGCGGATATTGTCGAACGGTGCGCGCGAGTCGGCTGGTGCAATTGCTCCTGATCCTCCAGACCAGGGGCCGGGTCACGGCCCCTGAACTCGCCGCCGAACTGGAGGTGTCGGTGCGCACCGTGTACCGCGATGTCGAGGCGCTGTCCGCGGCGGGCGTGCCCGTGTACAGCGAGCCGGGCCGCAATGGTGGGGTGCGACTGGTGGACGGCTATCGCACCCGCCTGACCGGCCTGACTTCCGACGAGGCCGATGCGGTGCTGCTCGCCGGGCTCCCCGATGCCGCCGCCGACTTGGGCCTTGGCACCGTCCTGGCGACGGCACAATTGAAGGTGCTGGCGGCCCTGCCGCCGGAATTGCGTGGGCGCGCCACCCGCATCGCCGAACGAGTGCACGTGGACGCGCCAGGCTGGTTCCATCGGCCCGACGAAACCCCGACCCTCGCCACCGTCACCGACGCGCTGTGGCACGACCGCCGACTCCAGGTGCGCTACCGCCGCAGTGATCGCGTCGTCGAGCGCCTGATAGACCCACTCGGCCTGGTACTGAAGGCGGGCACCTGGTACTTGGTGGCGCGACAGCGTTCCGATATTCGTTCGTATCGGGTCAGCCGTATCGAGACCGCCCGTGCCACCGACGAATTCTTCACCCGCCCTGATGATTTCGATCTGTCCGCACACTGGTCCGAGGCTCAGGAGGATTTCGCCCGCTCGATGTTGCGTGTCCGCGCGCGATGCCGCATCGATGCCGAGCACATGCGCATGCTCCGATTGAGTTTCGAACCCGTCGCCGTCGCGGAGGCCTACGCGTCGATGTCGGAACCCGATGCGCGGGGCTGGGTCGAGATCACCGTCGCCTCCGAATCGTATCCGGTTCTCCTGCACGGTATTTTGATGATCGGCGAGCACGTGGAAATCCTCGGACCACCCGAATTGCGCGCGCAGATATCGGCGATCGCCGCGGCGATGGCGAAGCGCTACGGCGCCGTCGCGCCCACAGATGGCCTGACGTCGCCGTAGCGATCCACCTCGCCGGGATCAGCGACGTGTTCAACAGGTCCAGTCGAGTACCGTACCGAGCGCCCCTACCTGCGCCGACGCCGGAACCAGTCGGAGCACGGTGTTGCGGACCGCCACCGCCGGTCGCCATGACCACTGGGCGACGACGCCGATGCGGCCCGAGCGCGCCGCGATCATCCGGGTGCGTGGGCGACGTTCGCGGTCGTAGCGGGTGAGGTCGACATCCTCGTCGGCGACGCGCGCCAGGATCACCGCGTCTTCCAGCGCCTGGCAAGCGCCCTGGCCGAGATTCGGGGTCATGGCGTGTGCCGCGTCGCCGAGCAGCGCGATCCGTCCGCTCACATAGGTGGGCAACGGCGGCAGTTCGTAGATATCGTGCTGTAGGACCGCGGCCGGATCGGCGGCGGCGAGCAGCGCCGGAATCGGGTCGTGCCAGTCGCCGAAGCGGCGACGCAGTTCGGCGAGTCCATCTGTTTCGGTGCCCGCGGGCAGATTCGCCGTGGCGAAGCAGTAGACACGCCCGTCGGGCAGCGCGGCGAAGCCGAAACGTTCACCCCGGCCCCAGGTTTCGCCGAGATCGCCCATCGGCTCGGTCGGGGCGAGCACCACCCTCCAGGCGGTATAGCCGGCGTACTTCGGCGCGATATCGCCGCATACCGCGCGACGCACCACGCTGTGGATACCGTCAGCGCCGACGATCAGATCGCCGGTGACCTCGCCCGTCGCATGCGTCACCACACCGTCCGCGGCGACACCTGTCACCGAAATACCGGTTCGCACCGCGGTTTCCGGGACGGCCGCACGCAGGATCTCCAGCAGGTCGGCGCGATGCAGCATGATCGGCAGGCCGTAGCGATCGCGAATCGCCGCCACATCGGTGCGCGACAGCAGACGCCCCCGATCGTCCCTGATCCCGGCGGAACCTTCCTCCCTGGCCCGCGATCGCACCTCACCGCCGACGCCGAGCGCGTCGAGCGCGCGAAGCGCATTGGGCCACAGTGACAATCCGGCACCGAGCGCTTCGATTCGGGCGGCCCGCTCGAGCACCTCGATATCCCAACCCCGCCGACTCAGGGCGATAGCCGTGGCGAGACCGCCGATGCCGCCGCCGACTATGACCGCCTTGGACATCTCGCTCTCCTCTTCCACCGACTGGGTCGCCCGCGATCCGTCCGACCGAGAGGAAATCTACTACATATGTAGTTCACATACAACATTTGTAGTCTCACCACCCTTGACATAGTGTGCAGCCGTGCCTACGAAACGTGAACTCGTTCTCGACGGGGCGATCGAACTGCTCGGAACCCGCGGACTCCGCGCCCTCACTCACCGCGCGGTCGACGAATCCGCGGCCATGCCGTCGGGCTCGGCGTCGAACTATTTCCGCACCAGGCAGGCACTGCTGATCGGTGTGGCCGAACGCCTCGAGGAACGCGACCACACGGATTGGGCGGTCCTGAGCCGACTGCCCGCGCCAACCACGGTCGAACAGCTCGTCGACGGGCTCGCGCTGTTCGCCGTTCACGCCGCCGGCGCCGACCGCACTCGCACCCTCGCGCGCTACGCGCTGTTCGTGGAGGCCCAGACGTCGCCCGTCCTGCTGGAATCGGTGCGGCGCGGCCATGATCGGCTGACCGCATGGGCCGCGACCATGCTGGACGCATTCGGGGCGCACCCTTCGGTCCCGAAAATCCTGGTCGACTATTTAGACGGCGTTATCCTGCATCAATTGATCAGTCCGGCAAGGGCTTTCGATCCATCCCCGGCGTTGAGCAGGACGGTCCGCGCGCTTCTGGCGTGAGGCGGCGAACGTCACCTCGCACGCGCACGGCCGCCGCGGCGTCAGAAGAAGGTGTGCACGAGGTCGACCACGCGGGGACGCGCCGACGAGGCGTCGTCGATGACCGGTATCAACCGCCATTTGTCGAAGGCCGTGCACGGATGGGACAGGCCGAGCCGCACGACGGTTCCTACTGGTAGGTCGTCCGCTGACGCACCGGGCAGGCGCAGGAAGGCATGCTGATCGTTGAGCGCGGTGACGGCGGCGGACGAATCGAACGGTACCGAAACACCCTGCGCCACCGCGTATTGCGGAACCGGAAGCCCCTTGTCATAGGGGAGGTCGCGTTTGCCCGCGTCCAGTAGCGCCAACTCCGGTTCCGGGCGTGACACGGTCCGCGCCCAGCCGTGCATCGCCGAGCGCAACGGGCGATCCGATCGGGCGGCCGTCCAAGGTGAGATCTTCGCGTAGAAACCGTCATCGTGGATGAGGTACGCGCCGCAGCGCAGTACCACGGTGGTCGGAATACCCCGTGCGCCCTGCTCATCCGTGAGCTCGGCCAGATGTTCGACGACCAGGTCCTGATAGGCGCTGCCACCGGCGGTGACGATCGCGGGACCGGGATAGCGACCGCGATCGGCCAATTCCCGGTGCAGACGAGCGAGTTCGCCCAGATAGTGGCGCACGGCCGCGATCGATTCCGGCGTCCGATCCTCTGCCAGCGCCGCTTCGTATCCGCCGACCCCGGCCAGCACCAGTCGGTGCGACCGCGTCACCGCCTCGGCGACAGCGTGCGCGTCCTCGACTCGACGCACCCCCGTCCTGCCCCGCGGACCGCCCAGTTCGACCAGCACCGGTATGCGCGCGGAACCCGGGGCCGAGCGCAGGTGCCGATCCATCACTTCGACAGTCTCGACACCATCCACCCAGCTGACGAACTCGAATGCCGGATCTCGCTCCGATTCCGCCGCCACCCAGCGCAATCCGACGGGATCGACGAGCGCGTTCGCCAGCACGATCCGAGCGACCCCGAACAATCGGGCGATCTGCGCCTGCCACCCGGTGGCGAGGGTGATGCCCCAGCATCCGGCCGCCAACTGCTCGGCCCACAGGGCGGGAGCCATCGTGGTCTTGCCGTGCGGAGCCAACCGCACCCCGGTCGCGTCCGCCCAATCGCGCATCACCGCGATATTGGTGTCGAGTGCGGCGCGATCGATGGTCAGCAGGGGTGTTTCGAAATCATCGAGGTACGGTGCGGTTTCCAGGAAATCCCGCACCGTACGACCCCATGCCGTCGGCGGCACACTCTTGTGTTCGGGTCCGAGTAGTCGATCCGCCAGCGCCACAACGGCTTTCGCGTCGATCGTCACCGCGCCTTCCCTCCGTCTCCCATCGAGCGGCGTACTTCCCTACCCCGAATTGCGTAGCGCGGTGGCCAGGCCGTTCATGGTCAGCAGGATGCCGCGCTTGACCAGTTCGGAATCATCGCCCGCACGCAGCCGCCGCAGCAGTTCCACCTGCATTTGGTTCAGCGGCTCCAGGTAGGGGAAACGGTTGTGGATCGACTCGGCCAGCGACGGGTTGTCCGCGAGCAGATGATCGTTACCGGTGATGGCCGCGTGCATGCGGATGGTGCGGGCGTGCTCGTCGCGGATCATGCCGAAAATGTTGTCGCGCAAGGTCTCGTCCACGACCAGTTCGGCGTAACGAGCGGCGATGTCGAGATCGCTCTTGGCCATCACCTGGGCCAGATTGGACAGCACGGTCCGGAAGAACGGCCAGCGCCGGTACAGATCCGACAGCGTGGCCAGCCGCTCGTCGTCGCCGCCGATCCACTCCTCCAGCGCCGTCCCCGTTCCGTACCAGCCGGGCAGCATGACCCTGGCCTGGCTCCAGGACATCACCCACGGGATGGCACGCAGATCCGATACCGAACTCGTGGGTTTGCGCGAGGCGGGCCTGCTCCCGATATTGAGGTCGCCGACCTCGGCGACCGGGGTCGACTGCCGGAAATACTCCACGAAACCGGGGGTCTGGTGAACCAGTCGGGCGTAGGCCGCGCGGGCGCGAGCGGCCAATTCGTCCATCAGTTCGTAGGAGGGCTCGGCCTCGGAGCCGAGACCTTCGACATCGAGCAGTGTCGACTCCAGCGTGCCCGCGATCAACGACTCCAGATTGCGGTGCGCCGCACCGGGTTCCGCGTATTTTGCCGCGATGACCTCGCCCTGTTCGGTGAGTCGCAGCGAACCGCGCACCGCACCCGCGGGCTGGGCGAGGATCGCGTCGTAACTGCGACCGCCGCCGCGACCGACGGTGCCGCCGCGACCGTGGAACAGCCGCAACCGGATCCCGGTTTTGCGCACCACCTCGACCAGATCCAGTTCGGCCCGGTAGAGCGCCCAGTTCGCGGCAAGATATCCGCCGTCCTTATTGGAATCGGAGTAGCCGAGCATGACCTCCTGGCGCATATCCGCGGCGGTCACCAGTTCCCGGTACACCGGCACTTCGAGCGCCGCGGCCAGGGTTGCCGCGCCCGCGCCCAGATCCTCGATGGTTTCGAACAGCGGCACGATACCCACCGTGCAGTTCGGCGGACCGTCGGGTTCCCCCGGGTCGAGCAGGCCGCCCTCCTTGAGCAGGAGCCCCGCCTCCAAGATGTCACTGACGGAGGTGCACATGCTGATGATGTAGTTCGGCACCGCCTCGGGTCCGAGCGTGGCGACGACATCGCGTGCGGCGCGGATGATTCCGAGTTCCTTGGTGGCGAGTTCGCTCAGCCTGGCGTGCGGGCCGAGCAGCGGTCGCCTCGTGCGCAATTCTGCCGAAAGCAGTTCCACCCGTTCGTGTTCGGTCAGGCTCGCGTAATCCGGGTGCACCCCCGCCCAGGCCAGCAACTCGGCGACGACCTGTTCGTGCACCTCCGAGTTCTGCCGCATATCCAGACCCTGCAGGTGGAATCCGAAGGTTTCCACCGCATGGCGCAGCGCGGCCAGCCGATCGTCGGCCAGCAGATCGTCGCCGCCCGCACGCATGGACGCGTCGATCGCGTCGAGATCGTCGAGTATCGACTGCGGCGTCGCATACACGGGTGCCGTCTCCGTGTCCCGACCGGTGACCGCACCCGGCAGCGCGTCCACCGACACCCCGGCCCCGACGGCGCCGAGCGCTCGCGCCGCCGTCGCGGAGAGCCTGATCCGAATGGCATGCAGCGCACGGCGATACGGTTCGTCGGCGTGGGGCGCCGGATCCGGATAGCCCGAGGCGGCCAGTTCCGCGACACGCGTGCTCACCGGCACCAGACGCGCCGATTGCGAGAGCGACTTCTCCAATTCCTCCAGTTCCCGAAGGTAGCGGCCGAAAGCCACCCCCGCGGCCTGCCCCGCCGCCTGGCGCACCACCTCCGCCTGGACATAGGGATTCCCGTCGCGATCGCCGCCGATCCACGATCCCGGCCGCAGCATCGGCCGCGGCAGCAATTCGACACCCGGCCACCGCGACCGCAGGGCCGCCCGCACTTCCGCGTTGATCGCCGGAATCACGTCGAACAACGTGAGTTCGTAATAGCGCAGACCCACCGCGATTTCGTCCTGGATCCGCAACCGCTGCAACCGGATCAGCGCCGTGCGCCACAGGGCGAGCACCTGCCTGCGGATCTGTGATTCGAACGCGAGGCGTTCGCGCTCGGTTTCGGTGTAGCGCTGACGACGGCGCATCAGGTCGGTGATGCTGGTCTGCACGTCGAAGACCGTGCGCCGCCTGGTCTCGGTCGGATGCGCGGTGATCACCGGGGAGACCAACGCGTCGGCGAGCAGGTCGGCGACAGCGGCGCCGTCCAGCGCGGCGGCGTCGAGTTTGCGGTAGGTGGCGGCCAGCGAGGAATCCTGCGGCGGCTCCCCCGCCGCCTCGTGCGCGGCACGACGTCGATCGCGCTGGATATCCTCGGCCAGATTCGCCAGCAGCACGAAATAGCTGAACGCCCGGATCAGCGGCAATGCCACCGAGATGTCGACGCCCTCCAGTTTTCGCGCCACCGCGCTGCGACCGACCTCCTCGCGCCTGACCCGGAAGGCCTCGGTGCGCACCTGTTCGATCAGGTCGAAGACCTCGGGGCCCTCGTGATCGCGAATGGTGTCGCCGAGCACTCCTCCGAGAAACCGGATGTCATCGCGCAGCGGCCGGATGGCGTCCTGTTCGGTCTCGATCCGCGGTTCGGTCATCCTCCGACACTACTGCCGAAAGACCCCGAGCAAGCGCTCGGATCTGCGCAGATCACATCCGTCGAGACCGTGGCGTCCGCGCTCTCCAGCAGCCGGACCGGCGGGATTGCCTCAGCCCAGGATCTGGGAGAAACGCAGGTGATTGCCCCACGGATCCCGGAAACCGCAGTCCCGCACGCCATACGGCTGGCTGATCGGCTCCTGATCGATGCCGACACCGGCGTCGCGCAGCCGGGCGAAGGTCGCGTCCACGTCCTCGGTGGTGAAGATCAGCGTGCTCTGGGCGCCGGAAGCGAGCCGGGCGAGCGCCGCCTCCCGCAGGGCGGGAACCGGGACCATATCAGGGTTTTCGAGGAGAAATTCGAGGCCGGGCTGCGCCACCGGGCCCACCGTCAGCCACCGGCCACCCGGAAACGCCACATCCTGGCGCACCTCGAAACCGATGACATCCCGATAGAACTCCAACGCCTCGTCCTGGTCGCCGACCAGAATGGATACGTGGGTCAGCGCGAAATCTTTGCCGTTGCTCATGTGATTGCCTTTCCTCGATGTCGAGCGGGACAGTACTGAGGACGGAGCCCGCGAGGAAAGATCATCGGTCCTGATCGAGAAATTCTTCCGCTCCGCAGACCGAGCTACAGCTGCCGGATTACTCGCGCCGGATTGCCCGCGGCGAAAACCCGGTGCGGGAGATCCCGGGTGACCACACTGCCAGCACCGACGACGGTGTCATCACCGACGGTGACGCCGGGACACACGATCACCCCGCCGCCGAACCACGCGTTGTCGCCGATCCTGATGGGTGCCGCCGACTCCCACCGTTGCCTGCGCAGCTCGTGATCCTCCATCGGATGCAGGGCGGTCAGCAGCTGGCAGCGGGGCCGATCGACACGTCGTCGCCGATGACGATCGGTGCGCAGTCCAGCAGGATCGCGTCGTAGTTCAGGAAGCTGTTCGCGCCGATCTCGATGAGATATCCGTAGTCGCACTGGAATCGGGGCATGATCCACGAGCCCTCCCCCAATGCGCCCAGCAATTCACGCAGCACCGACGTGCGTAGCCCGGTCTCCCCCGGACCGGTCCGGTTGAATTCGTCGCAGAGCCCCTGGGCGCGTATCCGCTGCGCGACCAATTCCGGATCATTGTCCCGGTAGAGCTCGCCGCGCAGCATCCGATCCCTCTGCTCACCCATCCGGTCAGGCTAACCGCTCGAGCCGCGCCGCCCAGGGCCGTGACCGTCGCACCGATGTCCTCCGGTCCGACGGGCACCCTCAGCCGACCGACCTCGACCGCAGGTGCGGGGTCGACAGACGGTGCAACAACACCTGCTCCAACAGGGCCACCAATACATCTCTGACCGCATCGCGCTGCCGTGCGTCGCATTCGAGCACCGGAATCCAGTCGTCCAGCTCCAGCGCCTCGCGCACCTCGTCCACGTCGAAAACCGCGCCGTTGTCGAATCGGTTGACCACCACCACGAACGGGGTGTTGTGCTCCTCGAAATAGTCCAGTACCGGGTAACAGTCCTCGACCCGGCTGGTATCCACCACGATCACCGCCCCCAGCGCACCGTCCACCAGGTCGTCCCACAGGAAGACGAATCGGTCCTGGCCGGGAGTGCCGAACAGGTAGAGGATCAGCGAACTGTCGAGTGTGATGCGGCCGAAGTCGAGCGCGACAGTGGTCTGGGTCTTGTCGGCGCGACGACCGGGATCGTCGACGCCGAGCGCCATTTCGGTCATCGCGGCCTCGGTGACCAGCGGCTCGATCTCGGAGATGGCCCCGATGAACGTGGTCTTCCCGACCCCGAATCCACCGCTGATCACGATCTTCACCGAGGAAGGCATCGGCATGTTCTGTGCCGTCGCGGTCGGTGGCCGATATTCAGAGTGCCCGTACAAGGTCCCTGATCCTCTCGATGGCAGCGGTGGAAAGTTCGGCAGCGGCACGCACCGTGACATACCCCTGGATCGCGAGGTCGCTCACGATGACTCGTGCCACGCCCACCGGCACCCGCAGCACGGTGCCGATCTCGGCGATGGAATGTGGTGTCTGACAAAGCTGTACAACGGTGCGCTGCTCGAAGCGCAAAGGCGCGGACAGCGCCGCGGGCAGCGCCTGCACCAGGGTTTCGATACGCAGCCCGTCCACCAGCGGGGTGGTACGCCCCGCGGTCATGACGAAGGGGCGCACAAAGGTTTCGTCGCGGTCCACGCCGGACTCGGCCGGACCGTGGGCGCCGGGTCGGGGCGGATCGAACCGCCCCGTGGATCGGGTCACCGGGATCATCCGCGGATCCGGCAGCCGCGGCCGGTCAGGATCTCTCATCTGCGCAACGTCTCTCGCAATTCGGTGATCAACGCGGGGTCGAGCAGCGTGCCCGCCCGCTCGGCCAGCACCGCCATCTCGTAACCGACGAGTCCGACATCGCTGCCGCCGTCGGCGATGACACCGAGGCAACTGCCGTCGCCGAGCGCCGACACCAGCAGAAATCCACGTTTCATCTCGATCATGATCAGCTTCAATCCGTCGAACGCGTAACTGCGCGAAGCGCTTTTGGCGAGGCTGGCCAAACCGGAGACCATGGCGGCGAGACGATCCGCGCCCGCCCGGTCCAGACCATCGGACATGGCGATCAGTAGTCCGTCGGAGGAGACGGCGACAGTATCGCGGACGCCATCGGTATCACGGACGAACTTCGCCAGCAACCAGTTGAAGGCCTGCGGGTCGGTGCTGGTCGCGGGTTGCGTATAGGTGGTCACGAAACTCCCCTTCGGTACTCAGTTGTCGAGCGGGCCGCGCGCCGGATCACCGGCGCGCGTTGCGGATTCGGATGTTCCTGCGGTGTTCGGGCCGGTGCGCGCACCGGATGCCGGGTGGACGGTCGTGTCGAGCGACAGCGCCCTGCGGTGCGGGATCGGTGACCCGTCCGAGCGCGATGCCGGTGCGGCGGGCGATGCGTGAGCGGAAGGCATTCCCCCCGTGGGCCCTGGCGGGCGGACCTGCGACTCCTGGCCGCGCGTCGCGGTGGACACCGCCGAGGGCAACGGGCCATCCGGTGAGACGATCGACGGCCGCGCCCCCGGCGACGCAACACCGTCGGCGGCACGGTCGACCGGGACCGCACCGCGCTGAATTCCGGTGCGGAATGCCGACAGCATGCCCCGCACATCCTCGGGCGACCGTTCGGGCGCCGGGGGGCGGGGTGGCATCGGGCGTACCGCCGCGACGTTTTCGGATACCCGATGGCGCTTGTTGCGTTTGACGAGTCCGTTGCGGGTGCGCTGCACCGGAGCGGCGGAGTCGCTTGCCGGAGTGTCATTTTCGGGAACGTTCCACCACTTGGTGGGGTGTTCGGGGGCCTGCTCCGCGCCGCGGCCGGGTGCGCCCGCTTCTCGCCCCATCGCCCCGTGCCCGTTCTGCGCCGAGTCCACCGGCGTGTTCGAGTAATGTCTCCGCTCATCGGGCGTCGGCGTCGCGGAAGCCGCTGCGGTGACCGTGGGCGCGATATCGCGCCCGTTCCGCATCGAATCTCCGACCGTGTGCCCGAGATCATCGGCCCGATGCCCGGCATCCGTCGTACGGGGCGAACCTCCCGCCGCGTGCGCGGGGCCCGGTCCGGTCCAGCCGTTGCGGGCAGCCGCCGCCGGAAGACCGAATCCCGCTCCGTCGGGAGCGGAATGCGCCGGGCGACGACCGTCCGCCGTTTCGCCGGGATCTGTCGAATGAGCCGGGGCTGTTCCAGCAGCCGCGGGTGCGACGACGCCGCCCTCCGGATCGGTGAAGGCGAACAGCGACAACTCCTCGCGCGCCGCGCGCTCGCCCTTGTTCGGGTCGGACTTGCCGTGCTCACCGTCGAGGATTTCCCCCGGAATCAGCAATCGCGCCGCGATGCCGCTCACCGGTGAGGTATTCAATTCGACGTCGATATTCAACCGCCGAGCGAGACGGCCGACCACGTAATGTCCCAGGTAGCGCGTCGGTGCGACCAGGAAGTCACGTTCGCCGCGCAGCCGGGCATTGGCCTCGGCCAACTGGTCGGCGGGCATGCCGACGCCGTGATCGACCACCGCGAGCAGATAACCGTTCGGCAACTTGCGGCCGTAGATCTCCACCTCCAGATCCGGTGGGGAGAAAGCCAATCCGTTCTCGATGAGTTCGGCGAGCATATGCGCCAATTCGGTGACCACCGCGCCGGTGATGGCGACATCGTCGATGCGGCGCAACATGACCCGGCGGTAGTCGTCGACCTCGGACAGTCCCGCGCGGATCACATCGGTGAGCGGAATCGGCTCGGCCCAGCGGCGGGGACTGCCCTCACCCACCAGGACCAGCAGACTTTCGGCATTGCGACGCATGCGGGTCGCGAGATGGTCGAGTTCGAACAGGTTCGACAGCGCCTTCGGATCCAATTCCTCCTGCTCGAATTCACTGATCAATCCCAGCTGGCGGCGCACCAGATTCTGGTTGCGCCTGGCCAGATTCGACATGGACTCGGTGCTGTTACGCCGCATCACCGCCTGTTCCGACGCGAGTTCGAACGCGGTGCTCTGCACGCGATCGAGAGCCCCTGCCACGGCGGCGATTTCCCTACTCGCGCCGGGCGGAGTACATACCGGCGCGGGCGGGTCCGGCGGGTTGTCACCCGCGTCATGCCAGGCCGCGATCACCTCGGGCAGGCGATGGCTCGCGACCTGGTCTGCCTCGGCGGCCAGCGCGGCCAGCGGCCTGACGATGGCCCGCATACTGGCGACGACCAGCGCGATCTGCGCGGCGATCGCGAGCAGCGCGGCGACGAGAAAACCGCCGAGAGTCGACGCGGCGTCCCGACGCAGATCCGCGGCACGGTCCCGGACCGCGTCGCCCACCACCTGCTGCACCGCGCGTTCCTCGTCGATCACCGCGGTCATCCGCGACCACCAGTCGAACGGATCCACCGAACGCACCAGTGGTCCCGCGGTGGACTGGATCGCGACATTCTCCGATTCGGTCGCTCTCGACGCGTTCTCACCCGCCAATACGGCGTCGAGCCGGGCCTGCTGGTCGGAGGTGGCATCCCGGGCGAAGGCGGCGAGACCTGCCATCTTGGCGGCACGGATATCGAGGAATTGCACGTACTCACCGGGGCCGAATTCGTCCGCCGCGAAAACACCGTTGAGGAAGCCGCGTTCCTTGGCGGTCTGCTCCTTCGCCTCGCCGAGCGCGTAGAGCGTCTGCAACCCGTGCCTGACCTCGGCGTCACCCGCCTGATCCAGGCCAAGTCGCAGGTGATTCAGCGCGTTGATGCCGTCGGTATAGAACTGGAAGGCAGCGGGTCTGGCGATACGCCTCGCATCGATCTCGGCTCGGGTCGCGCTCAGTGCCGCGAATTGGCCCAGCGCGGAACGCACCTGCGCCGCACCCGGTTTCTGACCGTCCAGCGCTTTGTCGAGCGCCTGCAATGCCCGATCGGTATTGCCGCGCTGATCGATCACCGAATTCTGCAACCGACCGTCGCCACCGAGCCACCCGTTGCTGAGACCGCGTTCGCGCTGCGCCTCGTGCAGCACATCCTGCACCGCCAGCGCGAGTACCACCGCGTCCACGGTGTCACCACTGTGCCGATACGCCTGGACCTCGCGGGTGATCGTCACCCCGAGCAGGGTCAGCACCAATACCAACGACACCAACAGAATTCGCGCCAACTGCCCGCGAATGGTGCGCGGGCGGACGATATTGGCAGAGGTGGCCCGGTTTACACCGTCAGTCCCACCCGGCGCGGCAACCATTGTGCCACCGGATGTTTCCGGCCCGGACCGTGAACGCAACACCTTGCTCCTCCGAACGTGAACCCGTGACAGCTCCGGAAAGTCACGAGCACGCTCCCACAGGGGGCAACCCTCGTCAACGTGAAATACCGACAAAACGGACATGCGCACCGTTTGTATACATGCTGGTAATCAACAGGTTTCGGTATGTCCATCCGCTCACACCGACCACCTGATGGATGTGACTTCGGGAGGCTTTCGATAGGGCATGCGGTTCCCGCGTGAGCACGCACACAGTCCCCGCGACGGCGACGCGATCCGGTCCTCATGCGCCGCCCACATCTATGCGCGGTGACGGGTAGGTCTGTCCGATACAGCCGCAGCGCATCAAGATCGAGCCATACCCCCTCTGCTAAAGTCGGACAGTCTGAGTCATCGCAGATCGAGAGGGTGGGGATGGCGTACCGATGGAAGTTACTGCTGGTCACGGCCGCCATGGCTCCTGGCTTGACATCCTGCGGTATCTCGACCAGCGAGAACCCGACAACAACAACCAGCGCGGCACCCGCAACGCTTTTCGATCCTTGCACCGGGATTCCGGACGACGTCCTGAAGACCGCAGGCGTCGATCCATCCAGGAAAGAAAGCGGTATCGCCGGCGTACGCCAGTCCGGGTGGGAAATATGTTCATGGCGTGGCCCCAAATACACAATTGGCGTTTTCTCCACAGGACGTACTGTTTCCGAATTCGAAAATAAAGCCGGCAATGTCGAATTCGAAGATGTCGTAGTCGCGGGGCGTAAAGGGCGACAATTCCGCGTCGAGGGTGGTTCCTACGATTTGATGTGCGATATCCTGCTCCCAGTGATGCAGGGCGTGGTGCAGATAAAGTTGAGTAACAACCCAATTCTCGACAACCCGGCACCGCCATGCCTATTGGTGCGCCAAGCCAGTGAGTCGATAGTTCCAGTGCTACCAAAGTGATGAGGGGGATGCAGAGTGGGCGGGGTAGATAAATTAAACTGGGAGACGTTTGCGCAACAGACGCGGTCTGGTGATCTTTACCTCGATAGCGAGGAAGTGGCTCGAGAGTGCCTGACGGCCTGCGAGAACCGACTGGAAGACTTGCGCGACATGCTCACGTACGCACAGTACACGCAGAACGTCTCCGGCTTCGGCGATTTCAATATGGGCGACGATCTGGTCAAAATGTTCAAAGGCCAAGCCACTGGCGAAGACAACTCGATCGACAAGGTCATTCGCGAACATATCGAGGTCGTCAAAGATATGGGCGAGATCATGGCCCTCTCGATCAAACGCATCACCGGCCAAGACGTGACCAACACGACGCACTTCAACACCAACACCGAGGCGATGGGATAACCCCATGGGATTCGGAATGTTCGAATGGAGCGCAGGCGATCTCGGCTCCTCCATGCTCGAAAGCCTCACCGACCTGATCGCGGGCGAGGAACGCAAGCCGGGTATCGATCCCGCCGCGGTGCAGAACAAGTACAACCAGCAACGTGACGGTGTGCGCAACGACGCGTCGAGCATCGGATTCCAGGGCGCCTACCGACCGCGATCGGTGAACCGGACCGATGATTTCGACAAACCGAATACCGCGGAGCTGCGGGCGAAGGTCGACAAGATCGACATCGCGGCCGTGGACAATCTCGCGACCGCGTGGAGCGAGATCGGCAAACGCGCCGAGACGTCGTTGACCAATTTCACGAACGCCATGAAACGTGCCACCGACGAAGGTATTTGGCGTGGCGCGTCCCGCGATGCGGTAGCGAAGGCGGTGAGCGACTACGGCACCGAGGCGGTGCAGCTGTCCAACGCGGCCAAGCTGACGGCCAATAAGGTCGCCGAGCTCAAGTCCGGTTTGGAACCCACCAAAGCCCTTGTGCCACACGCCCCCGATCTCCGTTCGAATGTCGAGAACGCCCGGCATTGGATTGCCGGGCGCGGGTGGCGTGGTAACGAGGAGGCCGAGGATACGGCCCATGCCGAGGCGAAGCGCGTATTGGAGTCGGTGTACACGCCGGTCATTCACGAGACCGATACCAACGTGCCTGTCATTCCGAAGCCGACCAACCCGACGTCGAACAATCCTGGCGACGTCCCCACGGGCGGCAGTCCGACGCAACCGTCGAGTAAGAGCCCGACGGCGAATCAGCCCTCCGGTCAGCCGTCGAAGACCGATGATCCGCAGACCGAGAACCCCGCCGAGACTCCCGCGACGAATCCGCAGAGCACCGAACAGGATTCCCCGACCTCATCGCAGTCGGCGAATCCGTCGTCGCAGCAGCCGACATCCAAAACCGACTCCCCCGCGACCACCCCGGCGAGCGCCAACCCCACGGGCGCCAACCCGACGTCGGCGACCCCGGGTTCTCGGGGCACGCGCGGGACCGGCTCACCGGGTTCGGGCAGTCCGAGCGGCACTCCGTCCCCCGGACGTTCCGTGACGGGCACCCCGGTCGCGGCCGGTGTGTCGGCGAGTACGGGCACGAATGTCGCGGCCTCGACCGCGGGGCGCAACGGTATGAGCGGAATGGGCTCACCGGGTTCGCGGGGCGGCAAGGATGACGAATCCACCAAGGGGATTCCGGACTATCTGATCAATCAGCTCAACGGTGAGGAACTCACCGGGCTGGATTCGATCCCGGGGACCGTGCCACCGGTCATCGGCGAGTGAGCACAGAGGACGGCGGAAATATCGCATGACAGCGCTGCGGCGGTGGCGTTTCACCGCGCTCGAATTCCGGGTGCTCTGGGAGTCGACCGGGCGGGATGTACTGCCCTACCCGCTTCGACACCGCTCGACCGAACAGTTCCAGGAGGATTTCGACCGGTTGCGCCGGGCGGCGGCGCAGGTGGTCGTCCCACAGTTGGACGATGATCTTGTGCGCGCGGTCGAGGTGCTGCTGAAGCCGGAGGCCAGGGTGGAGGTGGCCGGGTTCTACGGTTCCGGGAAGGCTCGCAAGATCCGGGCGCACGGCGGAGTGCATTTCCAGCATTCCGCGGTCGCCGTCCAGGAACCGGGTATCGACCACGAGCGCGGCGGTGATGTCGATCTGCTGTTCCTGAACGCCGAGGATCTCGCATCGGCGGTGGTCGGGGTGATTCCGGATTGCCGTGCGGGACAGGGTAAATCGATGCAGGTCCCCATCGAGGAACTGGAGAAGCCCCCGCCGGTGATCCGCGACGCGTGGCGGCCGACGGTGCGCGAGGAGTTCGACAAGTTCTTCCGCCGCCCGACGACCGCCAGCACCCATGTCGGGGTGTATCCGCTCGGCAGCATCGACAATCGGCATATCAAGGGGCGCAAGGATTTCCAGATTATCGATTTCGAGAACGACGGCCGTTACGTCAGTTTCGGCAGTCGCGTGGTGACCGTGAAGCCCACCGATAGGCAACGGATTACCGCGACCATGCGGGAGATGATCAACCGCACCGTCGACGAGGTGCGCAACGGCGAGCACCAGCCGCGCTGAGCCGTCGCCGCTGGCATCCGAGCCCGCGGCGACGGAACCGGGTCAACCCGCCAGGATCGCGAGTACCGCCTCCGAGGTGTAGAACGGCTCTAGGCGTTGCCGGATCAGCGCGGCGAGCACGCCGTTGCGCTTGGCGCCTTCGATGACGGCGGGTCCGTAGCGCAGGATCTCGGTGGCGATATCGTCGCCGGTCAAACCAAGTTCGGGCAGCATGGCCGCGAGGGTATAGCCACCGTACTTCTGGAAGAACACCTCGACGCATTCATCGACGAGCAGGCCGAAGTATTCCTTCTCGCGGGTGGTGACGGCGATCTCGTAGCAGATCAGCACCAGTTCGTTGAGATCCTTCTTGGTCAGGTATTCGCGCAGACCGCTGACCGGTTCGTCGGCGTGCAGATCCCAGAATTCCATGGCCGCGGGATGCACGGGGGCGTCGCGCAGCATTTCCCGGATGGCGTTGTTGGTGCGCTTGAGCGCGAACAGTGCGCCCTTGCCCGCGAGGTCGCCCACGAAGGTGCCGTCGGCGGCCTTCTTGGCCCGATTCGCCGCGGACTGCCCCAACGACATGAGCGAGGAGACACCGGGGATCTTCTCTGCGCGCTCCCGATTGGCGGCCACGAAATCGTTGATCAGTTTGTCCACGAATTTCGCGGCGACGGTCGCGACCAGCGGGCTTTCGGTCAGCCGATCCAAGATGCGTTCCTGAGCCTGGTGCATGCCGAGGATCTTCTCCAGCAGCGCCTCGACAGGTTCCCTGTCGACCACCTGGCCGAGGGTGTCGTCGTTGTTCTCGGCGATGTGGTCGTAGATCGAATCCGCGAAGACCCCGGCCATATCGGCGAGGACGGGACTGCCGCCGATCAGGTCGACGATGGTGCGCACCGTCTGTTTGGCCTGGTCGAGTTCGACGATGTCGCGGAACACGAGGGTGTCGGCGACCTCGAGTACAGCCTCGATATCGCGGGCGACGACCTCCGTGAAGCGGTCGCCGGTCACTTCGCCGAGCAGGAATTCCACCTGGGCATCGAGTAGCCGTTCGGCGATCTCACGGGGTTCGGTCATCGAGTTCCATCCCTATCTGCGGTCCGGTCCGCCCGGTCACGGATCGTGTCGGTCGACGTCGTTGCCGCGCACCGATTTCCGTATCTGGTCCAGACGTTCGCGGGCGGCTTTCTCGCGCGCCTGAAATTGTTCGTCGGCACTGCGGCCCGCCGGGGTCTGCCGGTCGAGTTCGCCCATCCCCTGCGCGGTGCCGAAGCGCTGCTCGACCTTATCGCGAACCGAGTCGAAGGTCGGCACCCCGGATGTCGAATAACCGCCGATGGTGGGCGCGCCCGGGCTATCCGTCGGCGGGAACGGTACCGCGGGTACCGGAATACCGCCGCCGACCTGCCCCGATTCGACACCGGCCGACGACGCGTCGCGCACCGGCGATTCCGTTGTGGCAGGAGTCACATTGTCGATCAATTCCGCGTGATGGACTTGGGCCACCTCATCGAGGGCGTTTCGCAGCGCCCACAGAGCGGATCGCCCGGACACCACGGGACGCAGGACCGCTACCAGTTCCGCATCCGACAATGCCGCCAATTTCGCGGTGATGTCGCTGTAATCAGTCATGGAGCCAGGTTACGCAGCTTCGGAGGAAGGCTCCCTGGTCATCGGGGGTTCCCGAGCACGCCCCCGGCCCAGCTACGCACCAGTTCCATCCAGCGTCCACCGCCGACGGCGATCAGATCGTTGTGGCCCGCGCCGGGGAACACTTCCAGCCGCTTCGGCTCGGGCGCCGCCGCATACAACCGTTGGGCATGCCGCAGCGGGAGCAGTTCGTCCTGATCGCCGTGCATGATGAGCACCGGAGCGCGCAGCGTGCGGATCCGGCGCAGGCTCGGGTACGCGTCGGGGACGAGCGGACTCGGCAGGAACGGGTAGACCGATCGGGCCGCGTCGCGGATTCCGGTGAAGGTGGACATCAGGATCAGACCGGCGGGCGGATGCTCGGTGCACAGTTCGAGCATGACGCCGCCGCCGAGCGATTTGCCCAGATACAGCACCCGTCTCGGGTCGACGCCGGACTGTTCGAGCAGGGTCCGGCGGGCCGCTCGCACGTCGAGATAGGTGCCGTATTCGGTGGGCCGCCCCGTACTGCGTCCGTAGCCGCGATAGTCGAACGCGAGAACGTCGAAACCCATTTCGGTCAGCAGCGCGAAAATCGGCACCCGGTCCCCGATGGTGCCCGCGTTGCCGTGCGCGAACAGCACGTGCCCGATGGACCGCGGCGCGGGTATCCACCAGCCGTGCACGGTTTCGCCGTCCTCGGTGCGGATGGACAGGTCGGTGTAGGACATGCCGAGGATGGCGGGGGTGTCCACGATCCGCCGGTCCGGCATGAAGGTCAGCGCATTGAGGATGGGGGCGGCCGGATGTCGCATACCCTCTTCATACTCGGCATTCGCCGCGCGCGACAGTTCGCCGCCCGACCGACGGCGACCTCAGTTCTGGACGACGTCCACACCGCGCCAGAAGGCCACCCGGTCCCGGATCTGCTCGGCATCGGCCTTCGGATCCGGATAGAACCAGGCCGCATCCGGATTCTGCTTACCGTCGACCGTGACGGTGTAGTACGACGCGGTGCCCTTCCATGGACAGACCGTGTGGGTGTCGCTCGCCTCGAAGTACTTCTTGTTGATCGAATCGGCCGGGAAATAGTGATTACCTTCCACCACGACCGTGTCCGCGCTTTCGGCCAGTACCACGTTGTTCCACAGTGCTCGCACGCTCATCGGGCCTCCAATGTCGTCGCCACGGTAACGCCGCTCGCGCCACCGTCCACTCCACCGGAAGCAACCGCCCGCGCGGTCGGCGAATTCCCGGTCGCGGGCGTGCGCGCGTGCAGGTATCGAGGCCCGACCGTCGAAAACCCCACTCGACTCGGGTGGGGTTTTCGACACCGGGATCAACCGCGCAGTACCGCCCCGACGGATTCGGCCGCCGCCGCCACCGCGGCATCACGCGCGGCGCTCGCCTCGTCCTCGGTGAGGGTGCGATCCGGCGCGCGGAAGCGCAGGGCGTAGGTGAGGGATTTGCGGCCTTCACCGGCCTGCGCGCCCTCGTAGACGTCGAACAGGGCGATATCTTCGAGCAGTTCGCCGCCACCGCCGCGCAGCGCGGATTCGACCGAGGCGGCCGGGACGGCCTTCTCGACGCTCACCGACACATCCTGCAGCACCGCGGGGAACGGTGAGACGACGGGCACGGGGCGCGATTCCACCAACGGCAGCGCGTCCAAGTCGAGTTCGACCGCACACGTGCGCGGCGGCAGACCCGCACGCTCGAGCACCGCCGGATGCAGTTCACCCGCGTAGCCGATGACCTCGCCGTCGACAAGCAGTTCCGCGCAGCGGCCAGGATGCCACGGCAGATAGTTCGCCGCCCTGCGCTCGAAGGTCACTCCCGCCGCGTCGGCGACCGTATCGGCGAGGGCGAATGCGTCGGCCGCCTCGGCCTGGCGTCCCGGACCCCACGGGCCGCGTGGCTCACGCCGACCCGTCAGCACCGCGGCGACGTGCACCGGCTGGACGGGCAGCGAATCGATCAATTCGGCGATCTGCTCGTCGCTGGGTCGGCGGTCCACCGGGAGCGCCTCGACCGCCCTGGTATTCGGGCCGGGCAGCACGACCTGCGCGATGCCGTAGAGGGTGAGATCACGCGCACCACGCGAGATATTGCGGGCCGCGATCTCCAGCAGTCCGGGCAGCAGGGTGGTGACCAGTTCGGCGCGCTCCACGTCGAGCGGATTGAGCACCCGGGTGGTCTCGCGGCGCGGGTCGTCGGCGTCGAGGCCCCAGATATCGAACACACCCGCGGCCAGGAACGGCGGCGCGGGCACCTCGACCGCGCCCGCGAAGGCGAGCGCCCGGCTGACCGCGCGGCGGCGGCGCTGCGTCGCGGTCAGTCCGCGCCCGGCCGGGGCGGTCGGCAGCACGGAGGGAATCTGCTCGAGACCTTCCAGCCGAAGCACCTCCTCCACCAGGTCGGCGGGCTGCGTCAGATCCGGCCGCCAGCTCGGCGGGGTGACGACGAGCTGACCGTGTCCGGTCTGCTCGTCGACGGAAACCTCGACGGTGCAACCGATCTGGGCGAGTCGACGGGCCGAGGTTCCGGTCGGGTAGGTGACACCGGCGACCCGATCGGCCAGATCGATATCGATACGGATCGGCGCGGGCGCCGGTACCGGAACCCGGACGTCGGTCAGCTCGGATTCGATAGTGCCGCCGGCGATATCGGCGAGCAGGCTGGCGGCGCGATCGAGGGCGGCGATATTGATCTCGGGATCGACGACCCGTTCGTAGCGCTTCCCCGCCTCCGACACCAGCTTGTGCCTACGCGAGGTCCGATAGATCCGCAGCGGATTCCAGGTGGCCGCCTCGAGCAGGACGTCGACGGTGTCGTGGCCGACCTCGGTGGTCGCGCCGCCCATCACACCGGCCAGGGAGATGACCCCGGAATCATCGGCGATGACGACATCCTCGGCGTCGAGTACCCGCTCCACCTCGTCCAGGGTGCGCAGCGTCTCGCCCTTGTTGGCGGTGCGCACCACAAGGGCGCCGTTCACCTTGGCGGCGTCGAAGGCGTGCAGCGGCTGGCCGAGTTCGAGCATGACGTAATTGGTCACGTCGACGGCAGGGGAAATCGGGCGTACCCCCGCCAGCAGCAGACGGCGCTGCAGCCACCACGGGCTCACCGCGGCCGGATCGATGCCGGTGACCCGGCGCGCCGCGAAACGCGTGCACTGAGAGGAGGGTTCCACCCGGATCGCCCAGGCGTCCTTCTCGTCGTCAGGCAGGGTCCGCACCGCGAGATCCGCGTATTCCAGATCGAAACCGCAGGCCAGCTCCCTGGCCAGGCCGCGCGCCGAGAAGCAGTAGCCGCGGTCTGGGGTGATATTCAGTTCGATGACGGTGTCGCCGAGGCCGAGCAGTTCGTTGGCATCGGTGCCCGGCTCCGCTGTTCCCGGCTCCAGCACGAGGATGCCGCTGTGATCCTTGCCGATGCCGAGTTCGGCGACCGAGCAGATCATGCCGTGGGAGACGTGGCCGTAGGTCTTGCGCGAGGAGATCGCGAAACCACCGGGCAGCACACCGCCGGGCAGCACGACGACGACCAGATCGCCCACGGCGAAATTACTTGCGCCGCAGACGATTTCCTGCAGGTCTGGATTCCCGACGTCGACCTTGCAGAAGCGGATCGGCTTCTTGAACTCGGTCAGCTCGGTGATCTCGGCGACCCGGCCGACCACCAGCGGCTTGTCGATATCACCGATCACCGGCCGGAGTTCCTCGACCTCCTCCACCTCGAGGCCGACACGGACGAATCCGGCGTCCAGTTCCTCCGGCGTCACCGACCACTCCGGGGTGGTGCGCTGGATGATTTCGGTCAGCCAGGACTGCGCTACTCGCACTTGACGTTTCGCTCTCTCGATCGAAGGAGGATCAGGACCGGATACCGAAGGGCAGCGTGAAACGCACGTCGCCCTCGACGATGTCGCGCATGTCCGGGATGCCGTTGCGGAACTGCAACGTCCGTTCCAGGCCCATGCCGAACGCGAACCCGCTGTACACCTCGGGGTCGATCCCACTGGCGATCAGCACCTTCGGGTTCACCATGCCGCAGCCGCCCCATTCGACCCAGCCCGCGCCGCCCTTCTTGTCCGGGAACCACACGTCGACCTCGGCGGAGGGCTCGGTGAACGGGAAGTAGTTGGGGCGCATGCGGGTGCGCGTCTGCGGGCCGAACAGTGCGCGCGCGAACGCGTCGAGCGTTCCGCGCAGATGCGCCATGGTCAGGCCCTTGTCCACGGCCAGACCCTCGACCTGGGAGAAGACCGGGGTATGGGTGGCGTCGAGTTCATCGGTGCGGAAGGTCCGGCCGGGGCAGACCACGTAGATGGGCAGGTCGCGGTCCAGCATCGAGCGGACCTGCACCGGGGAGGTGTGGGTGCGCAGCACCTGGCGCGAGCCCTCCGGCGCGATGTGGAAGGTGTCCTGCATGGTGCGGGCCGGATGATCCGGGAGGAAGTTGAGCGCGTCGAAGTTGAAATGTTCGGTCTCGACCTCGGGTCCCTCGGCGACCTCCCAGCCCATTCCGACGAAGACGTCGGCGATCTGCTCGGAGATGACGGTGATCGGGTGACGAGCGCCCGCGGGCTGACGCCGCGCGGGCAGCGTGACGTCGATCGCTTCGGCGACGAGCACCGCGGCGTCACGCTCGGCGAGCAGCACCGCCCGCCGCGCATCGAAGGCCTCCGAGACGCGCGCACGGGCGACGTTCACCCGTTTACCCGCGTCGGCCTTCTCC
The DNA here is from genome assembly GCF_040606855.1 of Nocardia sp. NPDC005366. Taxonomy (NCBI): domain Bacteria; kingdom Bacillati; phylum Actinomycetota; class Actinomycetes; order Mycobacteriales; family Nocardiaceae; genus Nocardia; species Nocardia sp. NPDC005366. The sequence goes on from NZ_JBEXFQ010000033.1 coordinate 67,515, forward strand.
GACTTCGGCAGGCCGCCCAGCGCTCGCTGCGCCAGGGCAAGCGATGCCTTGCCGCCGAGATGTTCGGTTTTGGCGACCGCCAGCGCGTCCAGATCGGCGGCGGCAGCGAACGCCTTCTCGGCCGCCGCCGCGGCAGCGGCCAGCGACTCCTCTGTCAGCGCCGAATTCTCCTCGGCGGCGTCTTTCGTGTCGTCGGCCACGATGGTTCGTCTCTCCCCTTGGGGTCGGTTCACACGGGTTCGGCTGATTGCCTACCCACATTGCTGCTGGTGGAATCCTATGGGATGCGGTATTCCGGATTCACGGGGATTACCCGCTACCCCTCACCCGCGCCGCGCGTGCCGCACGCGCGAACTCGCGTACAGGCAGATGGCCGCCGCCGCGGCGAGATTGAGACTCTCCGCGCGCCCGTGGATGGGGATGCGGATGCGGTGATCGGCGCGGGCGACGACGGCGGGGTCGAGACCGTGCGCCTCGTTGCCGAAAAGCCAGGCGACGGGACCGGAGAGCAATTCGTCGGCGTCGTCGAGATCGACCTCACCGGTCGCCGCGGTGGCGAGGATCGCGATACCGGACGCGGCGATCGCATCGAGGGTTTCGGTGATATCGCGTCCGCGCGCGATCGGAACGTGGAACAGGCTGCCCGCGCTGGCACGCACACATTTGCCGTTGTGCGGGTCGACGGTCTCCCCCGCCAGTACCACGCCGTCGACGCCAACCGCGTCGGCGACGCGGATCAGCGTGCCCGCGTTGCCGGGTTCGGCGATTTCGACCGGCACGGCGAGGATGCGGGGATTTCCGCCGAGCACATCGGAGAGCGGCACATCGATCAGATCGCAGACCGCGACCAGCCCCGGCGCGGTGACGGTTTCCCCGAGATGTCGCGCCGCGCGATCGCCGACCAGGGTGACGCGCACCCCGGCGGCCGCGGCCCCGGCGACGAGTTCGTGTTCCCTGGTCGCGGCGGCGGCAGAATAGAACAGCTCACGCACCCGCCCGGTCTCCAACGCGGCGGCGACCGAATTCGCGCCCTCGGCGAGGAACTGTCCGGTTTTCCGACGTTGCGCGGCCCGATGGAGCTTCACAGCCGAAACGACCCGCGGATTGCGCTCGGAGAGCGCGTCCGCGGGTCGTTCCGGAGAAGTTGTCGAGCTCATGACTTCGTCATGCCTCGGCGCACAGCGTATTCGCCGTGCTCACTCACGCAGCCGGCGCGTTGACGTCGGCGGGGAGGGCGGCCTTGGCGACCGCGACCAGGCCGGCGAACGCCTCGGCGTCGGAGACGGCGAGCTCGGCGAGGATCTTGCGGTCCACCTCGACACCGGCGGCCTTCAGGCCCTGGATGAAGCGGTTGTAGGTGATGTCGTTGATGCGCGCCGCGGCGTTGATGCGGGCGATCCACAGCTTGCGGAAATCACCCTTGCGCGCCCGGCGGTCCCGGTAGGCGTAGGCGAGCGAGTGCAGCTGCTGTTCCTTGGCCTTGCGGTAAAGCCGCGAGCGCTGGCCCCGGTAGCCCTTGGAGGCCTCGAGGATGGAACGGCGCTTCTTCTGAGCGTTGACGGCCCTCTTGACGCGTGCCACTGGTCAGTCCTGTTCGAAGTAGGGGGCGCGTTCGTCGCGCCCGAATGTGTCGGAATGGCGCCGGAAGTCATCCGGTCGCGGTGTGCTGCGTGAGCGGGTGTCAGATACCCAGCAGCTTCTTCACGCGACGGACGTCGGCAGCCGCGACGACCTCCGTGCCGTCCAGACGACGAGTCCGGCGGGTGGGCTTGTGCTCGAGCAGGTGGCGACGGTTCGCCTGCTGACGCAGCAGCTTGCCTTTGCCCGACACCTTGAATCGCTTCGAGGCGCCGCTGTGGCTCTTCATCTTCGGCATGGATTCCTCTATCTGTCTCGTGCCGGTGGTTCTCGCGAACCACCGGGTTCTGTCGGTATTACTGCGGCTCGGCCGGCGGGGCCTGTTCCGCGGCGGGTGCGGCCGGAACAGCAGCGGCTGCGGCGGGCTGCGCGGGGGCAGTCTGCTGCGGTCGCGGAGCCGTCGACTCCTGCTGGGCCTTCACTCGCGTCTTCGCACCCTTGTGGGGCGCGAGGACCATGGTCATATTGCGACCGTCCTGCTTGGCAGAGGTCTCGACGAAACCCAATTCGGCGACGTCGGAGGCAAGGCGCTGCAACAACCGGAAGCCCAGTTCGGGACGCGACTGCTCGCGACCACGGAACATGATCGTCACCTTGACCTTGGACCCCGCTTCGAGGAAGCGAACGACGTTGCGCTTCTTGGTCTCGTAGTCGTGGTCATCGATCTTGGGGCGGAGCTTCTGCTCCTTGATCACGGTCTGCACTTGGTTCTTCCGAGACTCGCGCGCCTTTTGCGCCGTCTCGTACTTGAACTTGCCGTAATCCATGATCTTGCAGACCGGTGGACGGGCATCCGGGGCCACCTCGACGAGGTCGAGGTCGGCTTCGAGGGCGACGCGTAATGCATCTTCAACACGCACGATCCCAACCTGCTCGCCGCCAGGTCCGATGAGACGGACCTCGGGAACACGGATGCGATCGTTGATGCGGGTCTCAGTGCTGATGGGGCCTCCTAGGTCAAACGGTGTCGTCGGACGACCGCGCGCAATAACTGCAACCCCTTGTTCAACACAAAAGCCCCACGGCGGTATTTCTCCACCACGGGGCCCGAGTCGACCGATCACCGACGCATACCACAGCTCACGTCGACTCCCGTGCGCGAGAATGCTCACGAGAAACCCGCCCCTACGAGGCGGATGACCGGACCGTTTAACCTGTACGATCACTCGCCGGCAACGGTGGGAGTCGGGCTCCACTTATCAGCCCCGAGGCAAGCCCGGGGCGGTCGTCGCCGAGAAGTCTAACATTCCCGACGGCTATCGCCGAATCGCGCCGGAGGTCGGTATCGCGATCGATGTCCCGACCGGCTGTGATCGCGGTTCCTGTGGCGACACACCGTAGGGCGCTCGACCCGGCCTCCGTCCCGCCGCCTAGCCTTTCCGCATGACTGAACAGCCGGACACCTCCGTTCGCGATCTCGCCGACATCCCCTCGGTGGAGGTCATCAGCCGGGCGGCCGTGATGCTGATGAGCTCGGCGGCCGAGAAACTCGGATTGGCCGACGAGGATCCGGACACCAGCCCCCGGCGCGATCTGGACGAGGCGCGGCGCGTCATCACCGCGCTCGCGGGCCTGGTCACCGCCTCGGTCGAATACCTCGGACCGCACGCGGGCCCGATCCGCGAGGGTCTGCAATCGCTGCAGCGGGCCTTCCGCGAGGCGTCGGCGCATCCGGACGCACCGGGTAAGGGTCCGGGCGAGAAGTACACCGGTCCGGTCCACTGAGCGGGGCGATTGCGCCATCGCGGCCGCGACCGGGTGAGCGACTCGTATCACGACGCCCCGAAACGATCGGCCACGGCGTCCTTCGCGGTCGAGTCGGTTTCGTACAAAATATCGATCTAGACGTACAATTTGCGACATGACTGCCGCACCGACGCCCGAGAGCTGGGATATCCCTGTCAGCGAGGCCAGAGAGCGCCTCGCCGAGGTCATCGCTGCCGCCGAAGCGGGGACGGTCGTCCATCTGACCAGGCACGGACGTCGAGTAGCGGCAGTCGTACCGGAGCCGATGGCCGAAACCGCGGACAGTCAGGTCCGTGCGCTGTCGAAAGGTTTCGCCGACAAACACCGGAGTCTGCTCGATCGACTCGCCGAATGACCGAGCCGTCGATCTACTACTTGACGATGGCGGACCTCCGCGCGATTGCCCACGACGCGGCAGGCGATTACGCACTACGCGACCCCGGCTTGCTCGCATCGGCCGCGGCAAGGCCGCAGGCGACGATCTTCGGTGCCGACGCCTACCCCACCCTGTGGGAGAAAGCGGCGGCGTTACTGCACTCGATCGCCGGTAATCATCCCTTGGTCGACGGGAACAAGCGTCTGGCGATCGTCGCGGCGATCGTCTTCTTGGCGCGCAACGGTATCGATGTCGATCATCTGGACGAGGACCGCGCGTACGACCTCATGATCGCCGTCGCGAAAAGCGAACTCTGCGAGGTAGCGGATATCGCGGCCGGGCTGATCGGGGCGTTCGACCGCGATTGATCACCGCGGCACTCCGGCGGGAGCATGGTCCTCGGACGCCGCTGCGGCGAGCCGGTGGCGTATTCCAATTGCCGCACGGCTTCTTCGCTCCGGGCGTCCGGGCGATCCGCGGACGGGAGCGCACCTGTATCGGAAGCCGGCTGGGGCGAGGTGTCGGTGATATGCGGCATGCTGGCTGTATGGGTACTCGAATACTGCTCATCCCCGGATTCTGGCTCGGTGCGTGGGCGTGGGACGAGGTCGCCGACGAGTTGAGCGGACGGGGACATGATGTGCACGCGCTGACGTTGCCCGGACTCGATCCCGAGGACGAGTGCCGATTCGACGCGACATTGGAACAGCAGGCGCGCGCGATCATCGATGCCATCGCTCCCGCCGAAACGGCTGTGCTGGTGGCGCATTCGGGTGGCGCGGTGCCCGCGTATCTCGCGACAGACCTGGCGCCCGAGCGGATCGGACACGCGATCTATGTGGACAGCGCCCCGATTCCGAACGGTTTCGTACTGCGGGACGATCTGGGGTCGGCGCGTGAATTCGAGTTGCCATCGTGGGCGGAATTGGAGGCCGAGGGCAACAGCCTGACCGGTCTGGACGATATCGCGCTGGCACGGTTTCGGGAGCGGGCCGTCTCGCAGCCGACGAAAATCGCGGGATCGCCTCTGATGGTGAGCGATTCGACCGCGCGCCTCACCGTGCCGACAACCGTCGTGTGCACGAGTATCGGGGCGGAACTGGTGAGGCAGTTGAGCACGAGCGGGGAGGCTCCGATTTTCAGTGAATTGCCCCGCGTCGCAGCGAAATTGGTTGATCTACCGACCGGGCATTGGCCCATGTGGTCGGAACCGAAACGTCTGGCCGAACTGATACACGCCGCCGCCTGAGGACGTCGCGGCCGATGACAGGGCCGGCCGCGCGCCGGCCCTGTCATTCGCTCACTGCCCGGGGGTCACCGAGATGGATGAGCCCGTGGCGATCGCATTGGCCAGAGCCGCGAAAATGGCGCTGAAGCCGGCGCTTCCGGTGTCCATGATCTGATTCCTTTCGCCGGTCGCTCAGGCGCCCGGTTTGTAGTTGAGGGACGAGCCGGTGCCTAGAAATCCGAGGATCAGGGCGACCAACGCGCCGATATCGACGCCAGTCATACAGTTCCTTTCCTGCGCACCGGGATTCGGCCCGTCGGCAGGTGCCGCGAACGCGCCTGTACCCGGCTTACGTGTCGGTACTGTTCGGCCACATCCGAACAGGTTGAGCCGATCTTACACACGGATGTTTCACTTTTGTCCCGGTTTTCGCACCTCGACTCCGCGCACCCTATCGAACAGCACGAAACCCGGCGGGCGGGGACCGCTTGTCGGCGGCGCCCACCGGGCCTGGACGAGACTCAGCGCAGCGCGGCGGCCTTACGAGCCAGACGCTTGGCCGCTGTGGGCTCGGCAGCCGCTTTCTTGGTCGACGAAGCCTCGGTGGCCGATGCCTTGGTGGCCGATGCCTTGGTGGCCGATGCCTTGGTTGTCGAAGTCATGGTCGTCGAAGTCTTGGCCGCTGCCGGCTTGGTCGCCGTAGACTTCCTCGCCGCCTTCTTCGCGGGTGCCCTTTTCGGTGCTGGCGGGGCCGATAGGACATCGTTCAGGAATTGGCCGGTGTAGCTGTCGGTGACCGCGGCGACGTCTTCCGGCGTTCCCTCTGCGACCAGGGTGCCGCCGCCGGAGCCGCCTTCCGGACCCATATCGATGACCCAGTCCGAGGTCTTGATGACGTCGAGATTGTGCTCGATGACGATCACCGTATTGCCCTTGTCGACCAGACCGTTGATCACGCCGAGAAGTTTGCGGATATCCTCGAAATGCAGGCCGGTGGTCGGCTCATCGAGAATGTAGACGGTGCGACCGGTAGAGCGTTTCTGAAGCTCGGCGGCCAGCTTCACGCGCTGCGCCTCACCGCCGGACAGCGTCGGCGCGCTCTGACCGAGACGCACGTAGCCCAGGCCGACATCGACCAGCGTCTTGAGGTAGCGGTGGATCGAGGTGACCGGCTGGAAGAATTCGGCGGCCTCGTCGATCGGCATGTCCAGCACCTCGGCGATGGTCTTGCCCTTGTAGTGCACCTCGAGGGTTTCGCGGTTGTATCGAGCGCCCTGACACACCTCGCACGGCACGTACACATCCGGTAGGAAGTTCATCTCGATCTTCAGAGTGCCGTCACCCGAACATGCCTCGCAGCGCCCGCCCTTGACGTTGAACGAGAAACGTCCCGGCTGGTAGCCGCGCACCTTCGCCTCGGTGGTCGCCGCGAACAGGGTGCGGATCTTGTCGAAGACACCGGTGTAGGTGGCGGGATTGGAGCGCGGGGTGCGCCCGATCGGCGACTGATCCACCTGCACCAGCTTGTCGAGGTGATCCAGCCCGTTGACCCGCGTATGCCTGCCCGGCACCTGCCGTGCCCCGTTGAGCTTATTCGCCAGCACGGTCGCCAGAATGTCGTTGACCAGGGTCGACTTACCCGATCCGGAGACACCGGTGACCGAGGTGACCACCCCCAGCGGGAAGGACACATCGATATTCTTCAGATTGTGCTCGGTCGCGCCGACCACGGTGAGCGTGCGTTTCTTGTCGATCGGACGCCGCACCATCGGCACCTCGATCCGTTCGCGGCCCGAAAGGTAGGCGCCGGTCAGTGAATTCGGGTCGGTGAGCAAATCCTGGTAGGTGCCACTGTGCACCACCCGGCCGCCGTGTTCGCCCGCCAGCGGACCGATATCGACCACCCAGTCCGAGGCGCGGATGGTGTCCTCGTCGTGTTCGACCACGATCAGCGTATTGCCGAGATTGCGCAGCCGGGTGAGAGTTTCGATGAGCCTGCGGTTGTCGCGCTGATGCAGGCCGATGGACGGTTCGTCGAGGACGTACAGCACACCGACCAAGCCGGAGCCGATCTGGGTGGCGAGCCGGATACGCTGCGCCTCACCGCCGGACAAGGTGGCGGCGGCACGCGACAGCGACAGGTATTGCAGCCCGACGTCGAGCAGGAAGCCCAAGCGCGCCTGCACCTCCTTGAGGACCTGACCGGCGATGGCGGTCTCCCGCTCCCCCAGCGTCAGCGATCCGAGGAAGGCCGAGCATTCCGCGATGGACAGTTCGCTGACCTCGGCGATGGATTTACGGTCGCCGCCCGCGTTGATGGTGACCGCCAGAATCGCCGGGCGCAGCCGGGCGCCGTCGCAGACCGGGCACGGCACGTCGCGCATGTACCCGTCGTAGTGTTCCTTCATCTGCTCGGATTCGGTGTTCTCCATACGCCGCTGCAGGAACGGCATCACGCCCTCGAAATCGGCGTAGTACGACCGCTTGCGGCCGTACCGGTTCGTGTAGGAGACGTGCACCTGGTCGGAACTGCCCTCCAGCACCGCCTTGCGGGCCTTGAGCGGCAGTTCCTGCCACGGGGTATCCATCGAGAAGCCGATGGCTTCGGCCAGCCCCGACAGCAGCCGGGTGAAATATTCGGCGGTCTGCCCACGCGACCACGGCGCGATGGCGCCCTCGTTCAGGCTCAGTTCCGTGTCCGGCACCACCAGATCAGGATCGACCTCCTTACGGATACCGAGACCGGTGCAGTCGGGGCAGGCGCCGTAGGGCGAATTGAACGAGAAGGATCGGGGTTCCAGATCCTCGATATCGAGCGGATGGCCGTTCGGGCAGGCCAGGCGCTCGGAGAAGCGGCGCTCGCGATCGTGCGCGTGCTCGTCGCGGTCGACGAAATCCAGCACGACGATGCCGTCGGCCAGCCGCAACGCCGTCTCGATCGAATCGGTGAGCCGCTGTTTGGAGTTCGGTTTGACGGAGAGCCGGTCCACGACCACCTCGACGTCGTGCTTCTCCTGTTTCTTCAGCTTCGGCGGATCCGTCAGCGGATAGACCACGCCGTCGACGCGGACGCGCGAATAGCCCTGTGTATTCAACTGGTCGAAAAGGTCGACGAATTCACCCTTGCGGGTGCGCACCACCGGCGCGAGAACCTGGAATTTGATGCCCTCTTCCATCGCGAGCACCTGATCGACGATCTGCTGCGGTGTCTGTTTCTCGATCAGCTCACCGCAGACCGGGCAGTGCGGAGTGCCCGCGCGCGCGTAGAGCAGACGCAGATAGTCATAGACCTCGGTGATGGTGCCGACGGTCGAGCGGGGGTTGCGGTTGGTCGACTTCTGGTCGATGGAGACCGCGGGCGAGAGGCCCTCGATGAAATCGACATCGGGTTTGTCCATCTGTCCGAGGAATTGCCTGGCATATGCCGACAGCGATTCCACGTATCGGCGCTGACCTTCGGCGAAGATGGTGTCGAAGGCGAGGCTGGATTTGCCGGAGCCGGACAGACCGGTGAACACGATGAGACTGTCGCGGGGCAGATCGAGGTCGACCCCCTTCAGGTTGTGCTCCCGAGCTCCGCGCACAGTGAGGCGATCCGCCACCAGGTGAGTCCCTTCTCGATCGTGTCGGTGTTCGTACAAATCACGGCGTCCGGGCGGTCCACCGCCCCGCACGGCAGCACCCGGACCCCACCCCGCGGTGATGCTAGACCCGACCACCGACAAGTTTCCTCGACCAGCGGGCCCCCGCTCCACTACCTCGTGCCACCGATGGCGCGGATCCCCCTACCGCGCCCGCGCGTCGCGAGCCGTGCCCGTATCCACCCTATCCTTCCTGTTCCGTGGCTGTCGGGCGTCGGCCGCACGAGATATAGCGGATGAGTATCGAATGTGACCGGCGACACGGCCACTCGACACGGTCGGCGATAACGCGGGCCGACGGCATTCGTGGATCACCCGGCGACGGAATGACGACCCGCATACGGCATACCAACCGGCCCGCATCGAATCGCGGTCGCGCGAGCGGCGATCCAATTCCGCACGACGCCGCGAAATCTCGACCGGGATGCCCGCCTCGTCCCGAGCACCGATAGGCTCTGAAGTTCGAAACAGCCTGGGACACCGACATTCCCATTGTCGCCACGATTTCGCGGTGGGCATTCCCCGACGAGACTACGGTGGGGGCGGAGCGCGATATCGGCAGCGGACCGGGCGACATCATCCGACCGAGACGGGCCGGTATCCGAAAACGCTGGGAGGCGAGCGTGATCAAGGTGTTCCTTGTCGACGACCACGAGATCGTGCGGCGTGGGTTGATCGACCTGCTGAACTCCGATCCCGAACTCAGCGTGATCGGCGAGGCGGGCGACGTCGCCCAGGCGATGTCGGGAATTCCCGAGACGCGCCCGGATGTGGCGGTACTCGACGTTCGGCTTCCCGACGGCAACGGGATAGAACTGTGCCGGGATCTGCTCGCGGGTATGGAGCGGCTGCGCTGCCTCATCCTCACCTCGTATACCGACGAGCACGCGATGCTCGACGCGATCCTGGCCGGGGCCAGCGGCTATGTGGTGAAGAACATCAAGGGGATGGAGCTGGCCGAGGCCATCAAAGCGGTCGGGTCGGGTCGATCCCTGCTGGATACCCGTGCCGCGGGGGCACTGCGGGCCCGGCTGCGCAACAGTACCGAGAACGACGGGCCGCTGGCCGGGCTCACCGATCAGGAGCGCAGGCTCCTCGCCCTCCTCGGCGAGGGCCTCACCAACCGGCAGATCGCGGCGCGGATGTTCCTGGCGGAAAAGACAGTGAAGAACTACGTCTCGCGACTGCTCGCCAAGCTGGGCATGGAACGACGCACCCAGGCCGCGGTGCTGGCGTCCAGGCTGCGCGAATCCTGACCTGCTCGCCGATCAGGCGGGGACCACCGCGGTGAGATCGCCGTCGTAGCGGCGGTAGAGCAGTTTGCCGCGCCCGGTTTCCTCGTCGGTGAAGAACAGGAACGCCAGCCCCGAGCGGCACAGCCAGGTCGCCGCTTCGTCTTCGGTGAGGGTCGGCGTCGGATCGGGGCGCACCGCCACCGGCAGCGAGTGGGTGGTGAGTGGCTGGTCGACGGGCGGGGCCGGAATGATGGTCGCCCGCTGTCGTGACAGCGCGACGCCGGTCGGATCGGTCCAGAACACGATGGCGTCTTCACCGGTTTCGGCGTCGGTGAACAGGTAGGCGTCGTAGTCCATCGCGTCCATCACCGCCGCCGCCTCATTCGGGGTGCCGGTGAGCAGCCCGCACTCCTTGCGGCGCACGATCGGGCGACGCTCGGTGACCCTGGCCAGCGGCGGACGCGCAGGATCCGGCCACGACCGCGACTGGTTCGAGGCCAGCCGGGTGATCTGACGGTCGAGACGCTCGACGGCGAAGGTGACGGCGAAACCGCGCGGGCCGGTGACCTGCACCCGAGTCGGGGTCTCGTGCATCCGGATATTCGCCTGTACGACGGTCGGCTGGTCGGTATCGTCGGGCGCGGTCACCCGCACCCGAGCGGGGACATCGAGATGGTGACGGCGCAGCACACGTCCGATGGCGCGCACCGCCCTCGTGACGTCGGCCGGGGGGACCGCACCGCGGGTGGTGACCGCGAGGTCGAGGTCCGCCGCGGTGGTCCACTGCTCCGATAGGTACGACGAATTCATAGGACACCTCTGCTCTCTACTCCTTCGATCCGCCCATCCCACCGCGACAACGCCGTCGCGAACAGAGCCGAAAGTCCCCGATCCAGGATTTAGACTCGACCGCAGTGTGGGTGAGATGTGCGTGCGGGAGGGGATTTCGAGATGGCCGACGACAGCCCGACCGATCCGTATTCGGTGCGCGACACGCTGTCACAGCTGCGTCTGCGCGAACTCCTCGGCGAGGTCAAGGAACGCGTCGAACTGATCATCGACTCGCGCGACCGGATGGACGGTCTGGTGGAGGCGATGCTCACGGTCACCTCGGGACTCGACCTGGACGACACCCTGCGCTCTCTCGTCCGCACCGCGGCCGACCTGGTCGACGCGCGCTTCGGCGCACTCGCGGTGCGCGGCCACGATCAGCAGGTGACCCAGTTCATCGATGAGGGCATGGACGAGGGCATACGCACGCGCATCGGCAGATTGCCCGCCGGACACGGTGTACTCGGCGCGGTGTTCGATCGGCCCAAGTCGCTGCGACTCGACGATCTGACCGAACATCCCGATTCGGTCGGACTGCCGCCGGGCCACCCGCCGATGCGCACCTTCCTCGGCGTGCCGATCCGCATCCGCGACGAGGTGTTCGGCGCGCTGTATCTGACCGAGAAGGCGGGCGGACATCCCTTCACCGAGGACGACGACGTACTGGTGCGGGCGCTGGCCGCCGCGGCGGGTATCGCGGTCGACAATGCCAGGCTCTACGAATCGGCGCGGAGCAGGCAGGCGTGGATCGAGGCGACCCGCGATATCGCGACCGAATTCCTGGCGGGCACCGAACCCGACCGGGTGCTGGCCCAGATGGTCGATCATGCCCGCACGCTCACCGGATCTCATCGCTGTTTCCTGGCCGTGGCCACCGGCGAGCAGACCGAGGGAAGCGCCGAACTGGTGCTGACCCAGTGGTCCGGCCCCAGCGCCGGGCACGAGGGCAGGGCGCTGGCCGCCGAGGGCACGGCACTCGGCGAGGCGCTCGCGGGCCGCGTGCCGTTGTGCTTCGCCGACGCCGCGCGGATCGATCTCGGGGCGCCGATCGAGGAAGTCGGCCCCGCGCTGATCCTGCCGCTGTGCACCCCGGATTCGATCCTCGGCGTCCTGGTCGCGCTGCGTCCGGCGGGTTCACCGCCCTACACCGACGAACTCGTCGAGCTGATCGCGGCCTTCACCGATCAGGCCGCGCTGGCCATGCAGCTGGCGGGTGCCCGGCGGCGGGTGCGCGAACTCGATCTGCTCGCCGATCGCGACCGCATCGCGCGGGATCTGCACGACCACGTCATCCAGCGACTGTTCGCGATCGGGCTCACCCTGCAGGGCGCGGTACCGAAGACGGTTGTTCCCGAAGTGCGGCAACGGCTTTCGACTGTAGTCAACGATCTGCAAGAGGTGGTGCATGAGATCCGCACCTCGATCTTCGACCTGCACGGCGGCGACGGCGACGACACCCGCCTGCAATACCGCATCGAGCAGGCGGTGCGCCAGCAGACCACCGACGCACCGTTGCGCGCGACCGTTCAGGTGACCGGGCCGCTCTCGGTGGTCGAGGCGGAATTGGCCGATCACGCCGAGGCGGTGGTGCGCGAAGCGCTCAGCAATGTCGTGCGTCATTCGGGAGCGGATACGGTCGGTGTGGAAATCAGCGTCGACGACAATCTGACCATCGTCGTCACCGACAACGGCTGGGGTATTCCGCATCACGTGATCCGCGGCGGCCTGCGCAATCTGGAGCAGCGGGCCGAGCAATCACACGGCGAATTCGTCATCGGCCCCGCCGGTCACGCGACCGCCGACCCCGACGGCGCGACTCTGCCCGGCACCCGGTTGCGCTGGTCGGTTCCGTTGCCGACCGCGTGAGAGTCACGTCGGCGGGCCGAGCACGACCATCGAATTGTGCCCGCCCATACCGAGGGATAATTTGGCGGTGATACCGCCCGCGAAGGGGGTCGGGCCGTCGAGCAGCCGCTCGTAGGCGGGCGCGACGATCGGCGCGGCGGGCACAACGCCGCGTTCGTACCCCAGTGCGGCGGCGGCGACCTCGACCGCGGCGGCGGCGCCCTGGCAGTGACCGACCAGCGGTTTGATCGAATACACCTCGGGACGGTCGCCGAACATCCGCTCCAGCAATTCCCGCTCGGCCGTATCGCACTGCCAGGTGCCGGTGCCGTGGGCGTTGAAATAGCGAACGTCCTCGGGGGCGATGCCCGCGTCGAGGAGGGCGCGGCGCGCGCACTCGAAGATCTGCGTGTGCGTCGGCTCCACCGAGACCACGTGGTAGGCGTCGTTGGTCATCCCGCCGCCGAGCATCGCCGCATACGGACGATCGACCGCACGGCTGAGGACGAAGGCCACCGACGCCTCCGCCATCGCGAATCCGCGACTGCCCGCCTGGAACGGGCGCGAGGCGTCGAGCGGTTCGGTATCGGCCACCGCGGCGCCGAGCCGGACGAAATGGTCGACCAATTCCGGCGTCGCCGACATATCGGTCGCGACACAGATGACATCGTCGGCGATGCCGCTGTCGAGCCAGAGGCGAGCGGTGATCAGGGCGACATTGGCCGAACTGCACGCGGCGGAGACATTCATCGACGGTCCGTGGAAACCGAATTCCTGCATGAGCACCGAGACCGGCGTCGACGGTAGTAGTCGCAGGAATTCGCGCGGGCGGCGGCGGCCGTGATCGACCTGGTAGAAATCGCGCCAGTTGGCGACATCGCCGAGCACGATCGCGTGCAACAGCCCCACCGTGCGTCCCGGTCGCCAGCCCCGCTCGGTGGCGTCGGTGATGGCCTCGCGCGCCGACTCGTGCACGGCCCGCCCGTAGCGGCTGCTGCTGACCGCCGGATCTCCGCCGTCGGGCACCAGGGTCACCCAGGCGTGCTCGTCCCTGTCCGGTCCGTAGCCCGGCTCGAGGGTAGCCGCGGGTTTACCGCTCATCAGTCCCTGCCACAGTGCCTCACGGCCCCAGCCGTATCCGGTGACCGCACCGATCCCGGCGATCGTCATATGATCTTGGTAGTGCTCGACGGTGTTCGTGGCGCTCGGCATGACATCGCTCCTCCGCCGGACCCACGGGCCACTCGACCCTCGGCTCGGAGTACAGAGTGGTCCGGCTTTCTGTAATGATCACCGAGGGCGCACAATGGATGGCCCGCGACATGTTGGAAGCGACACGGAAGTCGATGTGATCTTCTCCACGTCGATACCAGATCAATCCCATGTTCCAATGGCCATGAATCGGTCGATGATCGGGGGTCCGAGTGGGTGAGGACAGGGCGGCGAACAGCTCGGCGGACGCCGAGCAGCTGGCCCAGCGGTACCGGTCCCTCGTCGAGCACACACCCGACGGGATCTGTGTGCACGAAGACGGCGTGATCGTCTACGTCAACAGGGCTACCGTCCGACTACTCGCCGCGAACGACGCCGACGAGGTGATCGGCCAGCCGCTGACCCGCTTCGTCCACCCGGATTCCGTGCCGTCGATGGTCGAGCGCATCGGCACTCTGGAGACCGAAGGGGCCGCCTCCAATCCCACCGAGATGACGTTGCTCGGCGTGGACGGAAGGACGGTACAGGTCGAAACCGTCTCCGTGCGCACCCCGTGGTTCGATCGTCTCGCCTACCAGGTCGTCATCCACGATCTGACCGCCCAGCGCGCCGCCGAGGCCGCGCAGCGCAAGGCGGAACAGCATTTCACGACGGTCGTGTCCCAACTCGAGGAGGGCGTGGTGGTGATCGACCGCAACGGTCGCATCGAATCCGCCAATCCCGCCGCCATCCTGATCTTCGGGGCCGATTCGCGCACCGGCGACCTGACCGGATCGACCATCGACGAACTGCCGTTGGTGCTCCTGGACGCCAACGCCAAACCGCTGCCGACGTCGCGCCATCCGATCGCCCGCACCCTGGCGACCGGGGCGACGATCACCGGCTACGTCTTCGGCGTCGACCGCGAGGACGGACAGCGCCGCTGGCTGTCGGGGAGCAGCCGGTTGCTCAATCCGAGCGATCCGGATTCCTCGGCCGTATCCTCCTTCGCCGACATCACCGAATTCCGTGCCAGCCGAAGGCAATTGGAGTACCAGGCCACCCACGACTCACTTACCGGGCTGGCCAACCGTTCGCTGATCCTGTCCCAGTTGGCCGGAGCCCTCACCGACAGCGAGGATCTCCCGATCTCCACTGTCCTGTTCATCGACCTGGACGATTTCAAAGCCATCAACGACACCCTGGGCCATGCCATCGGCGATACCGTGCTGCAGATCGTGGCGCAGCGTTTGCAGCGCGCGCTGCGGGCCGAGGATCTGGTCGGACGGCTCGGCGGCGACGAATTCCTGGTGCTGCTGTCCGGCACGCCCCAACTGGTTGACCTCGATGCACTGGTGGAACGGGTGCGCGCCAAGATGTCGGAACCGATCATCGCGCGCGGGCATCGGATCGAGGTGAGCGCCTCCATCGGGGTCACCGCGCTGTCCTCCGGCGAGCACCGCACGCCCGAGGCGGTACTGCACGACGCCGATCTCGCCATGTACCGGGCCAAGACCATGGTGCACCGGGACGATGCGCTCGGCCCGAGCCGCATGCCGAACAGCACCCACGCTTCCTGAAGGCCCGCCGCGTGATCATCGAACACGTCCTGCTGCCCGTGCGGCCCGAGCGCGCCGCGCAATTCGAGGCCGCCTTCGCCGAGGCACGCCGGATCATCGAGTCCATGCCCGGATTCCGGTCGCTGTCGCTGTCGCGCTGCGTCGAGACGCCGGGGACGTACCTGCTGCTCGTCGTATGGGACTCGCTGCGCGATCACGTCGAGGGATTCCGCGGTTCGCCGCAGTCCACGCGCTGGGCGGAGTTGCTGCACCATTTCTACGACCCCTTCCCCACCGTGCTGCACTTCGGCCCGGTCCTGGACTCGGGGGTCCTACCTGCGGTTGCGGCGAGCACGCCGGAACCACAGTAGAATCGACAACTCTGTTTTCACTCGCGCGAGCACCCTTCGCGCGCAGCCCGGCTCATCGCGGTGACAAGGAGTCCAGTTTTGCCCGACCGCCTCACCCAGGACCGTGCCGAGCGCGACGGCGCACCCGAGCGAAACCGCGACATCGAACTCGCGCAGGAGCAGTCCCACCTGTCCCTGCTCTACGACCGGCTCGACGATATGCGCGAGTACGCGAAGAACCGGCTCAAATCCGTGCTGCTGGAAACCGGCGGTACACCGCAGGCCCGCACCGAACGGGAATCGTTCAGTCAGCTCTACCACGAGGATCTGTCCAAATACGACGCCGCCGAACACGGGCTCTGTTTCGGCCGCATCGATCTGGAGGCCGAGACGGCCGACGGACAGACCCGCTATATCGGCAGGCTCGGCATCCTCGATGAGAAGGACGATTACGAGACGCTGCTACTCGACTGGCGGGCACCGCTGGCTCGACCGTTCTACCTCGCGACCACGGCCACTCCCGACGGGGTGACGCGGCGCAGGCATATCCGATCGCGTAACCGCAGGGTCACCGCGATCAACGACGAGTACCTGGATCTCGAGGCCGCCCAGCGTGCCGGGACGCTCGAGGGCGACGGCGGTGTCGGCAGCGAGAGCGCCCTGCTCTCGGCACTGAACGCGGCCCGCACCGGACATATGAACGACATCGTCGAGACCATCCAGAGCGAGCAGGACGCGATCATCCGCTCCGAGCACAAGAGCGTGCTCGTCGTGCAGGGCGGGCCGGGTACGGGCAAGACCGCGGTGGCCCTGCACCGCGCGGCCTACCTCCTCTACACCTATCGTCAGCAACTGGCCAAGAGCGGTGTGCTCATCATCGGTCCCAATGCCACGTTCCTCGACTACATCGGGCAGGTGCTGCCCTCCCTCGGTGAGACGGGTGTGCTGCTGTCCACCATCGGCGACCTGTACCCGGGCGTGAAGGCCACCCGCGAGGATTCCCTGCGGGCGAGCGAGGTGAAGGGCTCCTCGGCGATTCTGGAGGTGCTCAAGCAGGCGGTGCGGGACCGTCAGGAGATCCCCGCCGACCCCATCCGGCTCGCCTTCGACGGCTACCCCGTGACATTGGACCGCAAGATCGCCACCAAGGCCAGGGGCAGGGCCCGTTCCTCGCGCCGCCCGCACAACCTGGCCCGCCCCATTTTCGCGAGTGCGGTGATCGACGCGCTTACCGAACAACTCGCCCAAACCATGGGTTCGGACCTGTCCGGAGGACAGAGTCTGCTCAGCCGAACCGATCTCGCCGAGATCAGGGACGAGATGAAATCCGATCCCGGTGTGCAGTCGGCCATCGGACAACTGTGGCCGATCCTCGCCCCGCAGGACGTACTCGCCGATCTGTTCGCCGATCCGAAACGGCTGGACCGGGCGGCCTCCTCGCTCGACCCCGCCGACCGCGCGGAATTGATCCGGGCCGACGACGGCGAGTTCAGTGCCGCCGACGCGCCGCTCCTGGACGAACTCGCCGAACTGCTCGGCGTCGACGACACCGAGGAACGCGAACGTGCGCGCAGGCGCTGGCGCGCCCAACTGGCCGAGGCCCAGGACGCCCTCGACATCCTGACCGGTTCGGCCCCACAGGATCTCGAAGACGAACTCGACCCCGAAATCCTGATGGCCTACGACCTGATCGACGCCAGCCAGCTCGCCGAACGCCAGGATGTGCGGGCCAGACAGACCACGGCGGAACGCGCGGCGGGCGACCGCACCTGGACCTACGGCCACGTCATCGTGGACGAGGCGCAAGAACTATCGGAGATGGCCTGGCGCATGGTGATGCGGCGGATCCCGAATCGCTGGATCACCGTCGTCGGCGATGTGGCGCAGACCGGTGATCCGGCGGGCGCGTCGTCGTGGCAGGCGATGCTGGAACCCTATGTGGCACAACGCTGGAAGCTGACCGAACTGACCGTGAACTACCGCACGCCAGCGGAGATCATGGCCGTGGCCGCCGATGTACTCGCCGCCATCGATCCCGCCGCCGCCGCACCGCGTTCGGTACGCGAGTCCGGCAACGCGCCACGCGCGCATCGGGTCACCGCGGCCGAATTGCCCGGCGCTTTGGCGGCTTCGATCGCCGAGAGACACGGACCCGGCACCACCGCGGTGATCGCACCGCACGATCTCGTTCCCGAATTGTCCACGCTCGGCGCGGAATCGGTGCGCGTGCTCACCGTGCACGATGTGAAGGGCCTGGAATTCGACGCGGTGTATCTGGTGGAGCCGCATCGGATTCTCGACGAATCACCGCGCGGCATCAACGATCTCTATGTCGCGCTCACGCGGGCTACCCAGCGCCTGACCGTCGTGCACACCGAGGCACTGCCTTCGGTGCTCGGCGCCCTGGCGTAGTCGATCGATGCGAAAAGCCCCGCATCCCACCGGT
>NZ_JBEXFQ010000034.1:0-85522 GCF_040606855.1 Nocardia sp. NPDC005366
CCCATCGTCGACACCTGGTGGCAAACCGAAACCGGCGCCATCATGATCTCCCCCCTCCCCGGAGTCACCACCACCAAACCCGGCGCCGCCATGACCCCACTACCCGGCATCAGCGCACAAGTCGTCGACGAAGAAGGCACACCCGTACACCTCGGAGAAACCGAAGCCAACGGCTACCTCGTCCTGGACCAACCCTGGCCCGCGATGCTACGCGGCATCTGGGGCGACACAGACCGCTACCGCGCCACCTACTGGAACCGCTACACCGAACAAGGCTGGTACTTCGCCGGAGACGGCGCCAAACTCGACACCGACGGCGACCTCTGGATCCTCGGCCGCGTCGACGACGTCATGAACATCTCCGGACACCGCATCTCCACCGCCGAAGTCGAATCAGCCCTCGTCGGACACTCCGGCGTCGCCGAAGCCGCCGTCGTCGGCGCCACCGACCCCACCACCGGCCAAGGCATCGTCGCCTTCGTCATCCTCACCACCCACACCACCAACACCGGCCAAACCCTCATCAACGAACTCAAAACCGAAGTCGCCCACCAAATCAGCCCCATCGCCCGACCCCGCGAAATCCACATCGTCCCCGAACTACCCAAAACCCGCAGCGGCAAAATCATGCGACGACTCCTCCGCGACATCGCCGAAGGCCGCGAACTCGGCGACACCTCCACCCTCGTCGACCCCACCGTATTCCAGGCGATCGCCCGAGGCTGACCCGTTCGGCGGACCCGGCTTCGATGAGGGGGCCGGGTCTACCCGGCGCCACCTCTGTCGTCTGGACCACCGAGGCCGAGGTGCGACTACCCCTTCGGCGCGGCCGTCGTCACCCGATTGCTGGTCAAGCCGGTGATCTCCTTCGTTTTCGGCAGAGCTCGCCACCGCCGACCGCGCCCTTCGCACCTGACCGCCCCCGGGACGCGGGAGGTCGCACGGTGGACTTCCTCGGACGCATGAATGTAACGACACGATTGCCGACGGAGGCGAAGCGGTCTCGAATTCCCGCCATCGCCGGGCGGCGCGGATTACCGTTGCCCCATGACGCGTCGTGCACGTCTATTCGGTGTAGCCGCAATTTCGGTCGTCGCACTGGTGGTGAGCTGCGCTTCGTCGGATACCGACGAGTCGGCCACCACCACCGCGACGGCGCGCGAACTCCCGCCCAACCAGGTGGTCGGGCTGGCCCTACCCGAGAACGCCGTCGAAGTTGCGGTGGGTGAACTGGACGGGCTGATCGACTCGTTGATGTCGGAGTCCGGAATTCCCGGTATGGCGGTGGCCGTCGTCCACGGCGGGAAGACCGTGTACAGCAAGGGTTTCGGCGTGCGCGAGGCAGGGCGCGACGAACGTGTCGACGCCGACACCGTATTCCAGCTGGCCTCGGTGTCGAAATCCCTGGCGGCCACGGTGATCGCGCACCAGGTGGGGACCGGGTCGGTGGAATGGGAGACACCCATCGTCTCGAAGTTGCCGTGGTTCGCGCTCGGCGATCCGTATGTCACGGCCGATGTCACCATCGGCGATATGTTCTCCCATCGCAGCGGGCTGCCCGACCACGCGGGCGATCGGCTCGAGGATATGGGCTTCGACCGCAGGCAGGTGCTGCAGAGATTGCGCCTGGAACCGCTCGACCCTTTCCGGATCACCTACCAGTACACCAATTTCGGTGTCACGGCCGCCGCCGAGGCGGTCGCGCAGGCGGCGGGCACGGACTGGGAGCGACTGTCGAACGACACCCTGTACGCACCGCTCGGCATGACCGCCACCAGTTCACGTTTCGATGATTTCCAGGCGCGACCGAACCGGGCCGTCGGACATATGTCGGTCGACGGACGATGGGTCGCGCGAGCCGTGCGCGATCCCGATGCGCAATCACCCGCGGGCGGGGTCAGTTCCTCGGTGCGGGATATGACCCGATGGCTCGCCATGCTCCTGGGCGAGGGCGAATTCGGCGGCACGAAGATCGCGCCGAAGGCAGCGCTACTTCCCGCGATCACCCCGCAGATGATCTCCGCCCCGGCGAGCGCCCCCGACGCGCGGGCGGGGTTCTACGGATTCGGCTACAACGTCTCGACGACGTCGGCCGGTCGCGTCACCTACAGCCATTCGGGCGCCTTCTCCCTCGGCGCGGCGACGAATTTCCTGGTCATCCCGTCCGCCGACGTGGCGATCGTGGCACTGACCAACGCCGCGCCCATCGGCGTGCCCGAAACGCTGACGGCCGAATTCTCCGACATCCTTCAGTACGGCAAGGTCACGCAGGACTGGCGTCGGCTGTACAAGAACGCCTTCGCCGGGATGAGCAGCCCCGAAGGGGAGTTGGCCGGAAAGCCGTCGCCCGCGAATCCAGCACCCGCCCGGCCGCTGAGTTCCTACGTCGGTAGCTACGCCAACGACTACTGGGGACCGGCCGCGATCACCGAAACCGGCGGCGCGCTGACACTGACGATCGGACCCGCGGGTCGGACCTATCCGTTGAGACACTGGGACGCCGATACCTTCACCTTCGAACTCCTCGACGAGAACGCCCCGCCGGGAACCATCTCCCGGGCGAGTTTCGCGGGTGACACCCTGACCCTCGAATATTTCGACGACGACGGACTCGGCGTCTTCCGCCGCTGAGTGATGGCGCTGTCAGCGGCGCGAGCACGTTCGGTTCCCCTATTTATCGGTAGCCGATTGCTATGGTCACTGGTGTCCAGGGACCGGCAGTAGGCGAGGTGGAGGACTCGAGTGGCTCCGAAGTGTGGTTCGGGCAAAGGTTTTCGGATGGTGCTGGGGGCGGTGGTCGCGGTGGTCGTCGCCACCGGACTGTCGGTCGGCGTGACACATACTTCCGCGCCGGATCTGGCTGCCTCGGTAGCAGAATGGACCGCACTGCACGACGGGCCGCAGCCCTATGCCGACGTGCGCATCGAATCGGATGTGCCGATCACCATGAGCGACGGGGTCGTGCTCGAGGCCAATGTGTACCGGCCGGTCGACGCCTCCGGCAAGGCCCCGGACTCGCCGATGCCAACGCTCGTCACCATGACGCCCTACACCAAACTGATGACCAATCTCATCGACTCGGCCATGGCGCTGCCGGGGCTGCAATCGCTGACCGTGGATCTGGCGAATCGGTTCAATCTGTCCGGCACCCCGATCAGCGGCTTCGGCGACCTGCTGCACGGCCTCGACGGCGGCACCGTGCAGACCGTGCTCGGCGTCGACAGGAAACTGGTGCGCAGCGGCTACACACTCGTCGTCGCCGATGTGCGCGGCACCGGATTCTCACAGGGCTCGTGGGATACCCTCGGCGCGCGCGAACAACTCGACACCCGCGAGGTGATCGAGTGGGCGGCGCGCCAGACCTGGTCCGACGGGAGCGTCGGCATGACCGGCGGATCGTACGCGGGCATCAATCAGCTCCGCGCGGCCGAGAACGCGCCCGCACCCCTCAAGACCATCTTCCCCGTCGAACCCGGCAGCGATCTCATGCGCGACGTGGTGGCCCCCGGCGGTGGCATCGGCACCACCTTCCTGCCGATGTGGCTGAATTCGGTCAACCAGGCCAAGATGATTCCCGACGTGTCCTCGATGTTGCGCGGCACCTTCGACTGGGCGTGGCTCCAGGAACGCGTGTCCGACCCGCTGACCAACTACGACCTGCTCGTGCAGGCGCTGACGACACCGGCCATGGACGAATTGCCGCCCGCGCTGGAGTCGGCACTGGACGAATCGAGCGCGTTCCGGCAGGGCATTCTCGGGCATCCGGAGCGAATCACGGTGCCCACCTTCGTCTACGGCGGCTGGCACGACATCTTCGCCAACAGCGCGACCAAGATCTACAACGCGATTCCGCTCGCCGCCGAGCCTGCCCCCGCGCGGGAACCGGGCGGCGCGGACGCTACCGCGGCCCCGCGGCCCACCTCCGCCCGCACACCGGCGGGCGCTTCGATGAAGAAGCTCGTCGTCGGCGATACCTACCACGCCAATCCCGGCGCGGGGACCGGCGTTCCCGGCGCGCCGCCGCGGCTGGACGTCCTGCAGCGGGCGTGGCTGGACTACTGGCTCAAGGGCATCGACAACGGCATCGACGAATTCGGGCCTGTCGTCGTATGGGAACAGGGCGGCGGCTGGGTCACGCTGCCCGGATTCCCGCAGCCGGGCGTGACCCATCGGCGCGTCTACCTGTCCCCCACCGCCAGCGGCATCGTCGAGACCAGCCTGCACGACGGATCTCTCGGCGCGGCTGCTCCGAGTGTCACCGAAACTCTCACTGTCGCACCCGGCCTGTCCAACGCGTGTTCGCGCGACGCGGCCCAGGGTTCGGCGGGCATGGGGTCGGTTCTGGACCTCTGCGCCAAGGATTCGCGCGTCGCCGAGACCAATGCACTCACCTTCACCAGCGCACCGGTCGACGCCGCGACGGTGATCTCGGGACCGATCAACGCCCACCTCCTGACCGTCCACGACACCACCGACGGGTACTGGAGCGTGACCGTGAACGATGTCGCCCCCGACGGCGCGTCCACCGTGCTGACCACCGGCCAGCTGACCGCCTCGCTGCGCGCCGTCGACGAAGCCAGGAGCACCCGCTCCGCCAACGGCGATTTCACCGCGCCGTACAACCCGATCACCGCCGACAGCCACGAACCCGTCGTCCCCGGCCGCCCCGTCGCCCTGGATATCGCCGTCATCCCCACCCAGGCGGTGCTGCGACCGGGCCACCGCCTGCGCGTCGACATCTTCGCCGCGAACGCGCCGAAGGCATTGCCCTTCCGTCCCCTGCTCAACGCCTCCGAGCTGAAACCCCAACATCTGCTGCTCGACCCGGATGCGCCGAGTTTCCTCAATATTCCGACCGATCGCCCGCTGTAGCGCCAGATGGCAGTCGGTCATCCCGACGGCGGGAAGCGCGCCATGATTGTCGCTGTCGCGGTGCTGATCACCGTCTGCGCCGTGCACTACGGGCGCGCCGACGACCATTCCGGCGTCGCGGTGGCTTCCGCGGCGGTCGCTGTCCTCGTGCTGTTCGAAGTGGTGATCAGAATGGGCCGTCGGCGCTGACACCCGTTCGCGCCGCCGGGGGGCGGGCTATCGAAACAGTCGGGCGCGAAACAGTCGGGCGCGAAACAGTCGGGCGCTGACCCGGATTACGCTGGACCGAGGCGTTGCGCTGCGCCGGGTAACGCACCGATGTGTTTGCGCGCGGATCGCGGCACACCGCGACGC
This sequence comes from Nocardia sp. NPDC005366, assembly GCF_040606855.1. Classification (NCBI taxonomy): domain Bacteria; kingdom Bacillati; phylum Actinomycetota; class Actinomycetes; order Mycobacteriales; family Nocardiaceae; genus Nocardia; species Nocardia sp. NPDC005366. The sequence continues at coordinate 5,227 of NZ_JBEXFQ010000034.1, forward strand.
GGATGCCTCACCGGGGCCGGGACATGGCCTACCGTGAGGGGCTGTGGAGCCACTGCAGCGTTATGTCGCCGAAGAGATCGCCACGGACCACGCCGAGGGATTCCTGGCACGCCGGGAGGCACTACGCCGCCTCGGCCTGCTCGGCCTCGGGGCGGGCGCCGCCACCGCGCTGCTGGCCGCGTGCGGCTCAGGTGAGCAAACCCCCACCCCCGTTCCCGTCACCGCGACGACGACAGCCGGGGCGCCACCCGGCAGCGCCGCGGCGGTGCCGACGACACCGATCACCTATCCGGGTCAGGACGGCAGGACATTGCGGGGCGCGTGGGCGGCGGCGGCCGAGCCGAGGGGCGCGGTGCTCGTCATCCACGAGAATCGCGGCCTCACCGATCACATCCGTTCGGTAGCGGGCCGATTCGCGGGCGCGGGGTACAGCGCGCTGGCCGTCGACCTGCTCTCCGACCGGGGCGGCACCGGCGCTTTCCCCGATCCCGCCGAGGCCACCGCCGCATTGACCGCGACGCCACAGGATCGTCTGCTTGCCGATCTGCGCGCCGGACTCGACGAGCTCTCCCTGCGTGCGCCGGGAAAGAAACTGGGCGCCACCGGATTCTGCTTCGGCGGCGGACTCACCTGGCTTTTGCTCGCCACGGGGACACCCGGATTGGCCGCGGCCACACCGTTCTACGGTCCCTTCCCCGACAACGGTGATCTCTCCGGCACGAAGGCCGCGGTGCTGGGGATCTACGCGGCACAGGACAACCGGGTCAACGCCTCACGCCCCGCCGCGGAGGCGGCACTGCGACGCGCGGGCCTGACCTACCGGATCTTCACCGCTCCCGACGCCAACCACGCCTTCTTCAACGACACCGGAACCCGCTACCAGCCTGTCGCCGCCGCCGAAGCGTGGCGTCAGGTCACCGAATGGTACGGAACCCGTCTCGGCTGATCTCGCGGCGCGATCAGAACGGGGTGTTATCGAGCCACCGGCTGAAAACGGCGGCGTCACCGTGGATTTCGAGACCCGGGTGGTCCGCCGGGATGCGCCGCAGTATCGCAAGGAGCAGCGCGACGGCGGCGCCGCGCACGGCGACGGTCCCCTTGGCATGGCCGTGATCCCATTCGATACCCGAACCCGTCCCGCGAATGGTCCACTCACCGGCGGAATCGAGGCCGGGATCGGTGGCGTGCAGGTGCATGGTGACGCCGTCGGGCAGGGCGGCAACCGGACTGCCGCGCAGCGCGGTGTCGAGCAGACCCAGCCATTCGGAGATGCCGTCGGCGGCGAGATCGGCGCTCATGGTCACCTCCCGATCGAGTGCGAGCAGGACATCGGCACGGTGCACCGTGGCCTCGTGCAGGCGGCGACGGATCCACCATTCGGCGGGGCACGGCGGGCCGAACAGTGCCCACACCCGCACCTCGGATCCGGTGGCGTCGACGGCGTCCAGCACCAGCCGGGCACTGTCGCGCAACCACCGCGCGGCGGCGTCGGGATCCTTTGGCATCGCGCCCTCGGGAACCGCGCGGAAGTCGAGTCGCTCGGTGGCCCGCTCGGTGATCATGGCGGCGGCCCAGCGATGGCCGCGCCCGACGTGGGTCATCAGGTTGGCCAGCGACCAGCCGGGACAGGCCGGGATCGGCGTCGCCGGATCGGCGGTCCGCATGAGGTCGGCGAGTGCGTCGGTTTCGGCGGTCAACGCCGCACGGTAGTCAACCGTGATGGAGGGTGTCACCCGACCGAGACTATCCGCGCCCATTCCCGTCGGCACGGTGGCATTCGGTCCCTGCCACGTACTCCCGATCGACGGCGACCCGCGAAACACCGTGCGCGATGCGGCGACACGCCGAACGGCGAATATCGGAATGCCGGATTGAACCTCCCGATGCGCTGCCCCGTTGACAGTCTGAACAGCGATACCGGCCAGCGTCGAGTCCGGGATCGCGCGGCCGTGTACCGAAGCGGCCTGCCATCGAGGAGATCCAATGAAACGTCTCGGGCCCTGGCTCACCCTTGCGGTGGTCGCCGTCCTCGGCCTCATCCTGCTGACCGTCAATATGTCCAAGGAATCGACACCGACCGCCGCGCAGACGACAGCCACGACAGCGGCGACCACAACCGCAGCGACCACAACCGCGGCGACGCCGACGAGTGCCGCACCCGCGCCATTCCCCGCGAACGCGGATTACGTCGGCACGATCACACCGGCCACCGGCGGCGCGCTCACCCTCGAAATCACCGTCGAGGGCGAGAAGGCCATCGCCTACCTGTGCGACGGCGCGTCGATCGAATCCTGGCTGCGCGGCAGCGCGGTGAACGGCCGTCTCCAGCTCACCGGGAAGAACGACGCGACACTCGACGGTGCGTCGAGCGGCCCCGGAGTCGGGGGACGGATCACCGTCGCGGGTAAGCAGTGGGATTTCACCGCCGCACCGGTGACCCCGCCCGCGGGCCTCTACATCTACACCGATAACGGAGCACGGCAGAGTTGGATCGTGAACTCCGCCGGTGCCGTCACCGGCGTGCAGCGCGCCGCCGACGGCGCCACCTCGCCCGCCCCCGCTCTCGCTCCCGACGCGACGGCGCTCGTCGGCGGCAAGAAGATCACGGCGAACAAAGTGAGCGGTGGCGATGATGTCGGCTGACAACACCACACCGACCGGTGGCGGAATCCGTTCCGCGGCACCCGCTCTCGCCATCACCGGCGCCGTGCTGATCGGGGCCGCCGTCGCGATATCGCTCGGCGTATACGCGAAAGCGCACGATCCACGATTCTTCTCGATCAATGTGGCGGGATTCTCCAGCCCGGTCGCGGTGAAATCCTGGCTCGCCACCCTGGCCGCGGCGCTCGCGGTCTTCCAATTCGGTTCGGCCCTGGCCATGTACGGCAAGATCCCCGGGGTGGCCGCGCCCCGGTGGATCGGCCCCGCACACGTCTGGTCCGGACGACTCGCCGTCGTGGCGAGTGTTCCCGTCGCGGTGCACTGCCTGTACGCGTTGGGATTTCAGGATTACGAGCCCCGCGTGCTGTGGCACTCGCTGCTCGGCTGCTTCTTCTACGGCGCCTTCGTCACCAAGATGCTGCTGCTCACGCGCAAGGGTCTGCCCGGGTGGGCGCTCCCCGTCGCGGGTGGGCTGGTCCTCACCGGACTGATCGGTATCTGGCTCACCTCGGCGCTGTGGTTCTTCCAGAACAACGGCCTCATCTTCTGAACGGAGCTCCACAATGAACAACGTGACCAACAACGAACTCGATCGCCGCGCCGTCGTCGCGGGCGCGGGGATACTCGCGACAGCCGCCGCGCTCACCGCCTGCTCGACCTACGGCAAGGATTCCGACGCGACTCCGGCGGCTTCCCCCTCCCCGGCCCCCGCCGGGCAACCGGGCAGCGCCGGGCAACCGGGCAGCGCCGGGCAACCGGGCAGCGCCGGGCAACCGGGCAGCGCCCCGAACGCCCTGGCCAAAACCGCCGATATCCCGGTGGGCGGTGGCGTGATCGTCGGCAATACGGTGGTGACCCAGCCGAGCGCGGGCACCTTCGTCGGCCTGGACAGCACCTGCACGCACGCGGGATGCAAGGTGTCCGAGATATCGGACGGCACCGTCAACTGCCTGTGCCACGGCAGCAAATTCGGCCTGGACGGCTCGGTGGTCGCCGGACCCGCGAAACGCCCGCTCGCCACGAAGAATGTCCGCGTCGACGGCGATTCGGTGGTCAGCGGCTGAGCCGATCCCGACCGGGCACACGAGAAGACGTACGGCGGGCGCGACACGCGCTCGCCGTATCCATCGACGGGATCAGGCGTCGCCGAACACCTCGGCCATCCGGCGGTCCATCTCGTCGGGAGATACGTCCTCGACGTGGGTGGCGACCGTCCAGCGGTGCCCCCACGGATCCTCGAAACCGCCGCTGCGATCGCCGTAGAACTGATTCGCCATGGGAGTCAACTCCCTGCCGCCCCCGGCCAGGGCGGCGGCGAAGGCCGCGTCGGCGTCCTCCACGTAGACATAGAGGTTCACCGGGGTGCCGCCGACCGTCCTCGGGTCGAGGAAATCCATGTCGGGGGCGGGATCGCCGAGCATGATGATCGAACTACCCAGCATCAACTCGCAATGGGCGATCTTGCCGTCGGGACGTGGCATTCGCATACGCTCCACGGCGCCGAATACAGTTTTGTAGAAATCGATGGCGGCGGCGGCTCCGTCGACCGCCAGCCCGGGCGAGACCACCGGGTATCCATCGGGAACTGATTTGACATCGGGCATGGAGGACCTCCGATCGCGGCGATTGTCGGTAGGTGCGAGCCTATTCCCGGATTTCACCGATCAATGCGTGTTCGACCGAATGTTTCGAGGAATTATCGATATCCGCTACGGTCCCGCGACGCCTTTCAGGCTGCGGACCTGGGCGGCGGTGAGATCGGTGAGGACACCGGGATCCACCGACTCCGGCGCGGTCACCGATACCTGGGTCAGCGTATTGCCGACCTGGACCACCGTCACCAACGAGACGAGCGTGAAACCCTCGCTGGTCAGTCGTAACTGGAACGAGGTCGAGGCGTCGCCCGCGACCGGTTGCGCCAGACCACCCAACCTGTATTCGACGACCGCGTCGTCGGCATCGGTTTCGGAATAGCTCCTACACTTGCGCAGCGTCTGCTGCACCGCCTCGAACGCGCCCGCGAGTGTGTCGTTCGAAAAGGTCGCGGCGTCGATATCGATACTGGAGAAGTTCGGGCCGTTGAATCCGACGGCATTTCTGGTCAGCGCGTCCGGACGTTGTCGCGCCAACGGTCGCAGCACCTGTGCGCATTCGGCGGGATTCGTCCGCGACTGCGCGCCGGTGGAGTCGAGATTCGATTGCGGCACCTGCTCCATCCCCTGCGGCAGATCCTCGGGGCCGAGCAGCTGCCGCCCCAGTACCGCCGCGTCGGTGAGGGGAGGCCCGCTCACGGGTGCGGCGGCGACGACCGGACCCAGTTCGGGCAGCGCACGACCGTCGTCGTTCGTCGAATCCGATCCGCAACCGGCCAGCAGTGCGGCACTCACGGCGGCCAGCAGGACCACGCCACCCCGGCTCACTCGGTCCACGAGACCTGCGTGGTGATCGTCTGCTGCAGATCGCTCGCGCTGCGCGGGTCACGGTAGGCCTGGTGACCGCCGACCGTGATGGAACCCGACACCGGAAGCGGCAGGCCGAGATCCACCGTGATGGTGCCCGTGCCCTCCATCGTGTAATCCGCGATATCGAGGATGCCCGCGTCATTGGGCAATGCCCACACCTGTGCCCTCGGCTTCTGCACCACGTGCAGATCGATGGTGAGCCGGTTGCCGTCGACACCGGTCAAGGTCGCGGTCGTCACCTGATCGAGGGTGACGCCACCGTCCACCTCCTGGTGCACGGTCCAGATCGCGCCCTCGCCGACCGGCTCGTCGGGGAACATGATCGAGCGGTAGACCGCTTGGTAGAAGGCCTGTTCCAACGCCGCGCGCGCGGCGTTGGAGGTATCGGGCGACGGCGCGAGCCGCAGGGCGGTGATGGCGCCGTCGTCGCTGAAGTCGAATCCGGCGTGGGTTCCGCCCACCGCGGTGAGCGCCTTGCTCAGCGTCGGATCGGGGCTTGTCACCGCGCCGATCGTCAGGTCGACCCCGTCGGAGCCCGCCTGCGCGATCAGCGGGATGGTCAGCGCGGGGGTCGAGAAATCGCGCACCGGTTGATCGTTGATCTGCTGTTCGATCCGATGGTCGGTGCGCAACGTCACCTGCTGGGTGGTGCCCGCGACATAGTTGGGACGCAACACCGCACGGGGTTCGGCCCCCGGCGACACCACGGTCGCGGCCGAGGCCGAGATGGGCACGGTCACTTCCTTGCCGATGCCGAGTGGTTCGGTGCCGTCGGTGGCGACCACCGCGTCGGAATCGTCGCCGCAGCCGACGCCGAACGCCGAGAGCCCGACCGCGAGCATCACGAGCAGAACGCCCGAGCGCGCGATGCGGGGTACGTGGGGGGAAGACAACACCGTCACAAGGCACAGAGTACGACCGCTTCCTGAGTGTCAGCTGGGACATCCGGATACCGGTCCGGACACCGTCGCGAACTCCTCGGACCGGAGGCGCGGCGCGTGCGTCCGCGCGCTCGAGAGATGATGAACGTCGTGAGTGACGACCGGCCGACCGAGGACAACGCCGCAGACCGCGCGGCGCCGCCACCCGACGACGCGGTACCACCGACGGAAGAACCGGCCGCCGATGCCGAGGCGACGGCCCCGGCGGCGGCCGAGCGACCGCGACGGCTGACAACCCTTCTGCTCATCGCCGTCGTGCTGTACGGCCTCGATCTGCTGACCAAAACGCTCGTGGTCGCCCATCTCACCCCGGGTGACCCGGTCTCGATCATCGGCGATTTCGCCCGGTTCACCCTGGTGCGCAACCCGGGCGCGGCGTTCTCCATGGCGACCGGCATGACCTGGCTGCTGACCCTGGTCGCCGCCGCCGTGGTGATCGGCGTGATCCGGATCGGCCGCACCCTGCGCTCGCCGTGGTGGGCGATCGGGCTCGGTATGGTGCTCGGCGGCGCGCTCGGGAATCTGACCGACCGGCTGTTCCGCGCGCCGGGACCGCTACAAGGACATGTGGTCGACTTCGTCGCCATCGGCTGGTGGCCGGTATTCAACGTGGCGGATTCGGCCATCGTCTGCGGCGCTATCCTGCTGGTGACGCTGACCGTCTTCGGATTCGAGCCGGACGGCACGAGGACGGGGCGCGATTCCGGCGGTGGCACGAGCACCGAGAAGGCCGACGAGACGAATCCGGCCGCGGGCACGATGACGACCGACGAGGCCGATCGGCCTCCGACCACCGACGGCTCCGCCGGCGCGAGCGGCACCGAGAGTGCCGGACAGGAGAACGCCGCGTGAGGGAAACCAGAACCATGCCGGTGCCGGACGGACTCGACGGCATGCGGGTGGACGCGGGACTGTCGCGGCTGCTCGGTCTTTCGCGCACCGCGGTCGCGCAGTTGACTTCCGACGGGTCGGTGCAGTTGGACGGCGTGCCCGCGGGCAAATCCGATCGGCTGGTCGCGGGCGCGTGGCTCGAAGTCGAATTCCCCGAACCCAAGCGCGAATTGACCATCGAGGCCGAACCGGTGGAGGGGATGAGAATTCTCTACGCCGACGACGATATCGTCGCGGTCGACAAGCCGGTCGGCGTCGCCGCGCATACCGGTGTCGGCTGGTCGGGCCCCACCGTGGTCGGCGGTCTCGCGGCGGCGGGATATCGCATCTCCACCTCGGGCGCGCACGAACGGCAGGGCATCGTGCACCGGCTGGACGTCGGCACCTCCGGGGTGATGGTGGTCGCGCAGTCCGAGCACGCCTACACGGTGCTCAAGCGCGCGTTCAAACAGCGGACCGTCGACAAGCGCTATCACGCACTGGTGCAAGGACATCCGGATCCGAGCAGCGGCACCATCGACGCCCCGATCGGCCGGGCGCGCGGCAACGACTGGAAATTCGCCGTCACCGCGGACGGCCGCCCCAGCATCACCCACTACGACACCATCGAGGCGTTCCAGGCCGCGAGCCTGCTCGATATCCATCTGGAAACCGGTCGCACCCACCAGATCCGCGTGCACTTCTCCGCGATCCGCCACCCGTGCTGCGGTGATCTCACCTACGGCGCCGACCCGCGCCTGGCCGAACGCCTCGGGCTGCAACGCCAATGGCTGCACGCCCACACTCTCGGCTTCCACCATCCCGCCGATGGCCGCTATCTCGAGATCACCAGCGAGTACCCCGACGATCTGAAGAACGCGCTGAGCGTCCTGCGCGATGCCTGACCTGTCCGCTTCCGAACGCGAGGCGGCCCGCGCGGCGGCGCTCGCCGCGCTGGAGGGTCCTTCCGGCGCCAGTCGGCCTGCCGCCGTGCGGGCCGCGCTGATCGTCGTCGGGGTGATCGCCGCAGTGGCGTTCATGACGGTGCTCGGGGAGCTGAATCCGCCTCGGCCGCTCGGTATCTCGACCGACCGACTGGGGCCGGAACGCGGACAGCCGGTGCCGGACTATCTGACACGGGCGCGCGATTCGCTCGCAGGCGCCGAGGACGGCGAGCGATGGGCGCTGGTGTCGTTCACCGAAGAGATACGGCCCGAACAGATTCCGGCGCACAGCGGCGGACTGCGGATCGCGCAGGTGCTGCATCGGGTACCGATCGCCGACGCGCAGCCCCCGCTCGTCGCCGTGCAGGTCCCGGCGGGCGATGGTGTGGCCGTCGCGTCCGCCGACGCGGCGGCGTGGCAGTTGCTCGCCGTGCTCGAACAGACCGACCCCGCCGCGGTGGACGCGCGCTACCGCGACGTGGTCACCGAGTCGGCGCGGGGTTTGCGCGCCGGTTGCGCCTGCACGGTGGGACTGGTCGTCCGGGGTCCGCTGCCCCGGCTGCGGGAACTCGCCGCCGCCGACGGGGTCCGCGCCGTCGAGGCGCTGCCCGCCGACGCGGTCGCGGGACAGTTCGCGGTCTCGCCGCTGATCCCGGCACGACGCGATCTCGCCGCGACGCGATCCGATCCTCAGTCCGGCAGCGTCACCACCCCGTCGAGATAGCGGCGGCACCGCCCGAGTAGCAGCACCCGGTCCCCGACGAGTTGACAACGCAATGCGCCGCCGCGCCGGGACAGCTGTCGGGCCAACAGGTCGGTGCGCCCGATCTGCCCGGCCCACAGGGGAACCAGCTGGGCGTGCGCGGAACCGGTGACGGGGTCCTCCGGCACGCCGAGGCCGGGCGCGAAGACGCGTGAGACGATATCGACCTCGTCACCGCGGGCGGTGAGAACGGCGGCGCGGCGCAGCGGCGGGAACGCGGCGATCATCGGGCGGGCGCGGCGGACTTCGGCTTCCGAGGCGACGACGATCACCTCGTCGGCCCCGGAGAAGGCGCGGACCGGGTTCACCCCCAGCGCCGCGACGAGTGCGGGCGGCGGCTCGATCTCCACGGAATCGACCGCGGGCAGATCGAGGACGTATTCGTCGTCATCGGTGCGATCGACGTGCACCCAGCCGCCCCTGGTGAAGAAACTCACCATATCGGCGCCGGGATGGGCGTCCTCCAGTATCTGCGCCGCGGCGGCCAGGGTGGCGTGGCCGCACATATCGATCTCGGCGGCCGAGGTGAACAAGCGCAGGTGGAAGACCGGCCGGTCTTCGGGCGGCACCCCCGCCTCCGGGGGTAAGCGCGAGGTGTAGAAGGCGGTTTCGGCGAGACTGTTCGCCTCGGCCAGACTGCGCAGCAACTCGTCCGGCAGCCACGCACGCAGCGGCATGACCGCGGCCGGGTTACCCGAGAACGGTGCGTCGGCGAACGCGTCGATCCGGTGCAGCAGAACCTCCATATCGGAGAAGGTACTCCAACGCCGAATGACCGCTTCGCACAAGGCTTCTCGCGGCGCGGCGGGTCGGGCGTCCAGTTGACGTGAGGACCGATCCCGACGCCGGTTCCCCGGCAGCCGCGACTCAGGCGCTGCCGCCGGGCGAGGCCGGAATGAGCCTGCGCTGCTCCCCGTTGATCGCGCCGAACCACCAGGCCGCCTCGACCAGGACGATGCCGATGCCGCCGCAGATGAAGGCGGCGGTGGTGAGCCGGATATCGGAGGGATCGAGTTTGAAGAATTCCCGGGTGAAGGGCACCGTGAACAAGACGATGTAGGCGAGGATCGACGTCGCGAGGAGGACGACCTTCCACCACACGTAGGGCCGCGCCACGATGGCGAGCACCCAGACCGCGATCATGATCAGCGTGATGAGGGCGGTCGTGCCAGCCTGCACCTTCTGCTCCTCGGTCGCGTCCGCTCCCGCGTAGGCGATCAGATAGGACACGAAGGTCGCTATTCCGATCACCACGCCCGAGGGTATGGCCAATCGCATGACGCGCCCGACGAATCCGGTGCGGGCCCTTTCGTTGTTCGGGGCGAGCGACAGGATGAAGGCCGGGATGCCGATGGTGAACCAGGCAGCGATCGTGACATGTCTCGGCAGGAACGGATATCCGATCGGGTCGTAGTCGAAGATCTGCGAGCCGACACCGGCGATACCGACGAGGAAGGCCAGCAGCACCGAGTACACGGTCTTGGTGAGGAACAGATTCGAGACCCGCTCGATATTGCCGATCACCCGGCGGCCCTCGCCGACCACATAGGGCAGCGTCGCGAATTTGTTGTCGAGCAAGACGATCTGAGCCACCGCGCGGGTGGCCGGACTGCCCGCGCCCATCGCCACGCCGATATCGGAATCCTTCAGCGCCAGTACATCGTTCACGCCGTCACCGGTCATGGCGACGGTATGGCCACGCGATTGCAGCGCGGCGACCATGGCGCGCTTCTGGTCGGGGCGCACCCGGCCGAAGGTGGTCTCGCGCTCCAACACATCGGCGAGTTGCGCAGGGTCATCGGGTAATTCGCGGGCGTCGACCGCGTGATCGCCCCCGGGCAGTTCCAGCGAGGTCGCCACCGCGCCGACGGAGACGGCGTTGTCGCCGGAGATCACCTTGATCGAGACATTCTGATCGGCGAAGTATTCGAGGGTCGCTCTGGCGTCGGGACGAATTCTCTGCTCCAGCACGATCAATGCCGCGGGCCGCACGGTCCCCGGCGCGTCCGCCGCGTCGACGGAGCGATCGCTGCGGGCGAGCAGCAGGATGCGCAGCCCGGACGAACCCAGTTCCTCCGCGACGCGCGCGTCCTCGGAGGACGGGTCGAGCAGCACATCTGGCGCGCCGAGCAACCAGTCACCGTGCTCCCCGTAGGAGATGCCGCTCCATTTCTTGGCCGAGGAGAACGGCGCGATCGCCGTACTCTGCCAGCCCGGGCCTTCGCCGAGACCTTCCCCGATGGCCTGCACACTGGCGTTCGGACGCGGATCGTCGGCGGCCAGCGCGCTCGCCGCCCGTCGCACCTGCTCGTCGTCGAAGCCGTCGAGCGCCTTGATCTCCGACAACCGCATCCCGTTCTCGGTGAGCGTGCCGGTCTTGTCCGCGCAGACCACGTCGACGCGGGCCAGGCCCTCGATCGCGGGCAATTCCTGCACCAGGCATCGACGGCGTCCGAGCCGCACCACGCCGACGGCGAAGGCCACCGAGGTCATCAGCACGAGCCCCTCGGGAACCATCGGCACCAGTGCCGCGACCATGCCGGTCACGGCGGGTCGCCAACTCTGCCCGCTGGAGACGAGCTGGTTGTAGATGCTCAGCAGGCCCGCCGGAATCAGCAGATAGGTGATGACCTTGAGAATGGTGTCGATGCCGCTGCGCAGCTCCGATTTCACCAGCGTGAATTTGCTCGCCTCTTCGGCCAGCTTGGCGGCATAGGCATCGCGCCCGACCTTGGTCGCGCGGTAGGCGCCGCTGCCGGAGACCACGTAACTGCCCGACATGACCTTGCTGCCGACCGGCTTGTCGACCGGATCCGCCTCGCCGGTGAGCAGCGATTCGTCCACCTCGAGCAGCGCGGACTCCTCGGTCACGCCGTCGACGACGATCTGGTCGCCGGGACCGAGTTCGATCAGGTCGTCCAGCACCACGTCGTGTGGCGCGATCTGGGCGGATTTTCCGTCTCTGCGCACGATCGGTTTGGCCTGGCTGACGATCGCGAGCTGGTCCAGCGTCCGCTTGGCGCGGACCTCCTGGATGATGCCGACCGCGCTGTTGGCGATGATCAGCAGGCCGAACATGCCGTCGATCACCGATCCGGTAGCCATGACCAGGATGAACAGCACGCCGAGGATGGCATTGATCCGGGTGAAGACATTGGCCCGGATGATGTCGCGAACCGATCGGCTGGCCCGATCCGGCACATCGTTGGTACGTCCGTCTCGACGACGCTGCTCGACCTCCGTCGCCGTGAGTCCGGTCGCATCCGACGCCTGAACGGTTATCGACATGGCTGCCAGCCTAGCGACCCTGCCCTACCGTGACATCACGGCGAGTCGCCCACCCGAGACACCGTGCTCGCGCGGATGATGTGCGGTCCCCAATCCGTGGCCTCCGCGCGTCCGGACACCGTAGTCGGCCAACAGCTGTGTCGCGGAACGGTCTTCGATCGACCGGTGACCGAAGGACAGCATCCTGTCGCGGATTTCGTCGGCGGTGAAGAAACTGAGCCACGGTTCGCCCACCGCGGCGACGCGATCCACGCGGGCCTGCTGTGCCGCCGCGCGATCGTGCGGTGCCGACCCGCATACCCGCCACCCTGCCGACGCGCGCCGGTCCATACCGATCGGTTCGAGCCGAACCCGGACGGCGAAGTAGCCTCGGACGAGTGCGGCGAATCACGGCGGTCCCAGGTGTCGCGTTCGGAACGAGCGCATTTCTGATCTGGGGGCTGTTTCCCGCGTTCTTCGGTCTGCTCGCCTTCGCCGGACCTGCCGAGGTCGTGGCCCAGCGAATCGTCTGGACACTGCTGCTGGTGTTGGTCGTGCTCGCCCTCACCGGGCGGCTGCGCGAGATGCGCGGCATAGACGCCAGAACCTGGCGGATGGCGGCGGTGGCCTCGGCCGCCCTGTCCATCAACTGGGGCACCTACGTCTTCGGGGTGATCTCCGGCCACGTCGTGGAATGCGCGCTCGGGTATTTCATCAATCCGCTGGTAACCGTGGCGTTCGGGGTGGCGATCTTCCGGGAGCGGCTGGCCAGGGCGCAGTGGGCCGCGCTCGGACTCGGCGCGATCGCGGTGGCGGTGTTGACCCTCGATTACGGCAGGCCCCCGGTCATCGCGCTGGTCCTCGCGTGCTCCTTCGCCACCTACGGACTGGTGAAAAAGGTGATCCGGCTCGACGCCGTGCGCGGCATCGCCGCCGAGGGGATGGTAGCCGCGCCTTTCGCGCTCGGATTCATCCTGGTACTGGCGTTGACGGGCCGCAGCGCATTCGGTTCCGGCCCCGCGAACGCCGCGCTGATGGTCTCGACCGGCCCGGTGACGTTGGTTCCGCTGCTGCTGTTCGCCATCGCCGCACAACGGGTTCCGCTGTCGACGATGGGACTGCTGCAATATCTGACACCGGCACTGCAGATGGCGTGGGGCGTCGCGGTCGTTCACGAACCCATGCCCGCCTCACGTTGGGCTGGTTTCGCCCTGATCTGGGCCGCGCTGGCGATATTCACCGCCGACGCCCTGGTACGCACCCGCCGCACCCGGCGCTTCGCCGCACCCGTCACCGAAGAAGGCCCGGCACAAGCCCGCTGAAGCCGAAATCATCGAATCGGGGCCGTTCAGAGCATTATTCGTCCCATCGGCACAGAGCCTCGGCCCGTTTCCCGTCACATCGCGACGGGGAGCCGAGCGCGCGACCTCCGGTACATTCTCCGATCGACGCGGTACCGAGGGGTTGGATCATGGTGGACGACGAGCAATGCGACAGAGCGGCCGGAGCGTTGCTCGGGACCGCTGCGGGTGACGCGCTGGGGGCAGGATACGAATTCACCTATCCGGATGCCGAAAGCGAGATCGGCATGATCGGCGGCGGGATGTGCCGCTGGGCGCCCGGCGAGTGGACCGACGACACCTCGATGGCGATCGCCATAGCCCAGGCAGCCGAACCCGGTCCCGGTATCGATATCGACGCGGTGGCCGCCGGATTCGTGCGCTGGTTCGATTTCGATCCGCCCGATATCGGCGTCCAGACCGCACGGGTGCTCGCCGTCCGCCCGAAGTCCGCGCGCGAGATGCGGATACAGGCGATGGCCGTCGAAGGGCGCACGGGCGGAAACGGATCCCTCATGCGCACCGCGCCGGTCGCCCTCGCCTATCTCTCCGATGCCGAGGAGTGCATGCGCATGGCGGGCGTCGTCGGGTCCCTCACCCACCACGATCAGCGGGCGATCGAAGCCTGCAAGATCTGGACCTACGCCATCCGGCACGCGGTACTCGCCGGAGATTTCGACGGAGTCCGATCCTTCGTCGCCGCCTCGCCCAGCGCGGACTACTGGAACCGCGTGCTCGACGCCGCGGAAACCGGAGCGCCGAGCGATTTCTCGCACAACGGCTGGGTCGTGCACGCCCTCCAGACCGCGTGGTGGGCGATCACCACCGCCGACGCCTCGGGGCCCGCCCACCTGCCCCTGGCCTTGGAACTGTGTGTGCGGGCGGGCGGCGACACCGACACCACCGCCGCCATCGCCGGCGCGCTACTCGGTGCGCGCTGGGGCGCCTCGGCCGTTCCGGCGCGCTGGCGGACCCTGCTGCACGGCTACCCGGGCCTCACCGGCGAAGACCTCGTCGCCCTCGCCACCCGTATCGCCGCCGCGCACAACTGATTCCGCGGGAGCGTCGCTACCACGCCGTACTGAGTTCGCCGGGCGACCACAGTCCGGAATGATCCCGCCGGGTGATCGCCGGACGGGCGGGTTCGGCCCGTGGATCGATGCGGGTCAACTGCTGCAATTCGCCCCAGTCCCGGCGCCAGTCGTGATTCAGGTAGGTGGCCAGGGTCTGCGCGCGCAACAGCATGCCGGACCAGCCGAGCGGACCGCCCTTGTCGTGGCTCTGCCACAGGGTGGTGATCTCGGCGCCGGGGCGATCGGGAAGGATGCGGTAGGCGGGTATTTCGGCGATACCGTCACGGTGGTCGTAGGGGCGCTGGCCGGGGAACTGGAGTCCGACCATCCAGTCGGTGAGTACGGGCACCCGGGAGCCGACCAGATCGCGCAGGGTCGTCGTACTCGGCACGCGCGGCGGGGTCAGCGCCAGCCACTGCTGCGGGTTGCGATCCCGGTCGACGGCGACGACGCGGATCACGTCGGCCTCCGACGGTATCTCGGTGAACGGCACTCGCAGATTGCGCCACGACGGCGCGGGACCGATATCGATCGGCGCCACCCTGCCCACCGCTCGCGCGGTGGAATCGGAATCGGTGGTGCCGTACTCGATCTCGAGGGTCTGACCGGGGGTGACGATACCGTCCGCGTCCACCGACCGGATCCGGCCTGCGGCGCTCAACGCGACGATCCCCGCACGCCGGTCCGGCGCGGGCAGCCGGTACCAGCCGGTGGTCAGTTCCGCGGGACCGGCGTCGCCGGATCGGTAACTGCCGAGTACCGGGGTGGTGGCCGGGTCGAGCCCGAACGGCAAGTCGGCGTTCGCGGTTCCGGTTTCCGCGCCGGACTGGGTGTTGTTGCTGTTCAACGCATCGGCGATACTGCCGACCGATTCGGTCGCCTCGTCGTCGGGCCGCAGATCGTTCGCGACACCGCCAGGGGTGAAGCCGGTTCCGGTGCCCGACAGCGTGCTGAACGCGTCGCCGGTGAGCGGTCGCAGCATTCCGGCGTTCGGGTCCGCCTCGACCAGGACATGCCCGGCCAGTCCGGACGGGTCTCCGGTGACGGCGTCGACATTCGAGCGAGCGAGCGAGAAGGCAGGCCCCTGGGCGATGGCCGCCTTCGCGAAGGACCCCAGATCCCACACCACCAGCAGGGCCAGCGCGATGGTCAGCGGCGGCAGCAGCGAGATCCGCCAGGCGAAACGCGAAACCCGATGCGGCGTACCCGGTTCCGGCGCGAGCACCTGCCACCAGGCGGCCACCGCGAGCAGCGCGAGCGCCAGCACGAGGAACAGCTGGTTCAGTGCCACCCCGGCCAGCACCGGCGGCTTGTCCCACCACGGCATGCCGTAGGAGGACACGTACCACCATTCATTGGGACCGGAGAACACCAGGGCGAGCAGAAAGGCGACCACCGCGGCGAACAGCGCGCGATTGCGCGGGGTGCGCAGCACCCGTGGACCGACCGCCATCGCGGTCAGTACCGCGACCGCACCCGCCACACCGGCGAAAACACCGAAATGATGGGTCCATTTGGTGGGTGTGACCATGATGAGCGCCAATGCGCCGACGGTGGTGCCGAGTATCCGCCGCGACGGACCGGCCGCGGTGAGCGGAATCCGGCCGCCCTTACGCAGCAGCATCACCACGCAGACGATGATCCCGGCGAGCATCGCGAAAATACCGATCCGCCTGCCCACCGAGCCGTCCGTCTCGCCCTGGAACAGGTACTGATAGCGCAGATACTCCTGGTACCACGGCACATCCGGTCCGATCACGTGATGCACGCGCTGCATCTCCATTGCCGCGGCCAACGGCTGATCGGCGAACGCGATCGCCAGTACGAGCACACCGGCCGCGACCAGTGGGGCCAGCAGCGCGACGAAGCCGAACAGCCACTGCGTCCTGCTCCGCGCCGGGCCGACGCGATCGATGACGATCCGCGCCACCGGCCGCAGACCGGCGAGCAGCGCCGCGACACAGATGACGCCGGACGGTCCCGCCGTCACGGTGAAGGCCGCGACCAGGATCGCCACCGCGGCAGGCAGCACCCGCCTCGTCGCGATCGCACGCTCGACCGCGCACCAGGTCAGCAGCAGCCCGAGCGCCACCGGCGGTTCGGGGCGCAACCCGTTGTCGTAGGCCATCCACACGGTGAGGAAGCCGAACGCACCGGTCCACATCGCGATCGCGCTGTGGCGCACCGCGATCCCGAGCCGGGGCACCACCACGCGGCTGAGCAGCAGCCACAGGGACACCCCGCACAGCAGCGCGGGCAGGCGCACCCACGGGCTTGCCGTCGATATCTGCGCCATGACCCGGATCAGGTCGTAGTACGGCGTGCCGACCGGGTTCTCGGGAACGCCGAAATACGCGAAGTAGTTCGCCATATAGCCCGAAGCTCCCGAAGCCCGGGCCATACCGAGCTGGTAACCGTCGTCGGAAGTCGTCGAGCCGATGAAATGCCAGACCACCAGCGTCGTCAGCACCACGGCGTCGATGATCGAGAACTGCCGCCGAATCGAGAAGGGCCGCCGAATCGAGAAAGACCGCCGACGCCATGCGAGGCGCCTGCCGTCCTGCCGGTCGAGCCGCGCCAGCGCGATCAACGACACCGCGGTCGCCACGACCGCGAGCCAGATCGTCGCGCGTTTGAGCGGCGTCGGCGACGAGGAGAATCTGGTATCGAGTTCGGCGGTGACGCTCGTGCCGTCGGCGACCGCGAGATCACTGAAGATACCGACCATCTGCGGCCGGAAATCCCCGGTCAGGGTGACGGGAGCCGTGCCTGATCCGGTGAGCGTCGCGGTCGCCGCGGAGTGGTCGGCGTGCACCCTCAGCACACAACCGTCGCCGAGTCGATCGAGGGGAACGGTGAACAGCGCCTGATTGCGCAACACCACATCCAACCGGGCGGGAGTCTCGGCGGTCGGAGCCTGCACCTGGGCGATGAATCCGTATTCGGCCAGGTCCGGCGCACCGGTAGGGCCGGTCGCCGCGAGCACCCCGCCGTCCGCCGCGAGCTGGTCGATCGCCGCACACGGCACCGTCGCGTCGAAGACGGACGGCGCGTAGGCGATCAGCGGCGCCTCGATACTGCGCGCCGAACCCGCCTGCGGCCAGGACAGCGTCACCGCGTCCACCCGAATCGGGAGCAGCGGCACCGCGATCGCGCACAGCGCGCCGATCAGAGCCGCGATCAAGGCGACAGGACGAGCCCAGCCCCCGCGCGCGTCGCGCGGTGCCGTCCCCGGTTCGTATCCCTGGACGGACGGCTCCGCCCACACCATCGTGTCAGCCACGGGGGGTGATGGTAACCATCAAACCTGAGAACGAAAACCGTTGCCGGTGACGCACAGTCGCACTCATCCCGATCGAGGCCGCCTGGCCTGCGCTTTTCGCCGACTACCGGGGGACGTGCCGATCGGAATTCACCGGAGTGCGCCCGGCCGCGAGACCGGGCGCCCTCCGGATCCGATCTCAGCCGCAGGCGGTCGACTGCTGCCCGAGGGCGGCGAGCATCTGGCAGGCCCAGGCCTTCTGGACCTTCCACACGCCGTTCTCGGCGACGAACGGTACGTCGGCGAGGTTCTCCTGGCCGTTCAGGACGACCTTGGCCTTGGCGTTGATGGTGTCGCCGAAGGCCGTCACCTCGGTCACCTCGACCGAGGCGTTGGTCTGCTTGTACGCCTCGGCCAGACGGTTCGGCAGCTCCGGATCGGCCTCGGCGCCCTGCACCATCTGCAATTTCTCGGAATTGGGCACCGACGGGTCCAGCGCCTTCTGCAGCTGTGCGTTCAGCTCCGCCACGGAAGGAACCGGCGGCACGTTCGCCGCGACGGTGGCCTTGGCGCTGGTCGACGTCTTGGTCGGCTTGGCGGTATCGCTCTTGTCATCGCTACCGCAGGCGCTCATGCTCAGGGCAGCGACAACGGCGAGGCCTGCGATCGCGATGCGTCCAGTCTTACGAAGCTTCAACTGCTCGTCCTTTGCGTTCGAGTAGGTGGTCACGGGAGTATCCCGACATCGCCGCACGGCATCCGCGCCACCGGCGGCGCTGCGCGGCTCACCCAGGCTACCGGTCAGTGGAGACTGCCGAGCGGATCCGCCCGGGACAAACTGATGTCGTCGGCGCTGAAGGTACGCGCTGGACCCGGCCCTGTCGAGCTTGTCTCGAACCGTACGGTAACCACGCCGAGCCCGGCGCCCTGCACCCAGCCGTGCCCGAATTCCGCGTGCGAGATATCCATTCCGGGAAACCAGTGGGTCGCGGTCTCCGACCGCGCGACCACCGATTCGGGCACAGGCTCTGAGCCCCACCCGGTTTCGGTGATATCGCTGACCGGCATCTGGTCGAGCTCGGGGAACAGCGACTCCTGGCGCACCGTCGAGAGTCCGCCGAATCCCACGCCCACCAGGCGGATCGGACCGAGTTCGACCGGATCGATCGCCGAACGCTGCGCCGCGGTGCCGAGCGTGACCAGATCGGTGGTCGCGTAGGGCAGCGTGAACGATCTGGTCACCACGCTCATATCCGATTTCTTGAGTTTGAGTACCACGGTGCGCGCGGCGCGCCCGTCCTTCTCCAGCCTCCGGTGCGCGGAGGCCGCCATCGCCTCGATCGCGGACCGCAGCCCGGCCAGCGTGACGATATCGCTGTCGAAGGTGGTCTCGGCGCTGATCTGTTTGGCCTCGGCCCGCTCGGTGACGGGCCGGTCATCGATGCCGCGCGCCAGCCGGTGCAGCGCCGCGCCCACACTGCCGCCGAGGATCGACACCGCCTCCGGTTCCGGCAATGCCGCGAACGCGCCGACTGTCTCGATGCCGAGTGATCGCAGTCTGGACTCGGCCACCGGACCGATCCCCCACAGTTTGCGCACCGGCAGCCCGGCCAGCAGCTCGCGCTGTTCGGCGGGCGAGATCACCCGGATACCATCGGGTTTGGCGAGACCGGAGGCGATTTTGGCGAGCTGTTTGCCGGTACCGGCGCCGACCGAGGCGATCAATCCGGTCCGCTCCAGCACCAGCGCGCGCAGTTGTTCGCAGAATGCGCGCACGTCCGCGGCGCTCGCCCCGGCCAGTTCGGCCGGCTCACCGAACGCCTCGTCGAACGACAGCGTCTCCAACACCGGAATCCGGCTGCGCAGCGCGTCGAATACCCGGCCGCTCACCACGCCGTAGACGACACCGCGTGGCGGGACCACCACCGCGCCCGCGCCCACGAGCCGCTTGGCCTGATGCATCGGCATCGCGGAGCGGGCCCCGAAGACTCGCGCCTCGTAGCTCGCGCCGGCCACCACGCCTCGACCACCGGCCCCGCCGACCAGTACCGGCCGCCCGCGCAGTGTCGGACGGGTCAGCTGTTCGACCGAGGCGAAGAACGCGTCCATATCGATATGCAGGACCCAGCGCCGCGCGGTCAGGTCCGCGTGTTCGGAAGGATAGGGCTGTTTCGCCTGGCCGTTCACTGCGACGTCGCTGAGTATTTCCCCGGCCGAAATCCTCCGGGCGTGGCGGATACGACGACGCGCCCGCTCGCCCGACCTCGACGGCGGGCGTCCACACCGCCGATACTCACGGCAGGCACTCGGTGCGTCGACTCACGCTCGGGAATCTACGCCGCCCCACCGACAGACCCGTCTCTCGGCGGGCCGCCGCGCGCATCCGTGGAATGCGGCCGTACTCATCGGTTGCTGTCGATCCGCCGCGCGTATGCGCGCGGACGCCCGCACCGACGGTACGGGCTTTGACCAGGCCGGATACCTGACCGAACCAAGATCGACACGGGCGGGCCGGAGCCGGTGATCGGACCTGCTACCCCCGGTCGTATGTGATGATCGGTTCATGAAGATCCGCAAAGCCGTCATCCCGGCTGCCGGAATCGGCTCCCGCCTACTCCCGCTGACCAAGGCCATCCCCAAAGAGATGCTGCCGGTCGGCGACAAACCTGTCATCGAGCACACCGTCCGCGAGTTGGTGGCGTCCGGCATCACCGATATCACGATCGTGGTCAGCGGCGGGAAGTCGTTGATCCAGGACCATTTCCGTCCCAACCCGGCGCTGGTGGCCCAGCTGCGCGCGGACGGGAAGACCGCGTACGCCGATGCCGTCGCCGAGGTCGGCGAACTCTCCCGGCTCGGCCACATCACCTACCTCGACCAGCACGGCCCCTACGGCAACGGCACCCCCGTGCTGAACGCCGCGCGCAACGCGGGCGACGAACCCATGCTCGTGCTCTGGCCGGACGATGTGTTCGTCGCCGAGGTGCCGCGCGCCCAGCAGTTGATCGACGCCTACGAATCCACCGGAGCCCCCGTCCTCGCGCTGATGCCGATGGATCCGTCCGAATCCCACCGCTACGGCGTCCCCGTGGTCGCCGATGACCGCGGCGACGGCCTGCTGCGTATCACCGGATTGATGGAGAAGCCCAAACCGGAGGACGCGCCGTCGGATTTCGCCGCGATCGGCGGTTACGTCGTCACCCCCGGCATCATCGATGAATTACGTCGCCAGACCGAGCACTGGTACCAGCATCGCGAGGGCGAGGTCTACCTGACCGATGCCATCAACGTGTACGCCTCGGAGAATCCGGTATTCGGTCAGGTCATCCGTGGCCGCTGGTACGACACCGGCAACCCGGCCGACTATCTGGTCGCCCAATTCGCTTCCGCGCTGGCGCATCCCGAGTACGGGCCGCTGTTGCACCAACTGGTGGCCGATTCGCGGTAGCACCGCCGCGGCGGCGTGTTCGGTCAGAAGCGGCGAATGGTGTAGATGTCGAACCTGCTCAGCGGAGTCAGGCCGACCGGGACGCCCCAGTCGAAGGCATTGAGGACCTGACCGTATCCGGCATAGATGCCGACATGCGACGCGTCGCTGTTCAGCACGACGACATCACCCGGCGAGAGCGCGGCGCGCGGTACCGCCGCGCCGACCTTGGCCTGCTGCCAGGTGGTGCGCGGCAGCTTCACGCCGACCTGCCGGAACGCCCACTGCACCAGTCCGGAGCAATCCCAGGAATTCGGGCCGACCGCGCCCCATTCGTAGGGCTTACCGGTCTGGGTGGTGGCCGCGGCCAGCGCGCCGAGTCCGGCCACGCTCGGAATCGGCAGCGCGGCCGACCCGCTGGAACTGCCCGAGCCCGAGCCGCCACTGCCGGAGACACTCCCGGTATCGGACCAGGCGGGCCCCGCCAGCTGCAGCGCGGCCACGATGGAGATGACGAAGCCGAAGATCATCCGGCGTAACGGTTTGTTGTTCACGTGCTCGCCCCTCACTGTCGGCCTAGCTATCGGCCGCCGAACGACGGCCTGGCTAACTCACGGCACCCATCTCTTCGTGGGTATGGAGCCGTAGACCACAGCGCGTCGCAAACCGGTCGGATTCCGGAGCAACGCGGTTCACACAGGACAAACCATTAATCATGACCGACAGAACCAGGAGTGCATCCGGGTAACCGCAGTCACATCCGTAAAGTCTGCCGGGCCCCTCTAGATCCCTACAAGGTTTTCAGCAAATATCTAGCGTGTGATGTCTATCACAATGGTCGCTTGCAAACTGCCACCACATGTTCGTTGGGGTGCAGCGGTGGCGCCACTACCGTGGGCGCACGGCGTAGGTCAGGTGCGTCACCCGCGACGACGGCTCCGAACGGACCTGCTCCAGCGCGACCCTTGACGCGTCCACGCCGTCGAACAGGCGGGTGCCTGCGCCGAAAAGCACCGGTGACAGCGTGATCGAGAACTCGTCGACCAGGCCGGCGTTCAGGTACTCCAGGATCGTCGCGCCGCCGCCCGCGATGCGGACGTCGCGGTCGCCGGCGGCCTCGCGGGCCTGGTCGACGGCGTGCTCGATGCCGTCGTCGACGAAGTGGAACGTGGTGCCGCCGGGCCGCTCCCACGGGTCACGCCCGGCGTGCGTCACGACGAAGACCGGGGTATGGAAGGGCGCCTCCTCCGGCCATGCCCGCTCGCCGAGGTCGAACATGCGCTTGCCCATGACGCTCGCGCCGGTGCGCTCGAACGTCTCCCGCACGACGTCGTTTTCGCGGCCCTCCTCGCCGCCCTCGCCGAGCTTCAGGTTCTCCCGGAAGAACCGCAGCGGAAAGACCCACTGCTGCAGTTCCATCCACTGCGCCATCCAGCGCCGCACGTCCGGGTCGTCCTGCTCATCGGGCGCGGTGAAGCCCTCCATGGCACGAACACCGACGGCGTGGGACTCGGGCGCGATGAACCCGTCCAGCGACATCGACACGCTGAAGAACACCTTCCCCGCCATCAGCCCCGCGCTCCCTTCCTGATGATCTCGGTGACGTAGGCCGCCAGGTTGCGCAGGGTCTGCCTGCCGCCCTCGATCGCGTGGTACTTCTCGACCGCCTCGTCGCGCAGTTCCTTGGTGGGAAACACCGTGCGCATCACGATCCGGGTCGCCGCGCCGTCCGCCGCGAAGGTCAGGACCGACTCGAAGGCGTTCGGGTCGTCGCGGGACTCACCGTGCAGCAACGCGATCCGCTCCGGCGGGGCGATCTCGGTCCAGCGGATCCACTCGGAGTAGTCGGTCCCGTCCGGCCCGTGCAGCACGAAGTCCCACTCCCCGCCCTCGCGGAACTCGAAGGACCGCGTGGTGGTGGTGAACCCGTCGGGACCCCACCACCGCGACAGGTGCCGGACCTCGGTGAACACCTCGAACACCAGCTCCCGCGGGGCGTCGATGACCCGGGAGATCACGATCTCCCGGTCGGCTGTCTCCGGCTCCGCCCGCATTTCTCGCCTTGTCTGTGCCATCGGTCATTCCTCCTGCCGTGTCTGTTTGAGGTCATGCACGTAGGTGTCCAGCCGGTCGAAACTCTCGTTCCAGAACCGCTCGAATCCGCCGACCCACTCGTGGACCGGCCGCAGCCCGCGGGCGTCCAGGCCGTAGAGACGCTGCTTGCCCGCTCCTCGGACCCGCACCAACCCCACCTCCCGCAGCACCCGCAGGTGCTTGGACGCCCCCGGCTGGCTCATCCCCAGCTCCTGGGCCAAGTCGGTCACCGGCCGCTCACCCGCCCGCAGCAGCGCCAGGATGTCCCGACGCTGCGGCTCGGCGATCGCGTTGAAGACGTCCGATGTCGTCGCTGCTCGTGCCATGGCAGTCATCATATTCCTATATAGGAATGCGTCAAGCCGACTGGGAATCGGGCTGAACGAGAACGACTACACGTAGTCGGTAGGGGCGGTGCGCCCGCCCCTACCGTCCCGTCAGGCCTTGACGATCGAAACCCGTACGCCACCGACGATTTCCGCGGCGTCGGCACCGGGATCGCCGAATGTCAGTTCGGTGGCGAGGATTTCGCCCGCGACCAGATCGCGGTGCGTGCGCGCCCACTCCAGCCGATCATCGGGCACCCCGAGTACGACGGTGATGCGGTCGGAGACATCCAGCCCCAGCGACTTCCTGGTCTCCTGCAGATCGCGGATCAGGTCACGGGCCCAGCCCTCGGCCTCCAGTTCCTCGGTGACCACCGAATCCAGGACCACCAGACCGGCATTGCCGGGCAGGGCGGCGGTGGATTCCGGCTCGGCGGCGACCAGCCGCTGGGTGTACTCCTCCGGCAGCAGGGTGATGCCCGCGGCGGTGACCACACCGTCGGCATCCTCGGACCACTCGCCCGCCTTCACCGCCTTGATCACGGTCTGCACATCCTTGCCGAGGCGCGGACCCGCGGCCCTGGCATTGACGACCAACTCGAAACGGCCGTGCACGGCGACATCGGTCGTCAGATCGACCTTCTTGACGTTCACCTCGTCGGCGATGATGTCGGCGTACGGACGCAGCCGCTCGGCATCGGCCGCGGCGATGGTGACTTCTGCCAGCGGCAACCGCACCCGCAGATTCCGCGCCTTGCGCAGACCGAGCACCGTCGAGCAGACCGTGCGGACCTCGTCCATCGCGGCCACCAATTCCGGATCACGCGCAAGCTCGGCGGACCCGGGCCAATCGGTGAGATGCACCGAGCGCCCCCCCGTCAGTCCGCGCCAGATCACCTCCGAGATCAGCGGCAGCAGCGGCGCGGCCAGCCGGGTGACGACCTCCAGGACCGTGTGCAGCGTGTCGACCGCGTCGCGGTCCTCCGACCAGAACCGCGAACGCGACCGGCGCACATACCAATTGGTGAGTGCGTCGGCGAAGTGACGCAGCTCCTCGCAGGCTCCGGCGATATCGTAGGTCTCGAGCGCCTCGGTCATGACGTCACGGGTCGCCGCGAGCTTCGCCAGGATGTAGCGGTCGAGCACGTGCTCCGAATCCGTACGCCACGTGCCGGGGGTCGAGGCGTACAGCTGCAGGAAGGTCCACGCATTCCACAGCGGGCGCAGCGCATGGCTGACGCCTTCGCGGATACCGCGCTCGGTGACGATGAGATTGCCGCCGCGCAGGATCGGCGAGCTCATCAGGAACCAGCGCATGGCGTCGGACCCGTCCCGGTCGAACACCTCGTTCACATCCGGATAGTTGCCCTTGGACTTCGACATCTTGAGCCCGTCGTCGCCGAGCACGATTCCGTGCGCCGCGACGGTCTTGAACGCCGGGCTGTCGAAGAGCGCGGTCGCCAGGACATGCAGCGTGTAGAACCAGCCGCGGGTCTGCCCGTTGTACTCGACGATGAAATCGCCGGGGAAGTGCGAGTCGAACCAGTCCTTGTTCTCGAACGGGTAGTGCACCTGGGCGTAGGGCATCGAGCCCGATTCGAACCAGCAGTCCAACACCTCCGGCACCCGGCGCATGGTCGACTTGCCGGTCGGGTCATCCGGATTCGGACGGGTCAGCTCATCGATCATCGGCCGGTGCAGATCATCCGGTCGCACACCGAAGTCGCGTTCCAGCTCATCGAGCGAGCCGTACACGTCCAGCCGCGGGTACGCGGGGTCGTCGGAGACCCACACCGGGATCGGACTGCCCCAGTAGCGGTTACGGCTGATATTCCAGTCGCGCGCGCCCTCGAGCCACTTGCCGAACTGCCCGTCGCGGATGTGCTCGGGCACCCAGGTGATCTGCTTGTTCAGCTCGACCATCCGGTCGCGGAACTCGGTCACCGCGACGAACCACGACGGCACGGCCATGTAGATCAGCGGCTGACCCGAACGCCAGCTGTGCGGGTAGGAGTGCTCGATCGTCTCGTGCCGCAGCAGCTTTCCCGCGGCCTTGAGATCCTTGATGATGACCGGATTGGCGTCGAAGACCATCAGGCCCTCGTACGGCGGCACCATCGAGGTGAACCTGCCGCCGGGATCCAGCGGCTGCACGATCCTGATGCCGTTGGCCGAGGCGACGTCCATATCCTCCTCACCGAAAGCGGGTGCGAGGTGCACGATTCCGGTGCCGGAGTCGGTGGTCACATAGTCGGCGTTCAGCACCCGGTGCGCGTTCGGGTGACCGAGGAAGAAGTCGAACGGGGGCGTGTAGGACAGTCCGGCCAGTGCCGCGCCGTCGAACTCGCCGAGGACATCGGGCTGCTCGCCGAACTCCCGGGCGTAATGCGAGACCCGTTCGGCCGCAAGCAGATACCGCTTGCCGTCCGCGGCGCGCAGGTGTACGTAGCGCACGTCGGGATGTACCGCGATGGCCAGGTTGGATGGCAGCGTCCACGGCGTCGTCGTCCAGATGAGCGCGTTCGCGCCGTCGAGTTCACGCAGCGGATGGTCGGGCCCGACGGTGAGCACCATATCGACGGTGACCGCCGGATCCTGGCGCATCTTGTAGGCGTCGTCGAGCCGGGTCTCCTGATTCGACAGCGGGGTCTGCTCGTACCAGCTGTAGGGCAGCACCCGGAAACCCTGGTAGATCAGGCCCTTGTCGTACAGCGACTTGAACGCCCACATGACCGACTCCATGAAGTCGAGATCGAGTGTCTTGTAGTCGTTGTCGAAGTCGACCCAGCGCGCCTGTCTGGTGACGTAGTCGCGCCATTCTCCGGTATACCGGAGAACCGAGGATTTGCAGGCGGCATTGAATTCCGCCAACCCCATGGCATCGATCTGTGATTTGTCCGTGATACCGAGCTGCTTTTCGGCTTCGATTTCCGCGGGCAATCCGTGACAGTCCCAGCCGAAACGCCGGTCGACACGCTTACCGCGCATCGTCTGGAAACGCGGAACAAGATCTTTGACGTATCCGGTGAGCAAGTGACCGTAATGCGGCAGACCGTTGGCAAACGGTGGCCCGTCGTAGAACACGAACTCATCGGCGCCGGAGCGGTCGTCGATACTCGCGCGGAAGGTGTCGTCGGCGGCCCAGGCCTCGAGCACGCGTCGTTCCAGGTCGGGGAACGATCCATCGCTGCCTGCGCCCAGGTCGACGCGGGGGTATGCGCTCTTGCTGTCGTCCGCCATCGCGGATACGTCTCCTCGTGCCACCGCGCCACCAGGCGCGTTCTGTGTCGGCACGGGGACGATGCCGGCGCCCATTGCGCCGAAACCGCGGTACCACCCCGCTTGTCCGGCAAACGATCGAGCCGGACCTCTCGTTACGAGCTGTGACGGGCTCACCCGTTCGGTTCTAATAGGCGGGCCGAAGGCGTGCGCCGTTCTTCCGAAGGCTCCCCGGTGATAGCCGGATCGACACCGTGTACTTCTCGATTCTAACCAGCGCCGTCAAACGACTTCCCACAGGCCGCGCCCATCGTGCGCCGGATTCGGGCCCGCACTCACCGTTTCGAGTGCCGCCCCGGCGGCGGTGGCGTATCGCCGCCCGGCCTGCGCATCGAGAGCGCGCTCACCAGCAACAACACAGCACCGATCACACAGACGACGATACAACCCCAGGCCCACAGCACCGACCCGGTGGTCAGCGCGGTCACGAGCAGGGCGAATCCGATCGCGGCAAGGACGAGCGTCGAGACGAGCATGATGACCCCCTAGGCATCCCAGGCGGTTCGGCGACAAGCGATGCGATGCCGAGGCACGCGCCCACCCGGAGCCTGCTTATTTGCCGCCCTTGGCGAACGACGCGGGCGCGAGGTTGTTCGCGGTGTTGACGTCGGCGAATGCCTCGCCGCCGTCCACCGGAACCGCCGAGCCGCGGTTCTCCAACTCCTCCAGCTGCGATTCCAGGTACGACTTCAGCCGCACGCGGTATTCCCGCTCGAAGGTCTTGAGCTGCTCGATCCGGCTCTCAAGCACACTGCGCTGCTGGGTGATGGTCGCCATGATCTCGGAATGCTTGCGCTCGGCATCGGCCTGCAGAGCGTCGGCCTTCTCCTTCGCCTGCCGCAGCTGGCTGTCCGACCGGCTCTGGGCGTCCGACAGCATCGCGTCCGACTTCTGGCGCGCGTCCGCGATCATCGCCTCCGAACGCGTCCGGGCGTCGCCGACCAGTCGCTCGGAATTCGCCCGAGCGTTGGACAGCAAATTCTCCGACTCGGTCTTGGCATCGCTGGTCAGCCGGTCCGCCATCTCCTGGGCGAGGCTGAGCACCTTGGCCGCCTGCAGATTCGCGTCGGCACTCGGAGCGTCCTTGGGAATGGGCGCGGCCACCGGCATGGGCACCGGCGGCGCTTGCTGGATCGGGGGTTTGATCGGTTCAGGTGGGGGCGGCGGCGCCTGCTGCACCGGAGCCTTGACGGCGGCGGGCGCTGGGGGCCGGTTCGACTTGGCGTCGGCGAGTTCGGCATCGAGTTCGGCAACCCGCTGGCGCAGGTCCGCATTCTCTTCGATCAGACGCGAGAGCTCCTGCTCCACGAGATCCAGGAAGGCATCTACTTCGTCCTCGTTGTAGCCGCGCTTCCCGATCGGTGGTTTGCTGAACGCGACGTTGTGCACATCGGCTGGAGTCAGCGGCATGGAAGGATCCCTTCACGCGTCTTTTGGAGATCGAGCAGATCTAGCAAGGTATCTTTGCCCATTCTGTCACACCGGAGCTACCGGTTGGCCGAGCCTGCTCACGATCGACATCAGGATGAAGACGACGAATAGCAGGACCATAATCGACAGATCGAGGCGAATTCCCCCCAGAGACACCGGCGGTATCAACCGTCTCAGGAGTTTCACCGGCGGATCGGTGATCGTGAAGATCACCTCGAGGATGACGACCACGACGCCCGTGGGACGCCAGTCGCGGGCAAAACTGCGCACGAACTCGACGATCACCCGGCTGATCAACAACAGCCAGAAGATGAACAGTACGAAGTACAGCACCGCGAACAAGGCCACCAGATCACTCTGCCCCAAAATCCGCGTCGCGCAAAATGACCACACCGCCCCGAGCGCGACCGGACTGCGGAACCCCCCGGTTCAGATCGCTATTTCTGGTTGTAGAAGCCGGTTTCCGCGATCCGACGGCGTTCTTCCGCCGATACGTCGACATCGGCCGGTGAGAGCAGGAACACCTTGGTCGCGACTTTGTCGAACGAGCCACGCAGGGCGAACGCGAGTCCGGCCGCGAAATCGACAAGTCGTTTGGCATCGGCGTTGCTCAGGTCGACCAGATCCATGATCACCGGGTTGCCCTCGCGGAACCGCTCGCCGATGATGCGGGCCTCACTGTAATCGCGCGGGCGCAGCGTCGTGATCTTGGACAAGGGACCTCCGTCCTCGAAGATCCCTGGCCTGCGGGCCACGGCGGGCTCGGGGCGCACGCGCTCCTCCAGCCGCCGCTCCTCGGCGTCGGGATCGACGGCGAGCGCACCCCTGGTGGCTCCCCGCAGCATCGGCGCACCGCCGCCCGCCCGGAACCGGCTCCCCGACGACGGGGCGGCATCGATCCGGGTGGGGCGCCGTGGCGCCTCGTAGCGGTCATCACCGTAGGGCTCGTCGGCGTAGTCGCGCGAACTCGGGTAGCCGCCCTTGTAGGGCGACTTGTACGCGGGCTCCGGGTAGCCGGACTCGTCGTCGAACCTGTCGGCGCCGAACCGGTCGTTGCCGAATCGCTCGGCGCCGTAACGATCTTCGGGGTAGCGGACTCCGTAGCCACCCCGGTCGGAGTAACCGCGGGGCCTGGGTCCACCACGCTCGCCCGCGCCACGGGGTGCGCGGTCGTCGACATAGTCGTCCTCGTAATCCTCGAGCGGAACCATGCCGAAGTACGCCTTGAACTTGTGCAGCGTGCTCATGACCGTGCCTCGCTGTCGCTAGGCGGCGTCATGACCACGATGGTGGCTGCGTCGAATGTTCGCTCGCTGCGCTCGCTCATTCTGGTCGACCTTCCTTCGGCCCCGGTGGCGGCCGGGTGTTGAAGTCTTGCTCAGCCCCTCGTCCGTCCCAAGCATATGTGTCGAATGTGACTGATGAGGTTTCTTTGCTACGCCGAGGTTATCGGTCGCGCGCCCATCAAAGCGGTACCGACACGCACACATGTCGAACCGTGTTCGATGGCCGCTTCCAGATCGCCCGACATTCCTGCGGAAAGCTCGGTCGCACGGGGGTGTCGAGCCAGTAGCGACGTGTGCAAAGTCGCAAGGCGGGCAAACGCGCTATCGGGCGCGACATCCAGTGGCGCGATCGCCATCAGACCCCCGAGCCGCAGTCCTGGCAACTGCGCGATCCGGTCCGAGAGCGCGTCGAGATCACGTGCCGCGACACCACCTCGGGTGGGATCGTCATCCAGGCTGATCTGCACGAGCACCCGCAGCGGATCGGAGCGCTCCCCCGCGTCGAGCGCCGCACGCGCGGCGACGTCAAGAGCCGTTGCCAACCGTTCGCTGTCCACCGAGTGCACGGTGTGCGCCCAGCGCGCGACGACACGGGCCTTGTTGCGCTGCAAACGGCCGATCATATGCCACCGAATGTCCGAATCATCCTGTGCTGACAGGTATTCGCGCAGCGCGGCGACCTTGCCGGTGGCCTCCTGTTCCCTGGACTCGCCGAATTCGCGTCGGCCGAGCCGATAGAGGATCTCCACATCGGCGGCGGGGAAGAATTTCGTCACAGGAAGCAAGCGCACCGAACCGGGCGCACGCCCGGCGGCACGGCATGCCGCATCGATTCGTTCCAGCAGTTCATCGAGCCTGGACGACAGCGCCGCCGTTCTCGATTCGACCGTGGACTCCGCGGTCCCGCTCACACCTACCAGCCTTTCCCGTCACCCAGCACCGCGGCGGACATCGAAAATCGTCCGTACGCAGGCACTTCCACTCATATACCCGCTTGCATCCAGATCACACCGGCGATCCGACCGGTCGGTGCGCTACGGCGATGACTGAACAGCGTCTTGTCCTCGATGGTGCACCGCGGGTCGACCGCGACCCCGCCGACGCCCGCTTCGGTCAACTGCCTGCGAATGCCCGCGCGCAGATCCAGCGAAGGGGTGCCGCGCACCGTGGTGGCCGCGCTGCCCGGCAGATGTTTGTCGACATCGGCGCGCATCGCGGCGGGCACCTCGTACTGACGCCCTGATGCGGCGGGGCCGAGGAAAGCGCCGATCCGATCGATCCGCGCGCCCACCGAGACCATGGCGTCGAGAACCCGTGGCACGATGCCGATCCGCGCGCCGATCCGTCCGGCGTGTACCGCGGCGATCACCCCTGCCTCGTCGTCGGAGAGCAATACGGGAACACAATCCGCCGACAACGTCACCAGCGCCAGATTCGGCACGGTGGTGACCAGCGCGTCGGTGGCCGGCACGGGTTGCGACCGTGGTCCGTCCACGATCTCGACGGAGCGTCCGTGGATCTGCTCCATCCACACCATCCGGTCCGGGCTCAGTCCGATCCCCTCGGCCAGTCGTTCCCGATTGCGCCGCACCGCGGCCGGATCGTCGCCGACGTGATCGCCGAGATTGAACGAATCGTACGGCGGCGCCGAGAATCCACCGGTCCTGGTCGTGGTCACCCTTCGGATGGTCAGAGTCGGCGCAGCAGTCATGGTGCCGAGCGTAGTAGCCCTCGGCGCGGGCCACCGAAATCCGCAGCGCCGCGGCGCGCGGAACCCCCCGCAGACAGACGGAGGCTGATCCGATCCCGGACCAGCCCCGTGGTGAGCGCTGTCACCTTCCCCCAGCACCTATCGCCGCGTCGACGACCTCCTCATCGGGATCGACGGCGGCGTCGGTGATCGCCGCGTGCTCTACCGCCGCATGAACGACGGCACATCGACATCGTCGTCATCGTCGGTATCGGGTGGATCGATGCGGGTGCGCAGGCGCGCTTCCTCGGTCTCCTTGTAGCTCGGCACCGTGCGACTCGGGGGACGCGGCGGGGTCGACGACGTATCCGTGGTTCGCGTCACCGGTTCGTACGGGCGAGGTCTCCCGACTTCACCCGCCGTGCTCGAACCGATGGTGCTGGTGGACTTGATGGGTGGTTCGAAGCTACGCCGCGCCGGACCACCGCCGTCGAATCCGGCCGCGATCACAGTGACGCGCACCTCGTCGCCGAGCGAGTCGTCGATGACGGTGCCGAAGATGATGTTGGCCTCGATATGCGCGGCCTCCTGGACCAGCGAGGCCGCCTCGTTGATCTCGAACAGCCCGAGATCCGAACCGCCCGCGATCGACAACAGCACTCCGTGCGCGCCGTCCATGGACGCCTCGAGCAGTGGCGAGTTGATCGCGGATTCGGCCGCCTTGACCGAGCGACCCTCCCCGCGCGCCGAGCCGATGCCCATGAGCGCGCTGCCCGCTCCGGACATCACGCTCTTCACGTCGGCGAAGTCGACGTTGATCAGACCCGGGGTGGTGATCAGATCGGTGATGCCCTGCACACCGTTGAGCAGCACCTCGTCCGCGGAACGGAAGGCGTCCATCAGGCTCACCGCCGCGTCGCCCAGTTGCAGCAGCCGGTCGTTCGGGATGACGATGAGGGTGTCGCAGGATTCGCGCAGCAGGTTGATACCGGTTTCGGCCTGTCCGCCGCGACGCTTGCCCTCGAACGAGAAGGGGCGGGTGACGACGCCGATGGTGAGCGCGCCGAGCTTGCGGGCGATGCTGGCGACGACGGGCGCGCCGCCGGTGCCGGTGCCACCGCCTTCGCCCGCGGTCACGAAGACCATATCGGCGCCCTTGAGCACCTCTTCGATCTCGTCCTTGTGGTCCTCGGCGGCGCGGCGTCCGACCTCGGGATCCGCGCCGGCGCCGAGGCCGCGGGTGAGTTCACGGCCGACGTCGAGTTTGACGTCGGCATCGCTCATCAGCAGGGCCTGCGCGTCGGTGTTCACCGCGATGAACTCGACACCTTTGAGTCCCTGTTCGATCATCCGGTTGACGGCATTCACACCGCCGCCGCCGATACCGACGACCTTGATCACAGCAAGGTAGTTGTGCGGGGGCGTCATGGGCTCTCGCCTTCCTTCGATCTAAAGCCTGTCGTTTTCGGATTCAGGACATGTCGCCGAGGAAACCCGGGGCGAAGCTTCACGCGCCGCCGTCCGGGCAAACCCTAAAGCTGAACCATAGGGTTAGCATTATGTCAAGTATCCGACTGGTGCGGAACGCTATTCGCAGCCGCCTCGATACGCGCGCAGGCGCGCCGAGACAAGTCACAGAATCTTGTGTGATCCCTCTCGTCTCGCCGCGCGACACGTCGTATCGTGGACGGTTGCCCCCGTCCAGCTTCTCGGTGGTACCGAAAAATCCCTGGGCACAATGGGTGTGGATCACTTTACCGTGACCAGATTAGGACTCGAAACGTCGAACACTGTTCCCTCGCGCGTCAGCAGCGGCAACACTACCTGCGCTTTGCGTTCGGCGTCGTCCGCTCCTCCCCACAGTACCGTGCGGCCGTCGTTGAGTTTCAACGAGATATCCGAAATCGACCGTGCCACAACCTCGCCCACCTGGATATACAAGGCGGGCGGCAGCACGGCGACCACGGCGACCGCGGCCCTCGTCACCGGATCGGCCCCACCGGGGGTTCCGGTGATCAGCTGGGGCACCCCGATCGGAGCGGCCTCGATCGCGAATTCCGTACTCTGCGCGTCGACCAGATGCGCGCCATCGGGGCTCTCGAAGTACAGCACCGGCGTGCGCTCGACGACCGTCACCCGCACGGTGGACGGAAACACCCGCCGCACGCGCACGGTGCTCACCTTCGGGAGGTCGGCGACCCGCCGTGCCATCTGGTCGGTGTCGATCCGCAGCATCGAGCGCCCCGAGGGGACCTCGAGCCGCTCACGCACCTCGGCGTCGCCGACCGCGACGATTCCATCGATCTCCACCGTGCGTACCGACAGGAGCGGCGTGAACCACGCCAGCACCGCGACGACGGTGAGAACGCCGACGCCGAGTACACCCCACGACCGCATCTGCCGCAGACCACCGACGCGTTCGGTGCGCAGCCTGTCGGTGATCTCCTCCCACCACGCGCGCCGCTGCCGCGCGGATCGCATGGCGGCTCACCGCCCGTACTGCGGCCGAGCCCGGAGCCCATCGAGAATCTGGCTGCCGAGCATCGTCACATCGCCCGCGCCCATGGTGATCACCACGTCGCCCGGCAATGTCAATCCGGCGACCTGACGACCGACCCGCGACATATCGGGCTGGTAGTGCACGGGGCCGGTCACCGCCTGCGCCACCAGCGCGCCGTTCACGCCGGGCAGCGGCTCCTCCCGCGCGCCGTAGACGTCGAGCACGACCACCTCGTCGGCCAGGCTCAGCGCCGCGCCGAACTCCGCGGCGAAGGTCGCGGTGCGGCTGTAGAGATGCGGCTGGAACACCACGATGACCCGCCCCTGCCGAGAACGGGCGCCGTCGCGGGCCTCCTGCCGCACCAGCTCGACGGCCGCGCCGAGCACGGCGCGCACCTCGGTGGGGTGGTGGGCGTAATCGTCGAAGACCCGCACCCCGTTCTCCCTGCCGACGAACTGGAAGCGCCGATGCACGCCGCCGAAACCCTCGAGCCCCTGGATGATCTCGTCCAGATCCGCGCCGGCCCGGCGCGCGGCCAGCAGCGCGGCCAGCGCGTTGAGGGCCATATGCCTGCCCGGCACCGACAGTCGCAGCGTCCGCGGCGCGCTCTCGTCACCCAACCGGAACTGCGCGACACCGCCGACATCGCGCGGTTCCCAGCTGTGCAGCCGGACCCCGACCTGTACGGGCGCGTCGATGAGATCGCCGGAGCCGTAGCCGATCACCTCGACTCCGCGCTCGGCCAGCCGCGGCGCGACCCGTTCCGCCAGCGCGCGCGAACCGGGATCGTCCAGGCACACCACCAGCAGGCCGCCTTCGTGCAGCCGGTCCGCGAAATCGTCGAAGACCTGAACGTATGCCTCGTCGGAGCCGAAGTAATCCAGGTGGTCGGATTCGATATTGGTCACCACCGCGACATCGGGGTCGTACTGCAGCAGCGAGCCGTCGCTCTCGTCGGCCTCGGCCACGAAGATCTCGCCGGTGCCGTGGTGGGCGTTGGTGCCCGCCTCGTTGAGTTCGCCGCCGACCGCGAAGGACGGATCGAATCCGCAGTGCTGCAACGACACGATCAGCATCGAGGTGGTCGAGGTCTTGCCGTGGGTGCCGGAGACCAGCAGCGTCCGGTGCCCGCGCATCAGCGAGGCGAGTACCGCCGGTCGCAACAGCACCGGGATATCGCGCCGGTTCGCCTCCACCAGTTCCGGATTCGTCTTGGGGATGGCGGCGTAGGTGGTGACGACCGCCGTCGGGCCGCCGGGCAGCAGGTCGAGTGCGCTGGCATCGTGACCGATCCGCACCTGTGCGCCGCGGGCCCGCAATGCCAGCACGCCCCGGCTCTCCTTGGCATCGGAACCGGAGACCGCGCCCCCGCGCGACAGCAGGATCCGCGCGATCCCGGACATACCCGCCCCGCCGATGCCGACCATGTGCACCCGCTCCAGATCGGCGGGCAGCGCCGAACGCTCCTCGCTCCGCTCACTCACGACTGCGCCTCGCTGACGCTCGGCTCCGTCGTTCGTGCCGACGCTGCGTTCATGGTTCGCTCGCTTCGCTCACTCACGACCGGCTACCTCCACCGCGATCCGTGCGACCGCGTCGGCGGCATCGCGGTGCCCGGCGCCCGCGGCGGCCATGCCCATCTCGCTCAGCCGTGTCGGATCGATCAGCAGCGGTATCACCTCGTCGATTATGTACTTCGGAGTCAGTTCCGAATCGGGGACGATTCTGCCACCCCCTCCGGCGACCACCGGCCTGGCATTGAGTTCCTGCTCGCCGTTGCCGTGCGGCAGCGGCACGTAGAAGGCGGGAAGGCCGACCGCCGACACCTCGGCCACCGTCATCGCGCCGGACCGGCACACCACCGCGTCGGCCGCGGCGTAGGCCAGATCCATCCTCGACAGGTACGGCACGGCGACATAGCGCGCCTCACCGCCGGATTCCGCGACGTCGAGTGTGTTCTTGGGACCGTGCGCGTGCAGCACCGAAATCCCGACCGCCGCCAATTGCGGGGCCGCCGCGGAGACCGCCTCGTTCAGCGAACGGGCGCCCTGGGAACCGCCGAAGACCAGCAGCACCGGACCGTGCGCGGGCAGCCCGAAATGGGCGCGAGCCTCGGCGCGCAGACTCGCGCGATCCAGTGTGGTGATCGCGGCGCGCACCGGGATTCCGACGACCTCGGCATGGGACAGACCCGAATCAGGCACCGCGGCCAGTACGCGGACGGCGCGCCGGGCGCCGACCTTGTTCGCGATCCCGGCCTTGGCGTTCGCCTCGTGCACGATCACGGGCACCGCGCGACGGCGGCCGAACACTCCCCCGCCCGCGGCCAGATAGGCGGGCAGCGCGACATATCCGCCGAATCCGATGATCACGTCGGCGTGCACCGCGTCGATCACCTCGCGGGTGCGCGCCACCGAGGCGCGCACCCGCCCGGGCAGGCGCAGCAGATCGACGCTCGCCTTGCGCGGCAGCGGCACCGGCGGAATCAACTCGAGTGGGTAGCCCCGCTCGGGAACCAGCTTCGTCTCCAGGCCACGCTCGGTGCCGAGCGCGGTCACCCGGATCGAATCGTCGAGTCGGCGCAGCGCGTCAGCGACGGCGAGGGCCGGCTCGATATGTCCCGCGGTACCACCACCCGCGACGATCACCGAAAGTCCGGACCGCACGTCACTCACCTGGATCTACCCCGTTCTCTTGCATGTGGCATCGGATAATTCGGCTCCCAGGCGCGGGTCGCGCGCAGGGAGCTGGTGCCGCGGCTCTCGGGCGAGCGGCGGCGTGATTCGGGCGGCTGACGTCGCGCGGGCTGCGCCTGTGCGCGCGGATCGGGTCTGCGGGGTCGCTGACGGGCCTTGGCCGCGGTGCGCGCCCTCGCCGATTCCGCTTTGGCGGGCGAATACACCTCGGGTTTGGGCAATCGCAGCAGGCGGCTGAACCGGCCGTCCTGACCGGCGTGCAACGCCGATACGGCCTCGGGTTCATGGCGGGCCGCGTTGGCGATGATGCCGAACATGAACAGCGTGATCGCCAGCGAGGAACCGCCCGCCGAGACCAAGGGCAGCTGCAGCCCGGTCACCGGGAGCAGGCCGACGACGTAGCCGATATTGATCAACGCCTGGGCGGTGATCCAGGTCGTCGCGGTCGCGGTGAGCAGGCGCAGGAAGGGATCGACCGACCGGCTCGCGATGCGCAGCCCGGTATAGACGAACAGCGCGAACAGGCCGAGTACCAGCGCGCAGCCGAGGAAGCCGAGTTCCTCGCCGATGATGGCGAAGATGAAGTCGTTGTGCGAGTTGGGCAGATAGCTCCACTTGGCCCGGCTCTGCCCGAGCCCGCGACCCCAGATCCCGCCGTCGGCCAGCGAGTAGAGCGCTTGGCGCGCTTGGTATCCGATGCCCTGCGGATCATCGCCGGGATTGAAGAACGCGCGCATTCGGTCCGAGCGATACCCCGCCGACAGCGCGAGTACCCCCGCGGCGATCACACCGGAGATCGCGATGGTGATGAACAGCCGAACCGGCAGTCCGCCGAACCACAGCAGCGCGGCCAGTACGATGCCGAGCGCGATGGTGGTGGACAGGTTGGGCTGCAGAACGACGAGCAGACAGACCAGCAGACCCGCGGGGACCAGCGGGACCAGGATGTCCTTCAGGCTCGCGTGTTCCGCGCGCCGCGAGGCCAGCAGATGCGCACCCCACACCACCAGGGTCACCTTGACGATCTCCGAGGGCTGCACCGAGATCGGGCCAACCATGAACCAGCGTCGCGCGCCTTGGACCTCGGAGCCGATACCGGGGATCAGCACGAGAACGAGGGCGAGCACCGAGAGCGCGAAAATCGGGAACGACCACTGGCGGAGCCGCTTCAACGAGATCCGCAACGCGAGGTAGAACAGGACACATCCGATGGCGGCGAACATGGCCTGCTGAATGAACAGCGAGTAGGCGGAGCCACCGTCGGCATAGGCCTCCACGCTCGAGGCCGACAGCACCATGACCAGTCCGAGCACGGTCAGCAGGGTCGCGATGGTGACGATCAGATGGAACGACGCGAGCGGACGCGCCAGCCAGGCGCCGAACCGTGCGCCCGCCGTCGCCTTCGCGGCTACCGAGCGCTCGGCCTTGCGGCCGTTCCAGTTCCGTCGCGTCGCTTCCGTCATGGCTGCCGCCCGATGTCACCATCTTCCAGCGCGTGCACCGCGGCGGCGAAGCTGCGCCCGCGATGGGTGTAGTCGGCGAACATGTCCAATGAGGCCGCGGCCGGTGCGAGCAGTACGGTGTCGCCGTTGCCGGCCAGCCCCGCCGCCACGCGAACCGCCTCGGCCATGACCGTATCGGCCTTCTCGGATCTCGACGGATCGTCCCGCATCAGTGCATCGTCTCCCGCGCGTACCT
Organism: Nocardia sp. NPDC005366; assembly: GCF_040606855.1. Lineage (NCBI taxonomy): Bacteria > Bacillati > Actinomycetota > Actinomycetes > Mycobacteriales > Nocardiaceae > Nocardia > Nocardia sp. NPDC005366. The sequence continues at coordinate 43,237 of NZ_JBEXFQ010000034.1, forward strand.
CGACGACAGGGACTTCGGGCGCGTGTCGCGCCAATGCCGCCGCGATCACCGGCGCGTCGGCCCCGATCAGCACCGCGGCCACGAGCCGGTCGGCGACCTCCTCGACCAGATCCTCGACCCCGGCGCCCTTCAACTGTCCGCCCGCGAGCCAGACGACGTGCGGATGCGCCAGAATCGACGACCGCGCCGCGTGCGGGTTGGTCGCCTTGGAGTCGTCGACGAAATCGACGCCGGCGAGTTCGCGCACGAAGGCGGCCCGGTGCGGGCCGACCTTGTGCTCGATAAGTCCTTCGCGCACGAATTGCGGAGCCACGTCGATGGCCCTGGTGAGCGCGGACGCGGCCAGCGCGTCGGCGACACCCGCCGGACCGGGCGGGCTGATATCGCCGGTCTCGGCGAGGATCGCGGCCTTGGTGAAGGCGCGGTCGAGCAATTTGCCGTCTACCACGCCGAGTTCACCGTCGGCGGGTACGCCGATGCGAAAACCTATGACGCGCTTGGCCTTCGCGCGCCGCGCCAGCGAGGCCGCCACCGGATCATCGAGTCCGACGACGCCGACCCGACCGACCAGCGCGCGGGCCTTGGCCGCGGCATAGGCGTCGAGGCCGCCGTGCCAATCCAGATGATCCTCGGCGACATTCAGCACGACGCCCGCCTCCGGGCGCACCGACGGCGCCCAGTGCAGTTGGAACGACGAGAGTTCCACCGCGAGTACCTGCGGGCCGGGACTGCGTCGCAGCGCGTCGAGAATAGGCAGGCCGATATTGCCGCACGCGACGCTGGAGATTCCAGCGGCGCGCAGGATGGAATGGGTCATCTGGGTGGTGGTGGTCTTGCCGTTGGTACCGGTCACCACCAGCCATTTGCGCACCGGACCGTAGATCCTGGCCTGGTCGACCCACCAGGCGAATTCGACGTCGCCCCAGACGGGAATGCCCTCGGTCACCGCCGAGGCGAGTACCGGGGAGTCCGGTCGCCAACCGGGGCTGGTGATGACGAGCGCGAACCGGCTCAGGCCGGTCGGATCGCTCGGCGCGGTGGATTCCAGTTGCACGCAGGGGGCGACTTCCAGCCCCAGTTCAGCGGCCTCGGCCAGCGCCTTCGCGCCCGCGTCGGTGACCACCGGATTGGCGCCGATATCGCGCAGCGGCTCGATCAGCGAGCGCCCCGAGACACCCCAGCCGGCGACGAGCACGTCACGGCCGCGCAGGAATTCGAGCATGGGCCCAGGAGATCGCAGGGCGCGCGGAGAATGTTCGACCATCTGTTTCACCCGACCGCGGAGAGGTATTCGCTGTAGAACAAGCCGAGCCCGACCGCGGAGGCCATGGCGGCCAAGAGCCAGAATCTGATGATCACAGTCGTCTCGGCCCATTTGCTGAGCTCGAAATGATGATGGAACGGCGCCATCTTGAACAATCGGTTACGCGTGGTGCGGTACACGGCCACCTGCAGGATCACCGATAGCGCCTCGGCGACGAACAGCGCGGCGAGCACCACCATCAACAGTTCGGTGCGGGTCGTGATGGCCATGCCAGCGAGCAGGCCGCCCAGCGCGAGCGAACCGGTGTCGCCCATGAAGATCTTGGCGGGCGCGGCATTCCACCAGAGGAATCCGATACACGCCGCAGCGCCCGCCGCCGCGACCAGCGCCAGGTCGAGCGGATCGCGCACGTTGTAACAACCGGCCTCGGGTTTGGTGGCGCACGCGTGGTAGTACTGCCAGAACGTGATGATCACGTACCCGCCCATCACCAGGCTCATCGAGCCAGCGGCGAGGCCGTCGAGGCCATCGGTGAGATTCACCGCGTTCGAGGTGGCGACGACGATCAGGCTCACGAACAGCAGGAAGAAGACAATGCCCATCGACACCGTGGTGATGTCGCGGACATAGGAGATATGCCTGCTCGCCGGAGTGAGCCCGTAGTTGTTGCGGAATTGCAGGGCGAGCACGCCGAAGATCACCGCGGCGGTGAGCTGGCCGACGTATTTGCCCGCCGCGGTCAGCCCGAGATTGCGGCCCTTGCGGATCTTGATGAAATCGTCGACGAAACCGACGGCCCCCAACGCGGTGGTGAGCCCGAGCACGAGCAGACCGGACGCGGTCGGCCCCTCGGCGTTGTAGCCGATGCCGATCAGGTGCGAACCGAAATAACCGGCCCACATGCCGATCAGGATGGCGACGCCGCCCATGGTCGGGGTGCCGCGCTTGGCCTGATGGCTGGCCGGGCCGTCGACCCGGATCTCCTGGCCGAAACCCTGCTTGGCGAAGAATTTGATCAATAACGGGGTCAACAGGATCGACACCGCCAAGGCGATGGCGGCGGAGAAGAGAATCTGTCTCACTGCGCCGCCTCCGTGCTACCCCTGCGATCGCCCGCACGTTCCGCGCTCGTCAAATACTCGGCGACCTCCCACAGACCCACCGATTTGGACGCCTTGACCAGCACCACATCACCCGTCTCTACTTCGTCTTCGAGTAACGCGATGGCCGCGCCGATATCGGGGACGAGAATCGATTCCTCGCCCCATGAGCCTTCCATCACCGCTCCCTGGTGCATCGCCCGGGACGGCCTTCCCGTGCCGACGACGACGAGCCGGTCGACATCCAGGCGCACCGCGAGCCTGCCGATCCGGTCGTGTTCGATCACGGATTCCTCGCCGAGTTCACCCATTTCGCCGAGTACCGCCCAGCTGCGCCGAGGTGTGGCGCCCGCCCTGGACATGGTGACCAACGCCTTGAGCGCGGCCCGGACCGAATCGGGGTTGGCGTTGTAGGAGTCGTTGACAACGGTCACGCCCTCGCCGGTGGTGCGCACGTCCATCCGGCGCGCCGAGGCCGCCGTGGCGCCGGACAGCGCCGTCGCCACGGTGTCCAGATCCGCGCCGCAGGCCAATCCGACCGCCGCGGCGGACAGCGCGTTGCCGACCTGGTGTTCGCCGTGCACGGACAACCGGATCCGCGCGCTGCCCGCGGGCGTGTGCATGGTGAACCCGGCGCGGGCCTGGTCGTCGAGGTGGATGTCGGTGGCCCTGATATCCGCGCCGCTCGACTGTCCGACCGTCGTTACGGTGGCCGATGTCCGCGAGGCCATGGCCGCGACCTGCGGATCGTCGGCATTGAGAACCGCGACGCCGTCACTGGGCAATGCCTCGACCAATTCGCCCTTGGTTTTCGCGATGGCCTCCCGGCTGCCGAATTCACCGAGGTGCGCGGTGCCGACATTGAGCACGACTCCGATCCTCGGCGGTGCGACCGACGCCAGCGCGGCGATATGTCCCGGCCCGCGCGCGGACATTTCCAGAACGAGGAAGCGGGTATTCGCGTCGGCGCGTAGCGCGGTCCACGGGTGCCCGAGTTCGTTGTTGAACGAGCCGGGCGGCGCGATGACGGGGCCGAGCGGAGCCAGCACGGCCGCGAGCAGATCCTTGGTCGAGGTCTTGCCCGACGATCCGGTGACGCCGATGACGGTGAGACCGCCTGCGGCGGTGAGCCGTTCGATGCTGGCGTGGGCGAGATCGGCGAGCGCGGCCAGCACCGCGGCCCCGGATCCGTCCGAATCACCGGCCAGCGCAACCGAACTCGCGGGCACGGTGCCCGGCTTCGGGCCGACGACGATGGCGGGTACGCCCACCGGTCGCGCGGCGAGCACGGCGACAGCGCCCGCCTCGACCGCGACGGTCGCGTAATCGTGCCCGTCCGCTCGCTCGCCGGGCAGCGCGAGGAACAGATCCCCTGAACCGATGCGCCGCGAATCGAATTCGACCGAACCGGTCACCCGCACCTGTGGGTCCGGCACGTCGTGCAGCGTCCCGCCGACGACGTCCGCGATCTCCCGCAGTGTCATCTCGATCATGAAATCGTCAAGTCCTCCGCGTCCGTTCTCTGCGGACTTCGCTGTGCCTGAACATTGTGCGCCGACCCGATGTCGTTGCGGCAGTAGGGTATCCCGTTCACCGCAGCACCCCCGACACCCCTGTGGTCGAGCCGCCCGTGTGCACGCCGTCGTCGTGCCCCGAGGCCACCGACCGCCGCTTGCGCTCGAGCGCCTCGGCCAGTACGTCGCGGTCGTCGAACGGGTGTTTGACGCCGTCGATCTCCTGGCCCGACTCGTGTCCCTTACCCGCGACGAGTACCGCGTCGCCCGAGCGCGCCCAGTCGACCGCCGCCGCGATGGCCAGGGCGCGGTCGCCGATTTCGCGCACTTCGCCGCGCACGTCGGCGGGCACCTCCAGCGCCCCCGCGCGCAGCGCCGCCCTGATGGACGCCGGATCCTCGCCGCGTGGATTGTCGTCGGTGATGATCAGCAGATCCGCGCCGCGCGCGCCCGCCGCGCCCATCAGCGCGCGCTTGCCCGCGTCGCGGTCACCGCCCGCGCCGACCACCACCGCGAGCCTGCCCGGCGACGCGGAGGCATCGAGATCCAGCTGGGCGCGCAGGGTGGCGACGACGGATTCGACGGCGGCGGGTTTGTGGGCGTAGTCGACGACGGCGAGGAAATCCTGCCCGCGCTCGATACGCTGCATCCGACCCGGCACGTCCACGGTGGCCAGCGCGGGCGCGGCGATATCGGCGTCGACTCCCGCGGCGGCGCATACCGCGACCGCGAGCAGTCCGTTGGCGACGTTGTAGCGGCCGGGAAGCCGCAGGCGCATATCGATGGTTCGCTCGGGACCCGCCGCGGTGAAACTCTGTTCGCCGCCGCGCGTGGTGATCGCGCCCGCCAGCGTCCAGGTCGCCGGGGTCGCGGTGGTCGACACCGTGATCGGCTCCGTCAGCTCGGCGGCCAGTCGCGCGCCCCACTCGTCGTCGACGCAGACGACCGGCACCTGGGCCGCCACCGGCGACTGCGGATCGAACAGGCGACGCTTGGCGGCGAAATAATCCTCGAAGTCGCTATGGAAATCCAGGTGATCCTGCGACAGGTTGGTGAAAGCGCCCACCGCGAATCGGACCCCGTCCACCCGCCCCAGCGCCAGCGCGTGGCTGGAAACCTCCATCACCACCGCGTCGACGCCCTGCTCGACCATCAGCGCGAACATGGCGTGCAACTGCGGCGCTTCCGGTGTGGTGAGCGCGCTCGGCACCCGGCGTCCGCCGATACGGGTCTCGATCGTCCCGATCAGCGCGGTGGACAGGCCACCCGCGCCCAGCCCGGCTTCCACCAGGTAGGACGTCGTGGTCTTACCCGATGTGCCGGTGATGCCGACGATGCGCAGCCGCCGCGACGGATGGCCGTACAGCGTCGCGGACAATTCGCCGAGTACCGCGCGCGGCTGCTCGCGTACCAGCACCGGCACACCGAGATCACCCGCCAACTCGGCCCCCGCCGTGTCGGTGAACACCGCGACCGCGCCGCGCTCGACCGCGTCACGGGCGAAGCGAGCGCCGTGGGACCGCGCGCCGGGCAGCGCGGCGAACAGATCACCCGGCACGACAGCGTTCGACCGCTGCTCGATGCCGGTCACCACCGCGTCCGCGGGGATCGGTCCGCGGACACGGGCGCCTGTCGACTCCAGCACGGTGGACAGCGGCGTCGACGGCGGGTTTACCGGCCGGAGCGCGTGCGGGCTGGACTGCGCGGGCACCTTGCTCCTCTCTGATCGGGGACGTGGACATGAGAACGCATCGTGGGACGACGTGTCAGGTTACCGACGTACGCGTACCGGGGAACAACGCGCCTCGATGTTGCGGCGCCGCCGTCCCCCGGTACGTGTGGGTGACCTACGCGAATCACACTCCGGCCTGCAGCACGAATTTGCGTACCGGCTCCGGCGATGGCGGGATGCGGTCACGCTGCAACGCCCAGGAGGCGATGCTGTGGAACAGTGGGGCGGCCGATTGGCCTCCGCTCCCGTCGGAGCTGCGCACCGGGTTGTCGAGCATCAGGCCGACCACGTAGCGAGGGTTGTCGGCGGGGGCGATACCCGCGAAGGTGATCCAGTAGCTGGAGCTGGAATAGCATTTGCAGCGCGTGTCGATTTTCTGCGCGGTGCCGGTCTTTCCCGCGATCTGGTAGCCCTCGATGGCGGCGGGCCAGCCGGTGCCGTTCTGCGCGGCGTCCATCCGATCGCGTTGCACGACGGCCTGGAACATGGTCCGCAGCGTCGCCGCGGTCTGCGGACTCACCACCCGCACGCCCTCTGGCTGCGGTTCCTCGGTGCGCGCGCCGTTCGCGGCGACCGTGGCCCTGACGATCCGGGGAGGAATGCGCATGCCGTCGTTCGCGATGGCCTGGTACATGCTCGTCATCTGCAGTGTCGACATCGAAAGGCCCTGCCCGATGGGCAGGTTGGCGAAAGTGCCGCCCGACCACTGGTCACGCGCCGGAACCTGGCCCGCCGTTTCGCCCGGCAGGCCGACGCCGGTGCGCCGGCCTAGTCCGAAGCGGTTCAGCATATCCGCGTATCGGTCCTCGCCGACCCGCTGAGCCAGCATCAGAGTGCCGACGTTCGAGGATCTTCCGAAGACGCCCGTGGTGGTGTAGGGCGCGGTCTCGTGCTCCCACGCGTCACCGACGGTGACCCCCGCCATTCTGATCGCACCGGGAACCTGCAACACCTCGTCGGGATCGGTGAGCCCGTATTCGATGGCGGCGGCGGCGGTGACGATCTTGTTCACCGAACCCGGTTCGAACGGATCGCTGACCGAGGGGTTGTTGGTGACGAGGGTGCCCCAGTTCTGCGGGCCGAGCGCGGGATTGAAGGTGTTGTCGTTGGCCATGGCCAGCACCTGGCCGGTCTTGGCATCGAGAACCACCGCGGAAGCGCTCTGCGCACCGGACATTTCGCGCGCCTGCTGCACCTGCTGCTGCACGTAGTACTGCAAGTCCGAATCCAGCGTCAGCTCGACGCCGTTGCCGTTCACGGCGGGCTGCTTGTCGCGCCAGCTCCCCGGGATGACGGCGCCGTCGGAGCCGCGGTCGTAGGTGACCGAACCGTCGGTACCCGCCAGCACCGCGTCCAGCGAGGACTCGAGGCCGATCAGTCCGTGCCCGTCCCAGCCGGTGGCGCCGATGATGTTGGCTCCCAACGAGCCTCCCGGATACTCGCGCAGCGACTGCGCCTCGGTACCCACCTCGCGGAACTGCGCCCTGATATCCCCGGCGATCCGCGCGTCGACATTACGGGCCAGGTAGACGAATTCCTCGTCGCCGCGCAACTTGTCGAGCAGTTCCGTCGTCGACGGCGCGCGCGGGCCGAGCTTGTCGTGGATCACCTCGGCGATCGCCTGCAGCCGTTCCTCCGGGACGGGCGCCTTCTCGCTCTTGGCGCGCGCGTCCTCGAGTTCGGCGCGCACCCGGACCGGCTGGAAGGTGAGAGCTTTCGCGACGGTCGTGAAGGCCAGCGCTTTACCGTTGCGGTCGGTGATCGGACCCCGGATCGCCATCTCGGGATCCCGGGTGGTGCGCTGACTCGCGGCCTGCTCGGACAGCGCGGGCGCGGAAATGCTCTGGATCCACAGCAATTGCAGCGCGACGACGGCGAGCGCGACCAGCATCACGATCCGCCCCACCACCAGACGCAGCCGCAGCGGCCGATCCGAGGCCCCCGCTTTACGCGGTCGTCCCCCGGACGGGGTCGGCCCGCGTCGCCTGCGCGCCGCGGGCCTGGCCTGTGTCATCGAGTGCCTCCATCCGGCGATGACTGCTCCCGGTACGGATCCGCCCGGGTTTGCGGTTCGCCGGTTTGCGGTTCGCTGGTTTGCGATTCGCCGGTGTGCGATTCATCGAATCGCGGCGTCTCCCGTACCTCGCCCGGCGCACCGGACGCGGCCGGTACCGGCGCCGCCGGTACCGCGGCGACCGGCTCGTGGCCCGCCGGAAGCGGAACCGGGGGCGCGGGCGCCGGGGTCGGTGCGGGCGTATGCGGCGCGGCGCCGGATTCCGCGTTCGTCTGCACGGGAGCGGGCGACTGCCGCACAATGCTGACCGGCACGACCCGTTCCCCCTGCGTCCCCGGACCGGTCGGCGAGCCGTTCAACGGAGGTGCGGGCGCGCCCTGCGCCGGAGTGGGATCGCCGATCACCGTGACCGTTCCGTCCGCGGCGATGACCAGCCTGGCCGGATCCTTGGCGGGGATCATGCCGAGTTCACGGGCTCGCGCGGCGAGTTCGGGCGCCGAATCGGCTGCCTCCACCTCGCGTTGCAGGGCGGCGCGTTCCTCGGCGAGCGTGCGATTGAGCTGACGGGCGTCGCCGAGCTGGTAGCTGTCCTCCGTCGCGCGGGTGGTCAGCAACAGGGTCAGCGCGAGTCCGCAGCCGAGCAGGGCGATGATCGCGGCGACGAACGGAATGCGCGCCGCCATCACCGATCCGCGCCGACGCGGGAGCGCGGGCACGTCGGACTGATGTTCGGCCCGCGTCCGGCGCTTGGCGTAGGCGCGCTGCGCCGCACCGGATTTCACACGTTCGGCGGCCTGAACCCGTCGGGCGACCCGACCCGGCGCGGGCACGGCGCGTGTCCGAATGCTCATGCAGTCCCCTCCTCTAGTCCGCGGAACCACCCGCGGGTCGACCAGCCCGTGTCCGTCACACCGCCGCCTGAATTCGTTCGGCGGCACGCATACGGACCGGGGCCGCTCTCGGGTTCTCCTCGATTTCCTGCTCGGTGGCCTTCTCGGCGCCACGGGTCAGCATCCGGAATTCCGGTCCCATACCGGGCAATTCGACCGGCAGGTCCACCGGGGTCCTCGACGCGATACGCGGCGCCAGCTCGTGTTTGACGACGCGGTCCTCCAGCGACTGGTAGGACATGATCACGATGCGCCCGCCGACGCGCAGCGAATCCAGTGCCGCGGGCAGAGCCGCGCGCAGCGAATCGAGCTCTCCGTTGACCTCGACCCGCAGGGCCTGGAAGGTGCGCTTGGCCGGATGACCACCGGTGCGCCGCGCCGCCGCCGGAATGGTGGCGTAGAGCACCTCGACCAGTTCGGCGCTGGTGGTGAAGGGCCGCTGCTGACGACGCCGGAGCACCTCGCTGGCGATCTTGCCCGCGAAGCGTTCCTCCCCATAGGTTTTGAGAACCCGGGCCAAGTCGCCGTGACTGTAGGTATTCAGCACATCGGCCGCGGTGATACCGGTGGTCGGATCCATCCGCATATCCAGCGGCGCGTCGACGGAATAGGCGAACCCCCGATCCGCCTCGTCCAGCTGCATCGAGGAGACGCCGAGATCCATCAGGATCCCGCTGACCGAACCGACCGGACCGAGTCCGGCCTGTCCCAGTGCGTCGGCGATCCCGTCGTATCGGGTATGCACCAGGGTGATTCGGTCCTCGAAGGACCGCAGGCGCTCTGCTGCCAGCTCGAGTGCCGTGGTGTCGCGGTCGAGCCCGATAAGGCGCAGACGCGGATAGGTACGCAGGAAATGTTCGGCGTGCCCGCCCAATCCGAGGGTGGCATCGATATAGACGGCGCCTGGCTCGGTCAGCGCGGGCCCGAGTAGTTCGTCGGCCCTGTGCAACAGCACCGGAACATGGCGGGGACCGGGCTCTGCACGATTCACCTCGACCTCCCGGATCCTGCCTCGCGTCGTCGCTTGCACGGGTCGCCTTGTTCCACAGTGTTTTCGGAGCTGCTTCGAGAAAACGAATGCCGCGAGGTCTCTGACCGAATTCGACACCTGGCGTCGGGGAAGTACGTCAGGGTTCGCCTCCGGGCAGAGGCCGCGTGGCACTCGTTCGTTCGGGCTAGAAGATTCCGCCCAGCGACTCGTCTCTCGCTTCCGCGTAATCCTCCTCGTGCTCGGCGAGGTAGGACTCCCACGCCTGCTTATCCCATATCTCCAGGAAGTCGACCGAACCGATCACTACGCAATCCCGATCGAGATTCGCGTAGCGGCGATGTTCGGCGGACAACACGATCCGGCCCTGGCCATCCAGACGTTGTTCATCCGTACCGGCGGCAAGCGCCCGGACGAACGCGCGCGCCCGCGGGTTGCTTCGAGACGCCGCCGCGGCTCGACGAGCGAGCGCGGTGAACTCTTCCTTGGGATATACGGCAAGGCTGTGGTCCTGACCCTTCGTGACCATCAACCCTCCCGCCAGATCGTCTCGAAACTTCGCGGGCAACGTGAGTCGCCCTTTGTCGTCCAGCCGGGGTGTGTAGGTACCGAGGAACATCCCGATACCTCCTGCGGATCAACCCCGCGGTAGCGGGGAGCACGATCACCTCGGATGTACGACTCTCCAGTAGTGCGCGCTCCACATTACCCCACTTTCCCCCACTTTCAATCGAAACAACCGGTGATCTCGCTCCCCACGTCAACGATTTCGCAGGTCATCCCAGCTATCACGCAGTGGAGAACTTTTTCCGTGTTCCGCCGACACGCCTGGCGCAGATGGACAATCACCCGAAAACACTCAGCAAACCCCCGGAAGGGGCCGATTCGACCCCTGATCGACCGCTCGGGTTCGGCATGGCCTTGCTACGCACGTCTTTTGTCGCGGGGGCGAGTTTGCGGGGAACGTGCCCGCAGGCGCGGACCCGGAAGCGGATAGTCCGCCGGGCCACGCGGGTGGGGCGCGGTGGGGGATCCCCGTGGGGAAAGGTGGGGGGTGCGGTTGGACAGCCGTGGGGTGAAATGGGGACGCCCGGCATATCGCCCGTTGCTCGGATGTCTGATGGACCACCGACATGCGACGGCGACGCCGCACCTCGATCGGTGCGGCGTCGCGGTCGATATGTCGTTGTCGGGCCGAGTGTCGGGGACGAATCCGACTACTCCTGCTCGAATCGTCTCCGGAAGCGATCTTCCATGCGTTCGGAGAAACCACCGGACTTGCGCTGTCGCCCAGGCCCGCTCGATCGGCCAGTGCCCGGTCCGCCGGAAGGGGCGTCGGTGGAGCGAGTGCCCTTACCGCCGCCCTTGGGGCTGCCGAGCAACAGCAGCACGCCGGCACCGAACATGACGATGAACCCGACCAAGCTGATGATCGGGAAGCCGCCGGGTTTCACCGGAGCGGCGATCCCTGCGACGAGTAGAAACAAACCGAGGACGAAGAGAACCGCGGCCTGGAGTCTGCGACGACTCGAGGTCGAGCGAAGTCGTCCGCCGCGGACGGACGAGGCGAACTTCGGATCCTCAGCATAGAGCGCGCTCTCGATTTGTTCGAGCATGCGCTGCTCGTGCTCGGAGAGTGGCACGGTACCTCCCCCGGCACTAGGACGTGGCTGTCGCCTCCGGGTCGGCGACTGATAGCCGACCTTGGCGGCTATCTGACACCAATGATACGAGTTCGATGAAGGCCGTACCACCTACTCGCCGATAACTTAAGCGGTCATACCGTTCGAAAGGCCCCGCGGCGGCCTCAAACGCGCGGCGGTGGCGAGTAGATCCTCCACATCGTGCAGGAATGCGCCCACCCGCGAAGAGAACTCGTCGGCCGTGTGATCATCGACATCCCGGTCGAATCCCGCCTCCAGCGCGGCCCGCAATTCCGAGCGAGCGCCGAAGTAGTCGGCCCACATGACGAATTCCGGCATCGCTCGTTGCAGGAGCACCCACGCGTTGCGTGAACGCGCCCGTGGCGCGGCGTCGGCTCCGGTGAACGCGAGCACGGCCCCCGCGCCACGCAGCGCGGCCAGGTAGGCGGTGCGGAACCGCTCGCGCGGATCCGTTTCTCCCGCCGCCTCCATGAGCAGTCCATCGGCCTTCTTCAGCAGTTTCCCCGCCCTGCCGGGTTGCCCCTGATGTTCGATCCGACCAGACATCAGCCGTCCCTCCGCTGTCGTACACCCCGACCCGACGGGGCGCTGCATGCCCACCGCGCGGATCGAACGGGTATTCGAACGTTTGAATTGAGATTGAATATAGGGACACCCACCGACAACTTTTCCGCGCCAGCGCGGCCGACGAGAGCCATGACAGCCGTCAAGCCCAATCACACCCCCGCCCCCGCACCGGTCGTCGTCGACTTCTCGGTCACCGATCTGCGCTACCGATTGCACGACGTGCTCTCGGTATATGTCGCGGCGATGGACTACCCGCGCGGCACCGAGAATCATCGAGCGCCGATGTGGACCGAGCACACCACCCGCGTCGGCTGGCAGGCCGTCGCGGCGCTGTCGCCCGACGATTCCGGACACGTCGATCTGCGAACCTCGCCGATCGTCGCGATCGCCTACGGATATCGCGGCGCACCGCACCAGTGGTGGCATCAGCAGGTGCACACCGGAATGCGACGCTCCGGCTGGCCGGAGCACGCCACGCGCGACCTGCTCGCGGACTATTTCGAACTGACCGAATTACATGTGCACCCCTCCGCGCAGGGACGCGGCATCGGCGCGATCCTGTTGCACCGCCTGCTCCGGAACCGGCCGGAGGGCGCGGTACTGCTGTCCACCCCGGAGGTGGTCGGCGAGGACAACCGCGCCTGGCGACTGTACCGACGCGAGGGTTTCAGCGATGTGATCAGGAATTTCGTCTTCGCCGGGGATACTCGGCCTTTCGCGATCCTGGGACGACGGATGCCGCTATGAGGGTCACGTGACAGTTCTGGTGCTCGGCTCGGGACATAACGCCCTGGTCGCGGCCTGCTATCTGGCGCGCGCGGGCGAACGGGTCGAGGTGCTCGAGCGCGACGAGGTGCTGGGCGGGGCGGTCTCGACGGTGCGGCGGTTTCCCGGGCACCTGGTCGACAGGGGATCGTCGGCGCACATCATGATCCGGCACACCGGCATCATCGAAGAACTCGAACTCGAACGTTTCGGCCTGCGCTATATCGACTGCGATCCGTGGGGATTCACCCCGGCCGACCCCGAATCGGGCGCGCCGCCGATCGTGTTCCATCACGATCTCGACCGGACCTGCGCCGGCATCGCGGCGTCCTGCGGTGAGCGAGACGCCGTGGCCTACCGGCGTTTCGTGGAGGTGTGGGGCGAGCGCAGCGCGCGGGTGATGCGCGCGTTCGGCGCGACGCCGACACCGGGGCGGCTGCTGCGCTCCTTCTGGGGGTTGGACGCCCGAGGCGGTGGCAGCGCGTTGTCGCGCGAATTCCTGCAATCCGGGGACGCGCTGCTGGATACCTGTTTTCACGACGAACGACTGAAGGCGTCGCTGGCGTGGTTCGGCGCCCAGTCCGGGCCGCCGATGTCGGAGCCGGGTACCGCGCCCATGGTCGGAATCGCGGCGCTCATGCACACCCTGCCGCCCGGACGCGCGGTGGGCGGAAGCGGGGCGTTGTCCGCGGCGCTGGTCGCGCGATTGCGCGCGGACGGCGGCGCGGTGTCGGCCGGGGACGCGGTCACCGCCGTGACGCGCGCGGGAGACGGCTGGCGGGTACGGACCGAATCCGGGCGAGATCTGTCGGCCCGCATCGTGATCGCGGGCACGCACGTGCTGACGACGCTGGACCTGTTGCGCGCGGGCGGTTTCGACGAGGGCGCGCTCGATGAGTGGCAGCGGCGTATCCGGGTCGGTCCAGGCATCGGCATGGTGGTGCGCCTGGCGACTTCGGACCTGCCGCGTTATCCGGATGCCACCGCCGACGAATCCGCCCGCGGCCTGCAATTCCTGGTCTCCGACCGCAGGCAGTTGCGGTTGGCGCACGGCGCGGCGCTGGCGGGCGACCTGCCGCCGCGCCCCGTGGTGCTCGGCATGAGTTTCAGCGCCGTCGATCCCACCATCGCCCCCGCCGGGCAGCATCAACTCTCGCTGTGGGCCCAGTGGCATCCGTACCGGCTCGCCGACGGCACCGAGTGGTCGGCGCACGCCGAGGACGAGGCCGACCGAATCATCGCCGAAGTCGATTCCTACGCACCGGGTTTCACCGAGACAGTGCTGCGACGCCATGTGCAGACCCCGGTCGATCTGGAGCGGGAGATGGGGTTGCGCGGCGGCAATGTGATGCACGTCGAGATGTCGCTCGACCAGATGATGATGTGGCGGCCGATTCCGGAACTGTCCGGTCAGCGGGTGCCCGGCGCGCCCGGTCTCTATCTCACCGGCGCGTCGACCCACCCGGGCGGCGGGGTGTCCGGGGCGAGCGGACGCAGTGCGGCCCGATTGGCGCTGCGCGACACGCGCCGCCGCCGTTTCTCGTTCTCCCCGCGGCGATGACCGAACAGGTGTGCCCGGAGTCCACCGTCCCCACGACCGCGGGGACCGGCGGGGCGGCGACCGCCGAGTCCACCGAACTCGCGACTCGCGCCATCGGCACGACCAAGGGTACGGCGACACCGCGGTGCGGACGTCGCGCGCGGCAGGCGCGCCGAGTGGTCCCCGCGCTGACGCGCCATCCGGTCCCCGCGCTGTTCGCGGTGCTGCTGATCGCCGTGCAGATCAGCTACCCCCTGACCGAGGGCCCGGTCAGGGACCGGGTGACGGTCGCGGTGGTGCTGTTATCCGCCGCGACCGCCCTCGCCCATGCCGCGGCGACCCGCGGAACCCGCTTCACGGCGGGATTCCTGGCGATCGTCTCCGGCATCGGATTCCTCGCCGAAGCGGTCGGCACCGCGACCGGGATGCCGTTCGGCTGTTACGAGTACGCCGTCGACCGCATCGGTCCCGCGCTGGGCGCGGTCCCGCTGATCGTTCCGCTCGCGTGGACCGGCGGACTCTATCCGGTGTGGATCGTCGCGACGATGCTGACCCGGCGCGCGGCCGGGCGGATCGGGCTGACCGCCGTCGGCGCGGTGGGCTGGGATCTGTTCCTCGACCCGCAGATGGTCGCCGACGGCCAGTGGACGTGGTGTGCCGAGGAGTCCGGGCTGCCGGGCCTTGCGCAGATCCCGGTGACGAATTACCCCGGGTGGTTCGCGGTCGGGCTGGTGATGGCGGCGCTGCTGGAGCGGTGGGATCGCGCCGCGCCCGCGTCGGCGACCACCATCGCGAGAACCCCGGCGTTCTCGGCGGCGACCGCGTTGCCCGCGGCGGTATTCCTGTGGACGTGGCTCGGCTCGGTGCTCGCGCACGCCGTCTTCCTCGGACTCCCCGCGTCCGCCGGATACGGCGCGCTCGGTATGGGCGCGCTCGGGCTCCCCCTCCTGCTCCGGCTCGGGCGGAGTCGCGGCGGGGAGCGGGAGTCCGCGAGGTCGCACCGGCGCGAACCGCGTCGGGTCGCGCCCCCCGAGCACCTCGGCGGCGCGCCACGCCCGGAATGAATCCCCGGGTCAGGGAAGTCAGGAGCGCGCCATGCGGCCCGGCGGCGAGCGCGCCGAACTGCTCGCGGCTCGTCATTGCGCCCGTCGCGTGGCCATTGCGACACCATGCCTGGCACGATGTGAGCCGTGCACCCGAGTCCCATGCCAACGATGCCCGACACCCCGGTTCCCGCGCGAGGACCGCGTACCGGAGTGCGGTTAGCAGCCGCCGCCCTTCTCGCGGCCTTGCTGGTGCCGATGCTCGTCGGCTGCCTGCGCGTACAGGTGTCGATGGGCGTGTCGTCCAACGACAGGGTGTCCGGCCGGATCGTGGCCGCGGTGGTGCCGACGGGCGCCGAGGACAAGGGCCCGCAATTGAAAGTCCCCGATTCGCTGGCGGCCAAGGTTCGCGTCGAGCCCTACAGCCAGGACGGATATGTGGGCAGCAAGGTGTTCTTCGAGGATCTGTCCTTCGGTGAGGTCTCCCAGCTGGGTGGGCTCTCCGAGCAGACCCAGGGCATGTTCCAGCTCCAGTTCCAGCGCACCGGCGATCTGGTCAGCCTGACCGGCAGGGTGGATCTGAAATCGGTTCCGCCGCATGGTTCGGACGTGCAGTTCACGGTGGCTTTCCCGGCGCGCGTCGCCAAGACCAACGGTAACCGCGAGGGCGATTCCACGGTCTCGTGGAAACTTCCGCCCGGCGATGTCTCCACCCTGCGCGCCGAGGTGAGCTACGCCGATCCCAACACCCGGTCGTTCGCGGGCTGGGCGGGCATCGTCGGCGGTATCACCCTCGCGGTCGCCGCCATCGTCGCCGCGATGGCCTTCATGGACCGCAATCCGGCCGCCCCCCACCCCGAAGGCGGCTTCTCCCTGAGCCGCTGGTGGCGGCTGGTCATCGAAGGACGCTGACCCCCGGACGGCGGCACGTCCGATATACGCGGGTGCGAGACGAGGGGTGCCGACAATGGCTGACGACAGCGCGGCTCGCGCGCGAACGGCCATCGCCGGGAACGCGGCGGCGGTGAGCGCACGGGCGGGCGCCGGCGTCGCGGTGCTCGGCTGCGCGATCGCATTGGTCAATCGGTTGACGGTACGGCGACTGCCGGAATCCGCCGCTGTCATCGAGCCGATCACGGTGTGCGTTCCGGCGCGCGACGAGGTGCGGCGACTGCCGGAGCTGATCGGTGATCTGCGCGCGCAGTCGGGGGCGCCGCGCCTCCAGGTGCTGATTCTCGATGACGCGTCCACCGACGGCACCGCGGCGGCGGCCGAGAAGGCGATCGACGGCGACCCCCGGTTCATCGTGATCCGCTCGGATACCGAACCGGAGCCGGGATGGACCGGGAAGGCCGCGGCCTGTGCCAGGCTGGCCGACGCGGTGGATACGGCCGTCGTGATCTTCCTCGACGCCGACGTGCGGATCGCGCCCGGCGCGATCGCCGCGGCGGTGGCGGAATTGCGCAGGGGCCGCGCGGCACTGGTGTCACCGTGGCCGCGCCAGGACGCGGGGTCGGTGGCCGAGGCGCTGGTGCAGCCACTGCTGTGCTGGTCGTGGGCCTCCACGTTGCCCGTCGCCGTGGCGAATCGGAGCCTGCGGCCGTCGACGGCGGTGGCGTGCGGGCAGTTCCTGGTCTTCGACACCGCCGCCTATCGCGCGGCAGGCGGCCACGCGGCGGTGGCGGCGTCCCCGACCGAGGATCTGGATATCGCCCGCGCGGTGCGGCGCGGCGGCGGGCATACCGCTCTGGTCGCCGCGGGCCCGCTGGCCCGCACCCGGATGTACCGGGGCGCGGCCGAACTCGACGCCGGATACACCCGGTGGCTGTGGTCCGCCTACGGCGGCTCGCCGATCGCCGCCGCGGCTGTCGGATCGGTGGCCGCCCTGGCGTACGTGGTCGCGCCCCTGGCGGCGGTGGCGGGTCGCGGCGGTACCCGCCGAGCCGGAATTCTCGGGTATGCCGCCGCCGTCACCACGCGACTGCTGGCGCGTTCCCTGGAGTCCGGTCGATCCTCGACCCGCGCCGATATCGTCGCGGCACTGGCGCATCCCGTGTCGATCATCGCGTACACGGCCCTGTCGATCCGATCGCACCTGGCCTACCGCCGGGGGACGCTCGGTTGGAAAGGTCGTTCCCTCCCCCGCGGATGATCATGGGATGGTGGTCATCCCGACGGTCGGCAGGAAGAAGCAGGACCGATCGCCGCTCTGGACGGTGCCGAAGACCGCCGCGAGCACCATGCCCTTGCCGGTGTCGACGGGGACCGCGCGGATACCGCCGACCGGGAGCGAGGCGAGGAAGAAGTCCTGGACGGCCTTCTCGGCGACCGGACGGACGTCGGCGGGCACCTCGGGCGGGATCATGGCGGACAGGACATCCCCGATCGGGCCCATGGACGCCGTGCCGCTACGGCCGTTGCTGACGTTGAGCCACGCGACACGCATCCCGGTATCGGTCCTCTTGTCGGCGGCGACGCCGAAAGGCACGAAGGTGAACATGGTCTGGCCCGCTTCCACGGCGGTCATATCGAGTCCGGGGATGGCGACGGTCGTCTTAGGCCACGGCCCCGGCACCGCGCCCGCTACCGCGGGGACGAGCCCGAATGTGGACGCGTCGTTACAGAAGGCGGCCGCGGTCGGGTACAGGAACGGGTCCATGCCGAACTTCCGCAGCGCCTCGATATTCGACTCGTAGGCACCGAGCAGATCACCCGGACCCGCGATGGCGGCGGCGCGGTCGGTGTCGGGGGACGGAGCGCCCACCGCGCCGCCAGGTAGCGCGAGGGCCAGTGCGACAGCCCCGGTCGCGACGGCGGCAAACGTGGTCAGACGGCGCACTACGGTCACAACAGACCTCCTCATCGTCGGCACGATCGAGGAGGAGGGTACTCCCGCAAACGCTTTCAGCAGGGTTTATCGGATTCGGCAAGCCCTGGGCGCGTCGCGGACGACGAGTGCGGGGTGAGGGGCGATCGGAGTAGGACGTCCGATCGACCGGGGTAATTCTCGACGCGCGCGGCGATGGCGGGAAGGACTGTGCTCACCCTGATTTCTACCCTTGTGAAGGAGCCGCCCTCCTTCGCATGATGTTTCGGCTCGACACGTGTTCCCGCGGCGCTGGCGCCACCGGAATCTCACCATCCAGAGCGACCGAGAGACCTGGCTCACCGACGTCGCAGCAACCCCCCGGCATTCTCGGGTGCGGGTGCTTCCGCCGGGAACGATGGAGGACCGAAGTGATGATCTACCGCAGTGGCAATCGCTGGGGCCGTCGCCATGTCGACCAGTGCCATGTCGACCAGTGCCATGCCGACCAGTGCCATGCCGACCAGTGCCATGTCATGTCCACCGGCTGTCGCGGCTGACCCGCCCGCCAGACCGTGCGCCCGACACTGGCCGGGTGCGGCGACCGCCGCCCACAGGGGTGGTCGCGTCCGCTTGTTCCGAAGGACTCGCCATGAGTGCGCCCCACGCGCCCGCCCCGCCGGGTGAATCCGATGTCGTCTCCCCCGACGCCGATGACGCCTCCACCTCCGACGTGCCCAGCGTCGCGAGATCACGGCATCCGCCGCGACGGGTCGCGAGTACGGCGGCGCTGATCGCTGTCGCGCACGTCGCGCGCAATCCGGCCGCCGAGCCGTGGTCGATGGCGGGGTGAGCGGCGTGGCCTCACGTTTCCCCGACAACGGAGTTCGGGTGCACCGCGTCGCGCAGTCCGATCCGCTCGCCGCTTCGCTGCTGGCCGAATTGGCCGTCGAATACAGCACGCGCTACGGCAGAACCCCGGGCGCGGTGCACGCCTCGCTGGTGGACTATCCGGCGCAGGAATTCGCACCGCCGCACGGTGACCTGCTTGTCGTCACCCGGGATTCGGAACCGGTCGCGGGCGGCGCCTTCCAGCGCTACGACGAGACGACCGCCGAACTCAAACGCGTCTGGACCTCGCGCGAGCACCGCAGGCAGGGATTCGGCAGGTATGTCCTGACGCACCTGGAAGCCGAGATCACCCGTCGAGGTTATCGACGCGTCTACCTGACGACAGGGCCACGTCAGCCCGAGGCGGTCGCCCTCTACCTCGCGGCCGGGTACACCCCGCTCTACGACCCCGATCTGCCCCCCGAGCGGATCGGCAAACATCCGTTCGAGAAATACGTGCGTGCCGCCGATTTTGTGGGCGTCGTCGCATGAGATTCCTGCTCATGACCTCGATCGCCCCGGTGCCCGAGCCGAGTACCGGCGGGCTTGCCGGTACCAGGCAGCGCCGCCCCGATGTCAACCATGTCGAAACCCTTGGAGTAGCACAGTGATCCGATCCCGCTATCGAATCGCGGCCATTGCCGCCGCCGTCACCGCGGCCGCGAGTCTTGCGGCCTGCGGCGGCGATTCGGGCGGTTCCGGCGGCGACGCCGGACCGCCGCGGCCGGGCGGTACGCTGCGCTACGGACTCTCCCAGGCGCCGACCTGCTCGGATCCGGCGCAGGCAGGCAGTAACCAGACCATTTACGTCGCCAGGCAGATCGTCGATTCGCTGACCGACCAGGATCCGGCGACCGGGGCGATCACGCCGTGGCTGGCCCGCAGCTGGGAGGTGAGCCCGGATGCGAAGGTTTTCACCTTCCACCTCGCCGACGGCGTCACCTTCAGCGATGGCACCCCGCTCACCGCCGAATCGGTCAAGCGCAATTTCGACGCGATCGTCAAGCTGGGTGCGGCCAAATCACCGCTCGGGGCCAGCTATCTGACCAACTACGTGAGTACCACGCCGGTGGACCGGTTGACCGCGAGAGTCGAGTTCAGCAAGCCGAATTCACAATTCCTGCAGGCCTCCTCGACCACCCAGCTGGGCTTGCTCGCCGACGCGACCACCGCCGCTCCCGCCGAACAGCGTTGCGCCGGCGGCAATATCGGCAGCGGCCCGTTCACCTACGCGGGCTGGCGTCAGGACGCCTCGGCCACACTCGCCAAGCGCGCCGGATACAACTGGGGTTCGGACGTTTTCGCCCATCGTGGGGAGGCGTATCTGGACCGCGTCGAATTCACCGTCGTCCCCGAATCGGGGGTGCGTACCGGAAGTCTCACCTCCGGTCAGCTCGACGCGATCAGCGACGCGCTGCCCCAGGATGTTCCGCAACTGGAGGCCGCGGGCGGGCGACTGTTGAGCACCGCCAATCCGGGGGTCGCCTTCGGCTTGCTGCCCAATGTGACCCGCGGCCCACTGCGCGATCCCGCCGTGCGCACCGCCCTGCTGCCCGCGATCGACCGCCAGCAATTGGTCGACACGGTGCTCGGACCGCAGTTCAAGGCCGCGACCAGTGTGCTTGCCGCCAATACGCCCGGCTACCAGAATCTCTCGGCCCAGTTGGCCTACGACCCGGCGAAGGCGCGAACCCGACTGGAGCAGGCGGGCTGGGTGCCGGGCGGTGACGGGATCCGGGTGAAGAACGGCGAGCGGCTCTCCTTCGCCGTGATGTTCAGCCAGGTGTTCGCGGGTAATCAGGCGATCCTGGAACTGGTGCAGCAGCAACTGCGACAGGTCGGCGTCGACCTGAAGCTGGATCTGGTGTCCGGCCCCGAGACGACGGCCAGGCAGAACACCAAGGATTACGACGCCACCTACTTCAACTCCACCCGCGCCGATGGTGACATCCTGCGCACCACCTTCAGCGTCGACGGACGCAATCTGAGTGCGCGCGAACGTATCCCAGCCCTGGACGACGTGCTCGACGCCCAGTTGAGCGCCGCCGACACCGCAGCGCGCGTTGAGCTGATCCAGACCGCGCAGCAGCGCATCCTCGATGCCGGACTGTGGATTCCGACGGTCGAACTCTCCCAGGCCATCGGCGCGGCGGGCGGTGTACAGGACCTGAAATTCGAGGCGTCGGCGCGTCTGCAATTCTTCGACACCTGGCTGAGCGGGCGCTGACCCATGGCGCGCTATCTGGTCCTTCGGGTCCTGCAGGCGATCTGGGTGCTGTGGGCCGCGTTCACCATCTCGTTCGTGGTGCTGTTCCTGCTGCCGGCCGACCCGGTCTCCCTCGCGGCCGACGCGGGCGGCGCGGGCACCCCGGTGGACAAGGCCGCTGTCGCCGAACTGCAGGCCCGCTACGGGCTGGATCGACCGCTGTGGGATCAGTACCTGACGGCGCTCGGCCACGCGGTGCGCGGCGACCTCGGCCATTCCATCGTCACCGGACAGCCGGTGACGCGGGCGATCGGTGACGCGATACCCGCCACCCTTGGCCTGGCCGGACTGGCGTTGCTCTTCGCGACGGTGGGCGGGGTCGCGCTGGCCTTCGCCGCGACCTATACGCGACGGCCGTGGCTGCGCAACAGCCTCGCCGCCCTGCCGTCGCTCGGAGTGTCCGTCCCGACATTCTGGACAGGATTGCTGCTGCTGCAACTGTTCTCGTTCCATTGGCGACTCGCGCCCGCTTTCGGCGGGCACGGGTTCACCGGCACGATACTGCCCGCGCTGACCCTCGCCGTGCCCATCGGGGCGGTCATCGCCCAGGTGCTCGCCGCCGGGCTGGAATCGACCTGGCGACAACCATTCGTCGAGGTGGCACTGTCCAAGGGCGGATCGCGCTGGTGGGTGCAGCGCACCCATGTGCTGCGCCCGGCCAGCGTGCCGACATTCACCATCGCCGGGGTGCTCGTGGGCAATATGCTCGCCGGTTCCGTGGTGGTGGAGACGGTTTTCGCCCGCGCCGGGATCGGAAGGCTGACTCAGACGTCGGTCATGGCCCAGGACATCCCCGTGGTCCAGGGGATCGTGGTCTTCACCTCGCTGGTCTTCGTGAGCGTGAATCTCGCCGTCGACCTGCTCTATCCCCTGCTCGATCCGCGTATCGCCGACAGGTCGCGGCGCGCGGCGGCCGAACCTGCGGATTTCACCGACAAGACCATCGAGGAGGTGGCGGTTCGTGCCTGAGACCCGCTCCGAACTAGCGAATCCCGCTGCCGCGGAGGTGATATCGCATGGTTGACGTCGCGGAGGATTCCCGGCGCGCGGCGCTGCCGCTGCTGAGCCGCCCCCTGGTTCGCTGGAAGACAGTATTCGACAATGCCGGTCTGCTGATCGCCGCCGCCGTGGCCATGCTCGCCATCGGGTGGGCGCTGGTTCCCTCGGTGTTCGCCAGCGGCGATCCGCTGGCGGGCGTGCCATCGGACAAATTCCACGGCCCCAGCGCGGAGCACTGGTTCGGCACCGACAATATCGGGCGCGATCTCTACACCCGGATGGTGCACGGGGCCGGACTCTCGCTCACCGCCACCCTGTCGGCGGTGGCGATCGCGCTGATCGCCGGATCCCTGCTCGGCCTGCTGGCCGGAGCGGCAGGCGGTTTCGTCGATACCGCCATCATGCGCGTCGTCGACGTGCTGCTGTCGATACCCTCGCTGCTGCTGTCATTGGCGCTGGTCACCGCGCTTGGCTTCGGCACCCGCAATGTGGCGATCGCCGTGGGTGTTTCGCTCGTCGCCAATTTCGCCAGGGTGATGCGCTCGGAGGTGCTGCGGGTGCGTCAGGCGGTCTACGTGGAGGCGGCGTACGCGTCCGGGGTGCGGTGGTACACGGTGCTCGCGCGGCATGTGCTGCCCAATTCCTATCAGCCGGTGCTGGCCTTGGCCGCGGTGGAATTCGGGATGGCCGTACTCGCGGTCTCCGCGCTCAGCTTCCTCGGCTACGGCGCGAAACCGCCCACTCCCGAATGGGGTTCGCTGATTTCGGAGGGCCGCAACTACCTCGCCACCGCGTGGTGGCTCACCACACTTCCCGGCCTGGTCATCATCGCGGTCGTCATCGCCGCGCAGCGCCTCGGCCGCGCCGCGGGAAGGAATTCCGATCGATGAGCGACCTCGCGAAACCGGAGGCGGTCCAGGCGGTCACGGATGCCGCGCCCCTGCTGCGGATCGAGGATCTGCGGGTCAGGTACCGCGGTGAGAACGGACCCGTGACGGCACTGTCGGGTGTCTCGCTGAGCATCGCGCGCGGCGAAGTGGTGGCGCTGGTCGGTGAATCCGGTTCGGGTAAATCGACACTGGCCCAGGCGGTGATCGGACTGCTCGGCGCGGCGGGCGAGATCACCGGTGGCACGGTGGTATTCGACGGACAGGCGATCGGCTCGGATAACGAACGGACGCTGCGGCGGCTGCGCGGAGCCAGAATCGGCTTCGTTCCGCAGGATCCGGGGCTTTCGTTGAATCCGGTGCGGCGCGTCGGCGACCAGGTGGCCGAAACCCTGCTTGTCCACGGCCTCGCCGATCGGCGGACCGCCCGCGATCGCGCGGTACGACTGCTGGCCGACGCCGGATTGGATCGGCCGGAACTGCGAGCGAACCAGTTTCCGCACGAACTGTCCGGTGGACAACGCCAGCGGGTGCTGATCGCGTCGGCCCTCATCGCCGAACCGGATCTGGTCATCGCGGACGAGCCGACCAGTGCACTGGACGCCACGGTCGCGCGCCGGGTCCTGGATCGACTGGCCGAGCAGACCGCGGCGCGCGGGACGGCGGTGCTGCTGATCACCCACGACCTGGCGATCGCCGCCGAACGGGCGGATCGGCTCGTGGTACTGCACAACGGCGAGATCGTGGAATCCGGGCCGACGGCGACGGTGCTGCGCCGACCTCGCCATCCCTACACCAGGCGGCTGCTCGCCGCATCGCCGAGCCTCGCCCCGTTCGAGGGATTCCGCCGGGTTCGCACCCACGAAGGTCCGCCGCTGCTCGCGGTCCGCGACCTGCGCAAGAGTTTCCGCGCGCGCGGCGGCGGCGCGGTGACGGCGGTCTCCGGCGTCGGCTTCGACCTGGCGCGCGGCGAAACACTGTCGCTGGTCGGCGAATCCGGTTCGGGCAAATCGACGACGGCGCGAATCGCGTTGCGCCTGACCGAACCCGACAGCGGCACCGTGACCTTCGACGGCCATGACGTGAACCGGCTGCGCGGCTCCCGGCTGCGCGGCCTGCGGCAGCGGTTCCAGGTCGTCTACCAGAATCCGTATGCCTCCCTGGATCCGCGCTGGCGGATCGCGCGGCTCGTGGAGGAACCGCTGCGCGCCTACGGGGTCGGCAATCGCTTCGAGCGCCGCGCCAGGGTTCGCGAACTGCTCGATCAGGTCGCCCTGCCCGCCGGATTCGACCAGCGACGTCCCGCGGAACTGTCCGGCGGCCAGCGCCAGCGCGTCGCCATCGCCCGCGCCCTCGCCCTGCATCCGGATCTGCTCGTACTCGACGAACCGGTCTCCGCGCTCGACGCCTCGGTGCAGGCCCAGATCCTGGAACTACTCGACCGCCTGCAGCGCGAACTGGATCTGAGCTACCTGTTCATCTCCCACGATCTGGCGGTCGTGCGCCGCATCAGCGACCGGGTGGCCGTCATGCGGCACGGACATATTGTCGAAACCGGTTCGACCGCAGCAATTTTCGACAATCCACAGCACGCGTACACCCGCGAGCTGCTCTCGGCCATCCCCACTCCGAAGGGCGCGCACTGATGCCGGACGCCACCGCGCGGCGACACCATCCCCGCGGCACACCGTCGTTCCTGGCTCGCCTGCGCGCATTCGCCACGGCCCGAGGGCATTCGGGCACGCGACCGGCGCTGTGGCATTCCGCGCACCTGTTCGCACCCGACCTCGCGGGCGCCGCGGGGCCCGCGGCAACCAGGCTCATCGATTGGGAAGGACTCGCCCGATGAAGGATCGCACCCGCACCGCCCACCCCGAAGACTCAGCACCCAGTCGTACCCGCCCAATCCCCGAAGGAGCCCGAGCGTCATGACCACCACCACCGCAACGCATTTCGAGACCGAGTGGGCGCACTGGCACAGCGACAGGGAGGACCGGCTGCGCGATCCGCTCGGCTTCCTGAGCCTGACCTCGCTGCTGTGGCTCACCGACCGGCCCGAGCGACTCCCCGATGTGCCAGGCACCTGGTGGGTCACCGACAACAAGGTGTTCATCACCGCACAACCCGCCGACCGCCTGACATTCGATGGCGACGGCATCGCGGGTGTGCAGATCGTCGTGCCCGTCGAGGGCGGACCGGGACTGCACGTGCGCCACGAGCGCCGCGTGCTCGAAGTGATCCGCCGCAGCGGGCAGTACGCCGTGCGCGTGCACGATCCGGCCGCGCCAACCCTGCACTCCTTCACCGGCGTCCCCTCCTACGCGCCCGATCCGCGTTGGGTGGTGACCGGGCGTTTCCATGGATTCGACGAACCTCGCACCGTGACCACCGGCGCCGTGGTCGAGGGTCTCGAACACCACCACAACGCGGTCGGCACCATCGAATTCACCGTCGGCACGGTGACCGAACAGGTCATCGCCTTCGGCACACCGAACGATCTGCGGGTGCTGTTCACCGACGCGACCAGCGGCGTCACCACCTACCCCGCGGCCCGTTCGCTGGCCGTCGGCGCGGCAGGACCGGACGGCGCGGTAGTGCTCGATTTCAATCGGGCGGCGAATCTGCCGTGCGCGTTCACCGATTTCGCGACCTGCCCGGTGGCGCCGGAGCAGAACCGGTTGCGCATCGCGATCGAAGCGGGCGAACAGGATCCGAAACTCGGCGGTGGTCACGAATGAGCGTTCCGCTCTCCATCCTCGATCTCTCACCGGTCAGCGCCGGATCGAGCCCGAGGCAGGCACTGCGCAACACCGTCGATCTCGCCAGACAGGCCGAACAGTGGGGCTACCACCGGTATTGGCTCGCCGAACATCATTTCGTCGCGGTGGCGAGCTCGTCATCGATCACCCTGATCGGGCAGGTCGCCGCCGCCACCTCGCGGATCAGGGTCGGTTCGGCGGCGGTCCAGGTGGGTCATCACACCTCGGCCTCCATTGTCGAGGCGTTCGGCACGATCGACGCCTTCCATCCCGGTCGCCTCGATCTCGGACTCGGGCGCTCCGGGCATCGGCGCGCCCAGTTCGGCAGTGAACCCGCGCATCCGAAGGACGGGCGGCCGGTGGTCGACACGGTCACCGGGCGGACTCGAATCGTCGACGGCGTGGTGGTGCCGCCGCCGTTCGACCCGGGCCGCGTCATCGATCGGACCAGATTCCTCGCCTCCATGCGCGCCTTACAGCAGGAGGGGGCACAGGCGCAGGAATTCCCCGACCAGGTGGACGAGGTGCTGGCCTTGCTCGACGGCACCTACACCACACCGGACGGTGTGGCGCTGCATGCCGTTCCGGGTGAGGGCGCCCGAGTCGAGGTGTGGTTGTTCGGGAGTTCGGGCGGTGCGAGCGCACAGTTGGCGGGCGAACTCGGCTTACCCTTCGCCGCGAACTACCACGTCTCGCCCGGCACCGCGATCGACGCGGTCGAGGCCTACCGCGCTGCCTTCCGGCCCTCGCGGTACCTGGCCGCACCGTACGTGGTGGTCTCCGCCGATGTCGTCGTGGCCGCGGATGACGCCACCGCGCGGCACCGCGCCTCGACCTATGGGCACTGGGTGCACAGCATCCGCTCCGGCGCGGGCGCTGCCGAATACCTCGACCCCGATACCGCGACGCCGCTCACCGCCGAGCAGCGGCGCCTGGTCGACGATCGGCTCGCCACCCAGTTCGTCGGCTCCCCCGCGACGGTGGTGGAACGTCTCTCGGCGCTGCGGGAGGTGACCGGCGCCGACGAACTTCTCGTCACCAGCGTCACCTACGATCACGCGGACCGACTCGAATCGCACCGACTGCTGGCCGACGCCTGGGGCCTGCGCTCGGCGAAGGCCGCCTGAATCCGTCCATCGGCGGCCGACCCGGGTCGGCCGCCTGGGCGGGGCCGTGCGATCAACGGGCAGCGCCGTCACCGGCGCGCGAGGTCCGGCGCGGATTCGATCAGGCGCTGATGGGAGCGGCGGTGACGCCGTAGCCGAGGTTGGTCAGCACCTCGCTGGTCGCCTTGGCGAAATTCAGGGTGATGAAATGCAGGCACGGCGCACCCTCATCGATCAGGCGCTGCGCCATTTCGGTGGCGATCTCGATACCGACCTCACGCACCGCGGCGCGATCCTCCTCGGGACCCTCGCCCGCCGCGCGCCGCAGACGGTGCAGCACGGCCTCCGGCAGCGGCCGACCACACAGTTCTTCGGCCCGCTCGACGGTGCGCAGCGACGTGATCGGCATCAGCTCGGGAATGATCGGCTTGGCGCCCTCGATCGGATCGAACGCGGCGACCCGATCCCGCAACCGCAGATAGTGCTCGACCTCGAAGAACATCTGGGTGATCGAATACTCCGCGCCCGCACGCAATTTCGCCGCCAGGTATTCGGTATCGCGTTCCAGATCGGGCGAGCGGTGATGCCCCTGCGGGAAGGAGGCGACACCCACGTGGAAATCGCCCAGATCGCGCACGATACGCACCAATTCCTCGGCGTATTCGACGCCGCCGGGATGTCTGTGCCACTCGCCGAGCGGGTCACCGGGCGGGTCGCCGCGCAGCACCAGGATATTGCGGATACCCGAATCGGCGTAGGCACCGACGAGGGAACGCAGTTCCGCCACGCTGTGCCCGACCGCCGTCAGATGCGCCACCGGCAGCAACGTGGTCTCCCGCGCCAGCTGACCGGTGACCCGGACCGTGCGGTCCTTCGTCGATCCACCCGCGCCGTAGGTCATGGACACGAACGCCGGATGCATACGCTCGAACTCGCGGACCGCCCGCCACAGCCGAGCCTCACCCGCCGCGTCACGCGGCGGATTGAACTCCACCGAGAACGGCACCGCCCCACCCGAACGATCCCGCAGACTCTGCACGACCGATGGGGTCGCTGAGACGATCGGTGGCGTCGGGGACGGGCTCCCAGGGGTCGAGCGTCCCGGTACGGAATCGAAAGTCACCGACCCAGTGTAGAGGTGTCGCCGGTGCGGTAGGGCAGGCCCGACCGATGGCGCGGCAGTCAAGAGGTGTACCGCGCGCAGGCGTCCCGGACGGGACGCGTATTCTAGACAACTGGGCAGTATCCTCGCGCCGGCCTGGAACACGCACGGTGTGCATCGCATCGAAAACGGCACGCCCGAGCATGACGAGACCTTTCGCCGCGCCCCCGCGTGGCCCCACCGAATGACCATGGAGGTTGCACTGTCCGCCGGATCCGGTACTCCGACGCGCACCCCATCGGCGGCGCTCCACGCAACCGCCGACTCGACCGGGGCATCGTCGGCGACTCTCGGTTCGGCCGCATTCGTCGCCGCCACCGAGGCGTCGCTCACCGAATTCTTCGCCTCCCGCCACGCCACGGTGACACAGCTCGGCCCGATCTTCGTCGAAGCCGCCGAGGCATTGCGGCAGTTCGTCCTACGCGGCGGTAAACGGACTCGCCCCGCTTTCGCGTGGATCGGGTGGCTCGGCGCGGGCGGAGACGCCGACGGCCCCGAGGCGGGCGCGGTGACGAACGCGTGTGCCGCGCTGGAACTCGTGCAGGCCTGCGCGCTCATCCACGACGACATCATCGATTCCTCGCGTACCCGCCGCCGCTTCCCCACCGTGCACGTCGACTTCGAGCAGCGCCACCGCGAGCGCGGCTGGGCGGGTGATTCGGCCCAGTTCGGCACCAGCGTGGCCATTCTGATCGGTGATCTCGCCTTGGCCTGGGCCGACGACATGGTGCACGCCTCCGGTCTCGACGATGCCGCCATCGCCCGCTTCGCACCGGTCTGGGCGCTCATGCGCACCGAGGTGCTCGGCGGGCAGCTGCTCGATATCAACGGCCACGCGGGCGGCGACGAATCCGTCGACGCCGCGTTGCGCATCAACCGCTACAAGACCGCCGCCTATACCGTCGAGCGACCGCTGCACCTCGGTGCCGCGATCGCCGACGCCGACCCGGCCCTGATCGAGGCCTACCGGGAATTCGGCACCGATATCGGAATCGCCTTCCAACTCCGCGACGATCTGCTCGGGGTATTCGGCGATCCCGAAGTCACCGGCAAACCCTCCGGCGACGATCTGCGCGAGGGTAAGCGCACCGTACTGCTGGCCGAGGCGCTGCAGCGCGCCGACGCCACCGATCCGCTCGCCGCCAAACTGCTGCGCACCAGCCTCGGCACCGATCTGAGTGCCGACGAAGTAGCACGCTTACGCGCCGTGCTCACCGAACTCGGCGCCGTCGACGATGTGGAACGCCGTATCGCCGAACTCACCGATCGCGGCCTCGCCGCCGTCGAAACCAGCTCGGCCACCCCATCCGCCAAGAAGACATTGCGCGCGATGGCACTGGCCGCAACCAGGAGGACCGCATGAAAGCCGTCATGGGACCAGCCGATCGCGCCATCGCCGTCGGCGCCGGGCCCGCCCCTCGCACCACGGGTAAGCGCCGAGGGCGCACCGTCGTTCAGACGGAGCGCCGGTTGATCATGGCGGCGGGCCTGCCCGCGCGCCGCGCCATCCGACTACCGCGATCCTGCGCCGCGGCACCGGTCGAAGAGCACACCGACGAGTGAATCTCTTGCGGGAGAACACTCTTCCGCGATAGGTCGGCCCGATCTGTCCGATTCCGTTCCGCCAGGGCCGATGGGCGCGGACAGCGCGTCCGGCGACGTACCCGGTAGCCGGGAGTTGCGGCGAATACGCACGCCCGGTATCGGACCTGTGCTGTGTTCGCCGTGCGCTCACACGGTGTCGAGGAGATTCTGATGAAGACCGTCGCTGGGGCGACAGACCACGTGGTCGTGGTGGGCGCGGGACTATCCGGCTTGGCCGCCGCGCTCTATCTGAGGGGATCCGGGCGCGCCGTCACCCTGCTGGAGCGCGCCGACCATCCCGGCGGACGGGTCGGGCGCTACCTCGGACCGGATTACGAGATCGACTCCGGCGCAACGGTTCTGACCCTGCCCGAACTCATCGATGACGCACTGGCCGCAGTGGGGCGCACTCCGCAGACCTGCACCCCGCCACTGCGCGTCCACCGGCTCACACCGAGTTATCACGCGCGATTCGCCGATGATTCGGCCATCCGCGTCTTCGCCGATCCCGACCGGATGGCCGAGGAGGTCGAGCGCACCTGCGGTCCACGCGAAGCGCGCGGCTACCGGCGGCTGCGTACCTGGCTGGCCCGGATCTATCGCGCCGAATTCGCCGAATTCATGGACACCAACTTCGATTCGCCCCTGGACATGGTCCGGCGGCCGGAGAAACGGGCCGCGCTGATCGAACTCGCCCGCCTCGGCGGCTTCGGCCGACTCGGACCGCGCGTCAGCCGCTTCCTCCGCGATCCGCGACTGGCCAGGCTGTTCACCTTCCAGGCGCTCTACGTGGGTATGCCACCGGCCCGTGCGCTCGCGGTCTACGGCGCGATACCGCATATGGACACCTCGCTGGGCGTGTACTTCCCGCAGGGCGGAATGCGCGCCATCGCCACGGCCATGGCCGATGCCTTCACCGCGGCGGGCGGCACGCTCGCCTTGAATACCGAAGTGGCAGGACTCGAATACGAGGACGGCAGGGCCCGGCGGGTGCGACTGGCCGACGGCACGGCGCTGCCATGCGACGCGGTGGTGCTCACCGCCGACCTCGGCGTCATCGAGCGATTCGGCGTGCGAACCAGACGCGGTCTGCGCGCCGCGCCGTCCGCGGTCGTCGCCCACGGCACCGTTCCCGCGTCGGTGGCCGCGACCTGGCCGGTGCAGGCGCATCACACCATCGAGTTCGGGGACGCCTGGGACCGCACCTTCGACGAGATCGCGGCCGGGCGCGGCAAGGGCACGGTGATGAGCGATCCGTCACTGCTGCTGACCCGGCCCGCGCTCACCGACCCCGATCTGTTCATCGACCGCCCGGACGGCCGGCACGAACCGTTCTCCCTGCTCGCCCCGTGCCCGAATCTGGATTCGGCGCCGCTGGACTGGGATCGGCTCGGCCCGGCCTATCTCAGGGAACTCCTCGTCGTCCTGGAACAGCGCGGCTATCGGGGCATCGCCGCGCATTTCACCGTCGACCATCTGGACACCCCGAAGACCTGGCGCGACAACGGGATGCTGGCGGGCACACCATTCTCCGCGGCCCATCTGTTCCGGCAGACCGGGCCATTTCGTCCCCGCAATTTTCCGCGCTCCAGCGACAATGTGGTTATCGCGGGTTGCGGCACGACTCCGGGCGTGGGCGTACCAACGGCCCTGCTGTCCGGGAAACTGGCGGCAAACAGGATTACCGGCACCGCGACCACGCTCCGGATGAAACCCCGCGCACCAGCGGGATAGTGTTCCCGACGAACCATTAAACTGATCGCCGACCTATCCGCTCGCGGTTGCGACCGCCGACCTTACCGGGGGGACCGACACCATATGCCACCCCCCGAGACGCGCGCCCCCGAGAGCCAGGCAGGCTCCCGCGATATCGCCTCGCGCACCTATTCCGCCACCGTGTCCAGCGCCGACACCCCGCGCTCGCGCGTGCAGACCTTCGCCGACTTCATCCGCAGTCCGGAGGGACATGCCGCGCTGCTCGGCTTCTTCGGCGCGGCGATGATCACCTTCGGCGGTTTCGGCGCGGGCAGTGTGCGCAAACGCGATCCGCTGCTCGAGGCGTTGCACCTGTCGTGGCTGCGTTTCGGGCACGGCTACGCGCTCTCGACGATGGTGATCTGGATCGGCGTCCTGCTGATGATCACCGCGTGGGTTCGCCTCGGCCGCACCACCATCGGACTCGGCGACCGCCCCGACGCCGGGGTGACATTGAACGAACTGCGGGCGATCGTCGGCATCTGGATCTTCCCCCTGCTGTTCGCGGTGCCCATGTTCAGCCGCGACGCCTATTCCTATCTGGCGCAGGGCGCGCTGCTGCGCGACGGATTCGACCCGTACCGGGTCGGGCCGGTCGCCAATCCCGGTGTGCTGCTGGACAATGTGAGCCCGGTCTGGACCACCACCACCGCGCCCTACGGCCCGGTCTTCCTCCTGCTCGGCCGCGCCATCACCGCCATCACCGGCGATAACGTGATCGCGGGCACCATTGCCCTGCGGCTGGTCATGCTGCCCGGCCTGGCGCTGATGATGTGGGCGGTGCCGTATCTGACCAAACACCTGGGTGGTAAGCCGACGGTCGCGCTGTGGCTCGCCGTCCTCAATCCGCTGGTGCTGATCCACCTGATCGGCGGCGTGCACAACGAGATGCTGATGGTCGGACTGATGTGCGCCGGTATCGCGTTGGTGCTCGAGCGCCACCACGTGGCGGGCATCGTGGTCGTCGCGATCGGCGTCGCGATCAAGGCGACCGCGGGTATCGCGTTGCCCTTCCTCGTGTGGATCTGGATGCTGCACGAAAAGGAACGCAGAGCCGCCCAGCGCGTCGGCCTCGATCCGGCGGAGGTGTCGGATTCCGAACACGACGACGCCGCCCGCCCCTCCCAGGACAACCCGCATCCGGCGCTCATGTTCGCCAAGATCGCCGGACTCGGACTCAGCGTTTTCGCCGTGGTGTTCGTCGCGGCCTCGGCTGTCGCCGGTGTCGGCATCGGCTGGCTGACCGCGCTGTCGGGCTCCAAGAAGATCATCAACTGGCTGTCGCTGCCGACGATCATGGCGCACGCCGTCACCTGGGTGACCCCGTTCGGCACCGATCCCGTCCTGGTGATCACCCGGGCGCTGTGCGCACTGGCCCTCGTCGCGGTACTGGTGTGGACCTGGTGGCGGTTCCGGCACAGTGAGCGCGAAGCGGTGCTCGGCATCCTGATCGCCTTCGTCGCGATCGTCATCCTCTCCCCCGCCGCGCTGCCCTGGTACTACTCCTGGCCGCTCGCGCTCGCCGCCGGTTTCGCGCTGTCGACCACAACGCTGATGGTGCTGGTCGGGTTGTGCGCCTGGCTGATGCTGGTGTTCCAGCCGGACGGCTCGATCGGGCTCTACAACTTCTGGCACGTCGCCGCCGCGACCTTCGCCGCCGTGGTGGCCGCGTCGTCGCTGCGCATGGTCGACCCGCTGCGCCTGCGCGCCACCCCGCCCGCCGAGATCCCGGCGGCGAGCGCCCGGTCATGACCGGTGCCGTGGCGTCGGGGCTCGCGGTCGGCGCACTGCCCGGCGGCCCTCCACCCGCGGAATTGACCGAGGCCTACGAACTCTGCCGGCGGATCGCCGCCGAGCACGGCCGGACCTACTACCTCGCGACCCGACTGCTCGGCGCGTCACGCCGATCGGCCGTGCACGCGCTCTACGCCTTCGCCCGAGTCGTCGACGATATCGTCGACGACATCGAATCCGGTTGCGGCGCTACCACTTCGACGGCGCGCGATCCCCGCCATGACCACGGCGACGGTCCGTGCGGCCAGGACAGCTCCGACCGCGCGCGTATCGCGCTCGACGCCGCACAGCGGCTCGACACGATCGAGCGGCGACTGCGCGTCGCCATCGAGCGCGATTCCCCTGACGCGCGGGCGAACTCGCGACAGGATCGAGTTCTGCTCGCCGTGAGCGACACCATCCATCGCTACGACATCGCACCCGGCCATTTCTGGACGTTCCTGGATTCCATGCGCATGGATATCCCCGGTACCGCGCGTTCCCGCGACCACTACCCGACCATGGACGAGCTGCGCGAATACATGCGCGGCTCGGCCGCGGCGATCGGACTGCAGCTACTTCCGGTACTCGGCACGGTGGTTCCGGTCGCCGAGGCCGAACCCGCGGCGGCTGCGCTCGGCGAGGCGTTCCAGCTCACCAACTTCCTGCGCGACGTCGGAGAGGATCTGGACCGGGGACGCGTGTATCTGCCCGCCGACGAACTCGCCGCCTTCGGCGTCGACGACGACCTGCTCGCGCATTGCCGTCGCACCGGCCGCACCGATCCGCGCGTGCGCCGCGCCCTGTCCCACCTGATCGCGATCAACCGCGATATCTACCGCCGCGCGAATCCCGGTATCGAACTGCTCGATCCACGGGTTCGCCCCGCCATCCGCACCGCGAGCACCCTCTACGCGGCCATTCTCGACCGCGTCGAATCCGGCGGCTACGACGTCTTCCGCACCCGCGCGACGGTTCCGCGCCGACTGCGTGTGCGCGTCGCCGCCGCCGAATTCGCCGCCGCGGCCGTACGCCGCGACGACATCAGAACGGCTCGGCCGCCGCTCGCCTGATGACTTCGCGGGCCAGGGGTCCGTGCAGGGCGTCGACCGGTTTACCCGGCAGGGTGTCGTCGTCGGTGAAGATCCACTCCAGGATCTCCTCGTCGGTGTATTTGCCGTCCTTCATCACGGTGATCAGGCCCGGCAGGAATCTCGTCACGGCGCCGTCGGCGTCGAAGAAACGCTCCGGAATCCCGACCACACCGTCACGGCGGACGGCGAGCAGCTGGTGGTCACGCAACATCTGGTGGACCCGGGTCACCACGATCCCGAGCATGCCGGCCACCTCGGGCAACGGCAACAGGGGCACGGACTCCGGAAGAACATCATCGCTGCAGGGAAAGGCACTCACCGTGACAACGGTAGACGGTGCGCCGTCGCGCGTCGGAACACACCCGGGCCTGAACAAACCGGCCTGGGAGAACACACCCGGGCCAATCGAACACACCGCCGGGCTGGACACCTGATCCCGGTTACGATCGTGGGTGCCGCACCGGGCGGCAGTTCGCTTGTCGCGCTATCGGCGAGGGGTGAGAACTTTGTGAAAGCCGGAGGACATCACTTGATCGGGCAGATGCTGGAAGGGCGTTACCGGATTGACGCGCCGATCGCGCGCGGCGGCATGTCGATGGTCTTCCGCGGCGTCGACACACGTCTGGATCGCCCTGTCGCCATCAAGGTGATGGATCCGAAGTTCGCCTCCGATCCGCAATTCCTGTCGCGCTTCGAATTCGAAGCCCGCGCGGTCGCCAAACTCAAACATCCGTCCCTGGTCGCGGTATACGACCAGGGCGTCGACGGCGAGTACCCGTTCCTGATCATGGAATTGGTCGAGGGCGGCACGCTGCGCGAATTGCTCCGCGAGCGCGGCCCGATGCCCCCGCACGCGGTGCGCGCGGTCGCCGACCCGGTCCTCGCGGCGATCGGCGTGGCCCACTCCGCCGGTCTGGTGCACCGCGATATCAAGCCGGAGAATGTGCTGATCTCCGACGCGGGCGAGGTGAAGATCGCCGACTTCGGGCTGGTGCGCGCGGTCGCGGCGGCGAATACCACCTCGGCGAGCGTCATCCTCGGCACCGCCGCCTACCTGTCCCCGGAACAGGTCACCGCCGGTACCGCGGATTCCCGCAGCGACGTCTATTCATTCGGCATCCTGATCTTCGAACTGCTCACCGGCCGCGTTCCGTTCACCGGTGACACCTCCCTTTCGGTGGCGTACCAGCGGATCGAGAACGACGTGCCGAGCCCGAGCACCTTCATCTCGGGAGTACCACCGGAATTCGATGACCTGGTGGCGCGGGCCACCGCACGCGAGCCCGCGCACCGCTTCGCCGACGCGAACGAAATGGTGGCCGAACTGCGCGCCATCGCGTCCGCGTTGCGGTTGCCGCCGTATCGGGTGCCATCGCCCCAGGAATCGGCCGAACATCTGAGCGCCGGATTCACCTCGGTGGCCGATCTCGACGCCCGCCAGGCTCCCACCCCGCGACCCGCGATGGAATCGCAGGCCTCCCAGCACACCAAGGTGGTGACGGCGCAGCGTCCGCGAGTGCCGGATTACGGCCCGCCCGATGATTACGATCCCCGTGGCGGCCACGACTATCAGCGGTCGGATATGCGCCAGCCCGCGCCGTACCAGAACTACGCGCCCGATCGGCAGCGTTCCCGGCGCACCACCCTGATATGGGTGGCGGTGGTGGCCGTTCTGACCCTGGTCGTCGGGGTCGGCGGCTGGTGGCTCGGCGTCGGCCGCTATTCGGCGGTGCCGCCTATCGCGGGTCTCACCACCGACAAGGCGACCGCCACCTTGCAGGATGCCGGATTCGAGACCGAGATCAGGCAGAAGGCGTCGGACACCATTCCGGTCGGCGCGGTGGTCGGCAGCGATCCGTCGGCCGGATCCAAGGTCACCAAGGGTTCCACCGTCTCGGTCCTGGTTTCCAGCGGCAAACCCGCGGTCCCCGCGATACAGCCCGGTGACGACGTGAAGAAGGTCAACCAGCTGATCCGCGACGCCGGACTGCAACCGATCGACGCGGGCGAGACCGGCAGCCAGGCGCCGAAAGGCAGTGTGGCGAGGGTCGATCCAGCACCCGGCACGGTGCTTCCTATGGGCGGACAGGTCAAGGTCTACCGCAGCAACGGCGCGCAGCCGGTGAAGGTGCCCGACGTCCGGGGCAAGACCACCGAAGAGGCGGTGCAGGCCCTGACCGCGGCCGGTATCAAGGTCCGCGAGACGCGCACCGAATACGACAAGGCCATCGAGGCCGACCAGGTCATCGGCACCGATCCGGCCGCGGGCAGCACCGTCGGCTCCGGCGACGGTGTCGCGCTGATCGTCTCCAACGCGGTGAAGGTGCCGTTCCTGGTCAGCCAGAACGTCGGCTCCGCCCGCCAGAAGCTGGAAGCCCTCGGGCTGAACGTCCAGGTCCAGCAGCTCACACCATCGGACAGTTCGGTGGTGATCGGTCAGAGTCCCGGCGCGGGCAGCAAGGTGACCCCGGGCAGCACCGTCACCCTGACCGCGCTGCCGTAGCCGCGTCGTCGCGCCGGGCGCTCGGCGAGGGATTTCCGCCCGCGGTCAGGGTTTCGAGTTCATCGAGGAACTCGCGGATCAGTTGGGGTAACTCCGGCTGGCCGATGCCGTTGATCCAGCACTCGAACGCGGTCTTGAACACGGCGATCCCGGCCTCGGCGGTCAGATTCGCGGCGGGATCGCCGACGCCGCGTTCGCGCAATGCCTCGGCCATCGCCGCGGCGATCGACGCGAGTTTGATCAGCTCGCGTTCCTGTAGGCCCGCGTTCGCGGCGATGACCGCCTGGCGGCGCAGCGCGATATCGCGGCGATCCTGAAGTCGGGCGCCTGCGGCCTCGATGGCCGCGGCGACCGCGTCGATCGGTGCCGCGGCCTCGGGCACGCCCGCCAGGGTGGTCACCATGAGTTCCTGGAGGGAACTCGAGAACAGCACTTCGCGTTTGTCCGCGAAGTGCCGGAAGAACGTTCGCTCCGTGAGCCCCGCGCGCTTGGCGATCTCGGCCACCGTGGTCTGTTCGAACCCGCGCTCGAGGTAGAGCTCCAGCGCCGACTGTTCGAGTCGGCCTCGCGCGTTCGGCTCCCAACGACCCATACGACGATCGTAACTGATGACAGCAACTGACATCGTGTGTACGGTTAGCGATGACAGTGACTGACATCAAACTGTCCTGGTACGAGCCGAGCGGGCTCGCCAGTCGACTACCTGGAGGTTCTCTTATGCGTGTCTTCGTCACCGGCGCATCCGGTTTCATCGGGTCGGCGCTCGTTCCCGAGCTCATCGACGCGGGCCACGAAGTTCTCGGGCTCGCCCGCTCCGAGGCCTCGGCCGACGCGCTCACGGCGGCCGGGGCGGTGGTGCATCACGGCTCACTCGACGACCTCGACAGCCTGCGGAAAGGCGCAGCCGCGTCCGATGGGGTCATCCACCTCGCGTTCAACCACGACTTCTCCGACTACGTGGGCGCCGCCCGCACGGACCTGCGCGCTATCGAGACCCTCGGCGACGCGCTCACCGGCACCGGCCGCCCCCTCGTCATCACGGCGGGAACACTCGGGCTCCCGGCGGGACGGGTGGCGACCGAGAACGACGTGCCCGCCTCCGGCCCTAGCGCGGCTCCCCGGAACGCGGGCACGCTGGCGGCGCTGGCCCTCGCCGCGCGGGGCGTACGGTCATCGGTCCTTCGACTTCCGCCGTCGGTGCACGGCGACGGCGATCACGGTTTCGTCCCGACTCTTATCGAGATCGCCCGCGACAAAGGCGTTTCCGGCTACATCGGCGATGGATCCAACTGCTGGCCCGCGGTACACCGGCTCGATGCCGCACACCTGTTCCGCCTGGCACTCGAGCAGGCCCCCGCGGGATCGGTACTGCACGCGGTGGCCGAGGAAGGCGTCGCGGTCCGCGCCATCGCCGAGGTGATCGGGCGACGCCTGAATCGTCCGACCGCCTCGATTCCGCAGGATCAGGCAGGCGAGCACTTCGGCTGGCTGGCCGGTTTCCTCGGAGCCGACGTCCGCGCCTCGAGCGAGCTCACCCGAAAGTCGCTCGGCTGGCGGCCGACCCGGCCCGGACTGATCGATGACCTCGACCGAGATCAGTACTTCCGTCGCTCAGCCGCGTGACAGCAGCGCGTTCCCTGCCGCTGTCGCGCGTTCGGTGAGCGCGGAAAGTCCAGCACCGCACCACCTTCGGCCATTACGGGCGGCGCAGTCCCGCGATCAGGAGTTCGACGAGGCGACGCGCGTCGTAGTCGGGGTCGTCGGCCGCGCCGATGCAGAGATTGCCGACGCCGCGCATCAGGAGGTAGGCATCCACGTCGGAGCGAATCTCGCCTGCCTCGACCGCGGCGTCGAGCAATCGAGTGCACACGGGCACGAGGCGGTCGAGAAAGTAGGCGTGCAGCGTGTCGAAACCCGCGTCGCCGGATTGCAGCACGGCGGCGAGTCCGTGTTTGGTGGCCAGGAAATCGACGAAGAGATCGATCCATCGCCTCAGTGCGACGTACGGGGTCGCGCAGCTCGCCGACAGGCCAGGACCCGCTTCGGCGCAGGCTTCGACCTGATGCCGGTAGACGGCGATGATGAGGTCCGCCCGCGTCGGGAAATGCCGGTAGATCGTGCCGGTCCCGACGCCCGCCTTGGCCGCGATATCGCGGACCGGCACCTCGACGCCGGAGGTGACGAAGAGTTCGGCGGCGGCATCGAGCAGTGTCTGCGCGTTGCGTCGAGCGTCGGCCCGTTTGCGAGGGGCCACGTGCGCTGATCGCCCGTCGGCATCGGCCATCGCGCGACTCCCTTCGGTAGTGACATTGCGAAGCGGAACAAGGTTCCATATAGTAAGGGAACATCGTTCCGCTTATTCATGATGCCAGAGCGGGCAACCGTAAACCACGCTCCTTCGGAGGAACAGTTATGCGATACCGCACTGTGGGCCGCACCGGCGTGCAGGTCAGCACCCTCGTACTCGGCGCGATGAACTTCGGCAGCATCGGGCGCACCACCCAGGACGAGGCCACCGCGATCATCGACGCCGCCCTGGAGGCCGGGATCAACCTCATCGACACCGCCGACAGGTACAGCGACGGCGAATCCGAGGAGATGGTCGGCAAAGCCATCGCGGGACGCCGCGACGACATCGTGCTCGCCACCAAGGCGACCATGCCCATGGGCGAGGAGCGCAATCACCAGGGCAGCTCACGCCGCTGGCTGGTCACCGAACTCGACAACAGCCTGCGCCGCCTCGGCGTCGACCACGTCGATCTCTACCAGATCCACCGGTGGGATCCGACCACCAGCGACGAGGAGACGCTGTCGGCGTTGACCGATCTACAGCGCGCGGGGAAGATCCGCTACTTCGGCTCATCGACCTTCCCCGCCTACCGCATCGTGCAAGCCCAATGGGCCGCCCGCGACCTTCACTCGAGCCGTTACGTCACCGAACAGCCCAGCTACTCGATGCTGCAGCGCGGGATCGAGACCGACGTGCTGCCCGTGACCGAGGAGTACGGGCTCGGCGTGCTGGCATGGAGTCCGCTGGCCTCGGGCTGGCTGTCCGGTGCGGTCCGCGCGGGCAGGGAGATCGCCACCAACCGTTCGGCGGTCCTGCCCCAGCGCTTCGACCTCTCCATTCCGTCCAACCGCGCCAGGCTCGACGCGGTCGAACAGTTGGCCGGGGTCGCCGACGAGGCCGGTCTGACGATGATCCAGCTCGCGCTCGGATTCGTCACCGCGCATCCCGCCGTGACCAGCGCGATCATCGGCCCCCGCACCATGGACCACCTGCGGTCGCATCTCGCTGCGGCCGACACCGTGCTCCCCGCCGACGTCCTCGATGCGATCGACGCGATCGTCGCCCCCGGCGTCGACCTCGCCGCACACGAGAAATTCGATACCCCACCCGCTCTGCTCGACCCGTCACTGCGGCGTCGCTGAGCGCTCGCGGCCGGGCCGCGACGACACCGACGAAGCGGCCTCGTCAACCGAGGCCGCGGGTCGACGATCGGTTCAGCGCAGCATTTCCGCGACGAGGAACGCGAGTTCCAGCGACTGCTGGGTATTCAGACGCGGATCGCAAGCCGTCTCGTAGCGGCTGTTCAGATCCAGATCCGAGATGTCCTGGGCGCCGCCGAGGCATTCGGTGACGTTCTCGCCGGTCAGCTCGATATGCAGGCCGCCGGGGTGGGTGCCGAGGGCGTGATGCACCTCGAAGAAGCCCTGTACCTCGTCGACGATGCGGTCGAAATGGCGGGTTTTGTAACCGGTGGACGCCTCGTGGGTGTTGCCGTGCATGGGGTCGCACTGCCAGATCACCTGATGGCCGGTGGCCTGCACCTTTTCGATGATGGGCGGGAGCACGTCGCGCACCTTCGAGTTGCCCATCCGGGAGACGATGGTCAGCCTGCCCGGTTCGTTGTTCGGGTCGAGCCGCTCCACGTACTCGACGGCCTGATCCGGCGTTGTGGTCGGACCGATCTTCAGGCCGATCGGGTTGGCGAGCAGTTCGGCGAAGGCGATATGCGCGCCGTCGAGTTGACGGGTGCGCTCACCGATCCACAGGAAGTGCGCGGACAGATCGTAGAGCAGCGGTTCGCCGGTCGCCGGATGCTCACCGAGGCGCAGCATGGCGCGTTCGTAGTCGAGCACGAGCGCCTCGTGGCTGGCGTAGATGCGCGCCGACTGCAGACTCGGATCCTTGACCCGGCAGGCGGTCATGAAGGCGAGGCCGCGGTCGATCTCTTCGGCGAGGGCCTCGTACCTGGCGCCCGCGGGCGACTGCGCGACGAAATCCCGGTTCCAGTCGTGCACCTTGTGCAGATCCGCCATACCCGCACCGGTCAGCGCGCGCACGAGATTCATGGCCGCACTCGCGTTGGCGTAGGCGCGGACCAATCGCGAGGGATCGTGTTCACGCAGCGCCGCGTCGGGGGCCAGCGAGTTAACCATATCGCCGCGGTAGGACCGCAGGCCGAGGGCGTCGGTGTCGGAGGATCGCGGTTTCGCGTACTGGCCCGCGATCCGGGCGACCTTCACCACCGGCAGGCTGGCGCCGTAGGTCAGCACCACCGCCATCTGCAGCAGCGTCCGGATATTGCCGCGGATATGCGGCTCGGTGTTGTCGGCGAACGTCTCCGCGCAATCACCGCCCTGCATCAGGAACGCCTCGCCCCTGGCCACCTCGGCCAGCTGCGCACGCAATTCCTCGACTTCGGCTGGCACGCAGATGGGCGGCACGCTCTCCAGCACGGTGCGCATATTCGCCGCCTGCTCCGGATCCCACGACGGCTGCTGTAGCGCGGGCCTCGCGAGCGCGTCGTCCAGGCGTCTGCGCAGCTCGGCGGGCAGCGGCGGCAGTTCCGGCAAGCGATCGATGGGTACGTCGACGGTCCAGTTCACGACTTCAGAATACGGACCGATCGGTCCCGCAGATACCCGGAGGTAGGGGTGGATCGTCCGCACCGAGGTGTTCGAATCCCTCACCCCGGGAGCCCTTGCGCGAACCCCGCCCACCGTCCCGCATAGGGTTGATCACCGGCACACGCCACCAACCGGACCCGATCACCGAGGAGAGGTCGATCTCGCTGAGATACTTCTATGACTGCGAGTTCATCGAGGACGGCGTGGTGATCGACCTGGTGTCGATCGGCGTCGTCTGCGAGGACGGACGCGAATACTACGCGGTCTCCACCGAATTCGATCCCGCCAAGGCGGGGCCATGGGTGCGCAGATACGTATTGCCGCAATTGCCGCCGCCCGCGTCGCCGCTGTGGCGCAGCCGCGAACAGATCCGAGCGGACCTCTACAAATTCCTGGTCCCCCGCCCCACCGTGCAGCCGGAACTGTGGGCCTGGGTCGGCGCGTACGACCACGTCGCGCTGTGCCAACTGTGGGGTTCCATGGTCGAGCTGCCCAACACCCTGCCCCGCTACACCAACGAACTGCGCCAGCACTGGGAGTTCCACGGCAGACCTGAACTGCCGCCGGTCCCGCCGGACGCCCACGACGCCCTCGCCGACGCCCGCCACAACCTCGCCAAATTCGAGGCCATCGAGGCCGCGCGCCGCCGCTGACGCCACGCGGGCGGAGATACGCGGGAGCCCCCGAGTCGAATCGACTCGGGGGC